>DATKNZ010000213.1:0-11209 GCA_035541055.1 Candidatus Acidiferrum sp. | reverse complement strand
TCGATCGAGGGCCTCATCATCCCGAAGTAGTTGCCGAGATGCAGCGCCCCCGAGGGCTGGATGCCGGATAAAATACGCATTGGGCCAGCTTAGCGAGGCTGAGGGAAGGCGGGAAAGGAGGAAAAGAGGTATGACGTGGCCGGGCGGGCTTGAAAGGCCCGGACGAGGACCGCCAGCCGTCGAGTTCCCCCAATTATGTTCCGAGAGGCACTATCCCAAAGTCCACGAACCAGGTCTGCACTGCTTTGCGGATCATAATTTGTCCCAGATCGCCGCCCGGCGTTTGGCCGGAGACAATACCTCTTCCTCAGGGCTATCCGCCGGGGGCGGGAAAGGGATAGCTCGCTGTTCGACCATTTGAGAAAACATAAGCCGAACCACCTCGCCCGGCGTCGTGCCGAGTTCCTCGGCAACCAACCTGGCTTTGGCTAACAGCCTGCTATCTATCCAGCATCGGAAAACCTCAGTCATAATGCAATTGTACTGGCAAGCCGCACCAGGTCGAGTCTCGGCATGGGCGCACCGCGGCTTCGGAGATGGGATGCGCGAGACGGGAGCAAGCCTGGAGTGCCGCAAAACTCCTTCCTCATCCGGGGCCTGGCGGACAAGCGCATTGTGTCCGTGCCCATGTGGTCCTTGTTGCGGCCTACGGCTGCACAATCCATATTCCTGCTGACCAGGCGTCGCCTATGTTCGAACTCGTCTCACCCTATCAGCCCGCCGGAGATCAGCCCGACGCGATTGCCCGGCTGACCGAGGGCCTGCAGGCCGGGGTGCGCCACCAGACCCTCCTCGGCGTTACGGGCTCGGGCAAGACCTTCACCATCGCCAATGTCATCCGCAACGTGGACAAGCCGACCTTGGTGATCTCCCACAACAAGACCCTCGCCGCCCAGCTTTACGCGGAGTTCAAAGGCTTCTTCCCCAACAACGCCGTCGAATACTTCGTCAGCTATTTCGACTACTACCAGCCGGAGGCCTACATCCCGCGCACGGATACCTTCATCGAGAAGGACTCCAGCGTAAACGAGGAGATCGAGCGGCTGCGCCTCTCCACCATGAGTTCCCTGTTCTCGCGCCGCGATGTCATCGTCGTGGCCAGCGTGTCGTGCATCTACGGCATCGGCAGCAAGGAGGACTACGAGGCCATGGTGGTCACCGTCCGCGCCGGAGAGCCGATGGCGCGCGACCACTTCCTGCACCGACTGGTTGACCTGCAATACACCCGCAATGACGTCGAGTTCACCCGCGGGCAGTTCCGCGTGCGCGGCGACACCGTCGAGCTATGCCCGGCGGGGCGCGAGGACGCTCTGCGCGTCGAGTTCTTCGGCGACCAGGTCGAACGCATCACCCAGTTCGAGCCGCTCACCGGCCATAAGCTAGCGCCGTTGCCCGCCGTCACCGTTTATCCCGCCAAGCAGTTCGTCACGCCCTACGAGAAGCTGCGGCCCGCGCTGCTGGCCATACGGGAGGAGCTGGGCGATCGCATCGCCTGGTTTGAGAAGCACGGCAAGCTGCTCGAAGCCCAGCGCATCAAGATGCGCACCGAGTACGACCTGGAGATGATGGAGGAAATGGGCTTCTGCTCCGGCATCGAGAACTACTCGCGTCATCTCGCCAGCCGCCCGCCCGGCTCGCGCCCCTGCACGCTCTTCGACTTCTTCCCGAAAGACTTCCTGCTAGTGGTGGACGAGTCGCACGCCACGATCCCGCAAATCGGCGGCATGTATGCCGGCGACCGGTCGCGCAAAACCGTCCTCGTGGAATACGGCTTCCGCCTGCCGAGCGCGCTCGATAACCGGCCCCTGGCCTTCGAGGAGTTCCAGGGGCTGCAGAACCAAACCATCTACGTGAGCGCCACGCCAGGTCCTCGCGAGCTGGAATGGTCGAAGGGCCGCGTGGTCGAGCAAATCGTCCGGCCCACGGGGCTGGTGGACCCCAAGGTCACGCTCAAGCCGCTTACGGGGCAGATAGACGACCTCATCAACGAGTGCCGCAAACGCGCCGACGCCAAGGAGCGGATCCTGGTGACCACTCTCACCAAGCGCACGGCGGAGGAACTGACGGATTACCTGCGCGAGATAGGCATTAATGTCCAATACCTCCACAGTGAAATAGACGCCATTGAGCGGGTGGAAATCCTGCGCTCCCTGCGCAAGGGCGAGTTCGACGTGCTGGTCGGAATCAACCTGCTGCGCGAAGGCCTGGACCTGCCGGAGGTCTCGCTCGTGGCGATCCTCGACGCCGACAAGGAAGGCTACCTGCGCAGCGCGACGAGCCTCATCCAGACGGCAGGCCGGGCCGCGCGCCACCTCCATGGCGAGGTCATCCTCTACGCCGACGTCAGAACGCAGAGCATCCAGAACTTCCTGGCCGTCTCGGACTACCGCCGCACGAAGCAACTCGCCTACAACGCGGAGCACAACATCACTCCGCGCAGCGTCAGCCGGGCGGTCGAAGAGAGCCTGTCCTTGCACCGCGCCACCTCCCAAAAGGCGTACGCGTTCCTGAACGAGTCAGGCGTGGATCTTGACCTGAACGAGACCATCCAGGAGCTGGAGCAGGAGATGCTGGCCGCGGCCAACAATCTGGAGTTCGAAAAGGCTGCCCTGCTGCGCGACCAGATACGTGAGCTCAAGCGGGCGGTGGACGACACGCTCCCGGCCGGGCAAAGGCGGGCTGAGACGGTAAGCTATCGCAAGGGCCGCTCGGCCAAGCGCAAGCCGGCGCCATTCTAATTCGACGACAGGTCTTCCGGCGTTTGCGCCAGCAGACGGTATTTCCAGCCCTTGCGGCGCAGGATGCTCTGCCACATTTGCTCGGGATCGGTGTCGAACACCAGTTCCAGCGACGCCGGGTGCGTCAGCCACGCCTTGCGCTTCATCTCGTCTTCAAGCTGGCCGGGGCTCCAACCCGCATAACCGGCAAAGAGCTTCACCTTGCGCGTCGGCGCGAACGACTCCCCCAGCTCCACCAGGTCATCCAGCGAATGCCCCAGGCTCAGGTTGGCCATCACGTTGGCGTCCGCCAGGAACGCATCCGAGTGCAGGTAGCTCAGCGCCGAGGGCTGCACCGGCCCTCCGAGGAAAAGCGGGTAGTCTTTGAGCAGGTCCGGCAAATCGGCCACAATCACCTCCCCGACCTTATTGCCGGTTTGCCGGTTCAGCACCAGCCCGAACGCGCCCTCGGCGTCATGCTGGCAAATGAGCACCACCGTGCGCTGAAAGAACGAGCCGCGCAGTTGGCCGCTGTCCAAAAGCAGTTGGCCTTTCAGGTATTTGCCCTTCTCTGGCATTCGATGCGCTGTTGTTGCCTGAGCCTTCTCGTGCTTGCTCCGCTGGCAATCTGGATTAAAATGGCGGCATGTCAAAGCTTTGTCTGCTTCTGTTGCTTGCGGGCCTGATCATAGCCGTAGGGACCGGGTGCAAGACGTCCTCCGGCAGCCGCGAGTACATTCCCGGCAAAGGCTGGGTGCCCAACGACTGAACGCAGGGTAGGGACGCCTCGCCGAGGCGTCCGCCGCCGCCACACGATCGACGCCTTGGCGAGGCGCCCCTGCCAGGGTGAACGATTCGGGTCAGGTGTCCTCTGAGACTTCCCGCCGGACACGAACATATCCAACATCCCACAACCAACATCCAACAACCAATGAGCGCCACGGCGTCAGCCATTGGATGTTGGATGTTGGATGTTGGATGTTGGATGTTCCCCCTTCTCATGGGAAGAGCCCGCCCGCTCGTAAACCAGCTCCGCCCGCTTATCAATAAACTGGGCCATGATGCTCACGGCGATTTCCGGCGGGGTCTGCGAACGAATCTTCACGCCCACGGGGCAGGCCACGCGCTGCAGCTCCTCGGGCGTGGCCAGCTTCTCCTCCGCGAAATGCTCGAACATAATGCGGGCCTTGCGCGCGCTGCCGATCATACCTAAAAAGACAAACGGCCGATGAATCCACTCCCTTAACACCAGCCCATCGTGCCGGTGCCCGCGGGTGACAATGAGCCCGAAGGTCGGCACCGGCGGCAAAGGCAGCGCCAGCAGCTTCTCCCAAACCTCCGCGTGCAGGGCGACCTCCCCCGGGAAGAACTGGTGGCTGACCAGGGCCGGGCGATCATCGAAGACGCTCACACTGAAATCCAATTGCAACGCCAGCGGAGCCACCGCCTGCGCCACGTGGCCCGCTCCGGCGATCCACAGCGCGCAGGGAGCAATCACCGTCTCCTGGTAAAGCCAATCCGACGTGGCGGCGTCTCGGCAGAGCGCCCACCTCTGCGCTTCCTCCGGCATGCGGCGCTCGGCTGCGACGCCAGTGCGTGCGGACGATCCACCGCCCGGCGCCTTGGCCACGGAGTAGTCCCCCTTCACCCCCCAGACGATCGTTTCCTTGCGCTCGTCCAACTCCGCCCAAAACGCATCCCCCGCCGCCTGCGCGTCCGGGAGGATGACGCCGCACACCTTACCCCCGCACATCAGGCCGTCGTCCCAGCCGAAGTCGTGGTCCAGGAGCAGGTCAAAGGAGGCGGCCTTCCCCGTGCGCAAAGCTTGCACCGCTCGCTGCTGGATCTCCGCCTCCAGGCACCCGCCGCCCAGTGTGCCTTTGATGCGTCCGTCGGCATAGAAAAGAGCTTTGGCGCCCAACTTCTGCGGGCTGGAGCCCTTCACCCCCGTGATAATGCCTAGCGTAACCGGCTCTCCGCTGCGGGCAGCCTCGACGAGACCCTGGAACACGATATTGCGCATAAGCCGGTTGAGAATAAGGCGCTCCTGTGCCTGAGTCGAGGGCATCACCAGGTCTGGCATCCTGACCGCGCGCAGGCCCAGCTCCGGCAGGAGCGACATGTCTGTAGCAAGCAGCACCCCCCAACGCCGGGCCAAGCTCCAGCGGAGCGGCACCAACCCCGGCGGGCCGCCTATCCCGCTCCGACGGTGCAGGACACCAGCCAGCCATGCGCGTCGTCCTAAATAGCTATCGCAACGCTACTTACCACTAAGCCCGTCCTAAACCCCTCGTATACCCCTCGTATGCCCCTCGTATGCCCCTCGTATTTAAAATACGAGGGGTATACGAGGGGTATACGAGGGGTATACGAGGGGCTTAGGACGGGTTTAGGAGGGGTTTATGAGGGATTCCTCACAGGTCGCGGCGGTATTGGCTGGAGGTGTGCGCTGGCTAAGGGCGGCTGGCCGGGAGCCGCTGGGGCGGAGGGCTGGCGGGTAGGGACGCCTCGCCGAGGCGTCCGTCCTGCGCCGACAGCGGACGCCTCGGCGAGGCGTCCCTACCCTCCGGCTCGTGGGTCAGCCGACGACTATGGAGATGTGCTTGGTCTCCAGGAAGGCATCCAGGCCTTCGCTGCCGAGTTCGCGGCCCCAGCCGCTTTGCTTCACGCCGCCAAACGGCGCGTTGCTGGTGGTGGGCAGGCCATCGTTGATGCCGATCATCCCGGCCTCCAGGTTCTCGGCCAGACGGAAGACGCGGCCTACATCGCGGGTGAAGGCATAGGCGCTTAAGCCAAAGGGGGTATCGTTCGCCAGACGGACGGCTTCCTCCTCGCTGTCGAAGGGCGTTACCGGCGCGACGGGCGCGAAGATTTCCTCGTGCAGGCAGCGTACGTTCGCGGGCACATTGGCCAGCACCGTGGGCTCCAGGAAGTAGCCTTTGCGCGGCACTTGCTTGCCCCCGCAGAGGATTTTCGCGCCGGCTTTGACGGCGTTCTGCACCAAAGCCTGGGCATGCTTGAAGGCGGTCTCGTCAATCATCGGACCGATTTCGACTCCGGGCTCGGAGAACTCGCCGACCTTGAGGGCCTTTACCTGCGCCACAAACGCATCCAGGAACTTGTTGTAAACGGCGCGGTGCACCAGGAGGCGGTTGCTGGCGATGCACGACTGACCCGTGTTGCGCATTTTGGCCAGCATGGCGCCTTCCACCGCGACCTTGAGGTCCGCGTCCTCGAACACCAGTAATGGCGCGTTGCCACCCAGTTCCAGCGACAGCGGCTTCACGGTGTCCGCGGCGCCCCGGATCAAGGTCCTGCCGACTTCCGTGGAGCCGGTGAAGGTGACCTTGCGGCAGAGCGGGTTGCTTAGGAATTCCTGTCCGATCTCGTTGGATTGGCCGCAGACAACCTGCAGCACGCCCTTGGGCAACTGCGCGGCCTGGCAGCACTCGGCGAAGGCAATGCAGCTCAGGGGGGTCTGCCGCGCCGGCTTGAGCACAACGGGGCACCCCGCCGCCAGGGCCGGGGCCAGCTTGCGCACCGCCAGCACCAGCGGGAAGTTCCACGGGCTGATGGCGCCGACGACGCCGATGGGCGTCTTCAGCACGATATTGCGTTTGCCCGCGGCCTGCGGCGGGATGATGCGCCCATAGGCCCGGCGCCCTTCCTCGGCGAACCACGTCAGGTGGTCCACGGTCATGCCGACCTCGCCCAGGCTCTGGGCCAGCGGTTTGCCGTTCTCGCTGCTGATGAGCCGGGCGATCTCGTCGCGGCGCCGCTCGACTTCGGAGGCGATGCGCCGCAGGTATTCGCCCCGGGCTTTGGCCGTAAGCTGCCGCCAGCCGGGGAACGCCGCCTGCGCGTCGGCCAGCGCCTGCGCCACGCGCCGCCGGTCAACCGTCGAAATGCGCGCAAAAGGCTCGCCCGTGGCGGGATTGATGACGTCCCAGGCCGGTTCGCTTGCTACGAACTCGCCGTTGAGGTAAAGCGGATATGTCTTCATTGGGCCGCGCCTACTTCACAGGAATCTTCGCCCAGTCCTTGAGGAACTGATCCAGCACGACGTCGGTCAGCGGGTGCTGATAGAGCTGCTGGAGGATGTCGAAGCTCATGGTCATGATGTCGGCCCCGGCCAGGGCCGCCTGCAATACGTGCAGCGGATGCCGGGCGGCCGCGGCGATGATCTGCGTCTTGAACCCGTAATTGGTGTAGATCGTCTTGATCTGCCGCACGAGGTCCATGCCGTCGTGGCCAACCGCATCGAGGCGGCCCACGAAAGGGCTGATATAGGTCGCGCCGACCTTGGCGGCCAGCAGGGCCTGCAACGGCGAGAAGGTCACGGTCACGTTGGTCTTGTAGCCTTCGGCGGACAGCCGCTTCACCGCCTTGAGGCCTTCCTTGATGATGGGCACTTTGATGACCACGTTCTTGTGGATTTTGGCCAACTCCACGCCTTCGCGGAAGATGCCGTCGGCATCCAGCGCAATGGTTTCGAGGCTGATGGGGCCGTTCACGATGTCGCAGATCTCGCGATAGACCTCGCTCGGCTTGCGGCCGGACTTGTGCACGTGGGAAGGGTTGGTGGTGACGCCGTCAATGATGCCCCAGCTCCAGGCTTCGCGGACCTGGGCTACGTCGGCTGTATCGATGAAGAGTTTCATATTAAACAGGTGTGAATGTTGGGATGAATTTGAAGAGATACGGGTTTAAGGCTGTGCGCTTGAGGCTGCCTGGTAGGGACGCCTCGCCGAGGCGTCCGCCCCCGCGTCTGCCGCAACCCGGACGCCTCGGCGAGGCGTCCCTACCAGCTTGCCTGAAATGCATAGGGCGATACCGGATTCAGGGCGGCACGGGCTTCCACTGGTGCACGGCCAGGGCGGCGGCCCCGATGGCGCCGTTGAAAGCGCCCAGTTCGGAGCTCACGATGGCGGGGGCGCCGCTGGGCGGAGCGAACGCGGTGAGGTTCCGTTCCAGCGGCAGCCGCAGGTGTTCGCCAAAGCCGGCGAGCGCGCCGGCGAGGATGATCTTCTCGGGATTGAAAGCGCAGTTCAACTGGTTGAGCACCAGGCCGAAGGCGTGCGCCACCCGGTCCAGAAAGCCGAGCACGACCTTGTCTCCCTCGGCCGCGGCGCGCAGCAGCGCCTCCAGGGGCGCCTCGGCCTGCCCCGGAGCTCCCAGCCGGTCACGTAACGTGTGCAGAGAAGCGATGTCCTCCAGCCGGGTAAAGGCCGGACGCGAGCCCCGCTTGCTGGCGCCGTGATTGTTAGTCGCCTCGCACGGCCAGTCACCGATCTCTCCGGCGCGGTTATCGGCTCCGCGATAGATCTGCCCGTCAATAATGATGCCGGCGCCCAGGCCGCTGCGCATGCCCAGGCAGATGAAGTTGCGCAGGCCGCGGCCCTGACCGAACCACAGCTCCGCCAGCGCCATCGTGCGTACGGTGTTCTCGACGAAGACCGGCACACCGAACCGGTGCGACAGCCGGTGCATGAGCGGCACATTCTCCCAGCCTTTAATGTGCTTATAGCTGAGGGCCACGCCTTTCTCCGGGTCAATGACGCCGGGCACGCCGACGCCGATGGCCAGGAGCTGGCGGTCATCGCCCGCGCTGACGGTTTGGATGGCGTGCTCGATTTTGCGCACGATGCTCTCCACCGGCTCGGCGGCGCCGATGGTGTCGTGGAAGCGCTTGAGCGGGCGTTGCGAGAAATCCACGGCGATGGCCATGATGTTGCGCGCTTCGAAGTCCACGCCGATGAACCGGCCCCCCTGGGGATTGAGCGCGAGCAGCGTCGGCGGCCGGCCCAGCTCCCGGGTGGGGCCCTTGCCCTCAGTGAGGAAGCCTTCGGTCACCAGGTGATCTACATAGATGCCCACCGTGGAGGGCGCCAGGTTCATGGTCCGCGCCAGCTCGACGCGCGAGGTGCCGTCGCCGGCGCGTACGCGCAGGAGCAGGTCCGCCTGCTGGAGGGCGACGGTGTCGCGCTTGATCTTAAAGCGCCTTGCCGTCCGGGCGGGCCGGGCTGAAATCGTTTTGGTTGCGGCGGCCATGAACCAGATGTGGCGGCAGGATATATTTCTCTTTCGTAAAATGTCAACCCTGTATTGCGGGCGCAGCACGGAGCGCGCCGGTCATCGGTCACAGCAACGCCCGAGTGGACCGGCGCCCAGCCAGTATTGGACGCTGCTGCGCCCGAGGACGGGCGCGCTCCGTGCTCGCCTACCGCGCGCGGGTCAGTTGCACGTAATCCAGCGCGAACATGTAGGCCTTGATCGCCCGCTCGTTCGCGCCGGTGATGACGATGGCCAGCTTGTGCTCGCCGGCGGTCAGGTCGTGCCGGCCAAGCGGCTGCAGGCCGGTCGGCGCCACCGACGAATGGTACAGGTCAATGGGATCGCCGAGCTGCTGCCCGTCCAAGTACAGTTGCACGATGCCGTAGTCGGGCGCTTTAGTCATTTGCGCGCCCAGTTTGTATGTGCCGGCCTTGCCCACGGGCAGCGCCAGCTCCAATTTGTCGCCGGGCTTGGCGCCGGTCCACCAAAGGTGCGCGTCATTGCTCCATTGGCCGGCGAAGCCCGTCATGTCCTGCTCCTGGGTGCTGCCGCCCGTCGTGCTGAGCACTTTCAGCTTCTCTCCCTCGATGGCGCCTTTGACCTTGAAGGTCTGCACCGGGGTCCAGTAGCCGACACGCTCGCTCAGCGGCACCGGGCGATACGGGTCTTTGCCGCCGGGGGCGAGATACCAGTAGGCCGTGGCCGCATAGAGCGTCGGGCGCGAGTTGGGGTAATACTTCTCGATGCAGCCCTCGAAAGACTTGTGGAAGGGCACATTGTCCGTGATGTGCCAGCGGTTGACCGAGACGTGGCCGCGGTTGTTGCCGTCGTTGTAAGTCTGGTTGTGGAAGGCGTGCTGGAACAACTGCGGGCAGCACCAAGCGTAGCCAAAGTAGTCCTCCGAGCCCGTGCCGAATGTAGAAGGGAACTTTTCCCCGTCCACATAGAACTTCTCATCGCCTTCGCCCCACCAGCCCCCGCGTGGGTTCCAGACGTGGAGCATTACGCCCACGAACCGGCCTGCGCCCTCTGTCTTCAGCATGGGCCAATCAATCCAGCGCTCCTTCTCCTGCGGCAGGAAGGCGTCCCGGTGCCACTTCGCGTGGAAGCGCGACAGCGTTTCGGGGGCTGCGGATAACGGCGCGCTCGTGACTTCGACGGCGACAGTGCGCGGCTCCTGGCCGTCATTGACCAGCTCCACCTGCGCCTCCTTGGCGAAAGGCATGTACCAGTTGCAATACCACCAGCCGTCGCCCGTATGCCCCAGCGGCAGTGAGCGGTAGTTGTTCGCGCCCGCCGTGCCGAAGAAGTCACCCAGTGGGGACCAGACCGAGGGCTCCTTCTCGCCGTCCCATTTGATCTGGAGGGCCAACTCGCGCAGCACATCGCGGTCGGCCGGCGCTGCAGGCAGATCCAGTTTCACCCGCAGCCCGGTGATGGCCGACGCCCCACCCAGCCGCTGCACGAGCGCCGTCTTACCTGCGGCGACGGTGACCGACTTCGTATGGAGCGTTTCCCCCGCGCGCCGGCAGTCATCGGCGAAATCGCACCGCCTCAGGATACGGTTCGCCTGGTCGAGAGCGTCAGATTCGGCGGCGGTCAGGTCGCGTTTGAACGTGGGAACCTCCGTGCCTGGCGGGAAGGTCTCGTAGTCGAAGTGGTAATACAACCCCCAACCGGGCTCGGCGACGATCTTGCACGACTTCTGGTACGGGATAGGGGTGTAATTGTTCCAGCCCTTGGACACCGTGTGGACGAGCGCCGAGCGGGTGAAGGGCGCATTCTTGCCGTTGAAGTAGCCCACGAATGGCAAATCCACGGCGGGCGCGCTCGCCCCGTCAAGGTAGATGCGCACGTGCCCGTCCTTAGGCGCTGCGGACCAAATGCGCCAAAGGCAGCCCGGGCCTTGCATTTCGGCCAGCACCAGCAGGTTGCCCTCCTTCCGGATGATGCCGTCCCCGTCACCGTTGGCATCCCAATCAATGTATTTGCCCGTGGCCTCGTCGTAGCGGCTATGGCGATCGTAGCTGGACCATTGGGCGCACTGGTCGCCTGCGGCGGGGAGCGTCGCGAGGCAAGACAAGTCTGTGAGGCGTGACACGAGGTCAACGTAAGTTAGTTGCCTGGGTGCGGCCCCCAGCGGGACGCCGGCCAGGATTAGCGCAAGCGTGAAGAGACAGAGGAGTGATCGGCAGGTGAGTCGCATGGCTTGAGGATTAATGCTTCGCCCCTTCCCTGGAAAGCCGATTCTCCTGCGCTGTCCCTGTTTTGGTAGGGACGCCTCGCCGAGGCGTCCGTTTCGGTCGCACGCGGACGCCTCGGCGAGGCGTCCCTACCTGGAAAAGGACAGAGCTGAGGCGCGCCCGGGCACTCTGGGCGTGATTACATGTGGGTGAAGATACCACCGAGTCAGCGGTGGGAGGTGGGGCGCGCACACC
>DATKNZ010000212.1:0-11455 GCA_035541055.1 Candidatus Acidiferrum sp. | reverse complement strand
GACGCTCCCTGAACTGCCTAAGATTCCGGCAACCAGTGTCCACAGCGCTGTCGCGGATATACCCGTCCTTCCCAAGATCTCACGCACTCCGTAAGCTGCCAGGAATCCGCGTGCGTGTCAAAATTCAGACCCGAGGATCTTCGAGTTATCCATCGCATGGTTCCATGGCTCGGACGGCGAGCGCGAGGTCGCCGGCATCGACCTGGCTTAGTGTGCACCGACCGCTGAGCACGGCCCTGTCCGGGCGGGCCGGTGCCGGCTGCTCTTCCGCGCAAGCGAACGGGGTTTCACTGAGGTCCAGGCGACCCCCGCCCGAGCTCACGGTTCGTGAGGCTTCGGCGAGGCGTCCCGCTGGGGGTGGAGGCCAAAGTGAGCCAGTTTCTCGCGCATCTTCAACCGAGTCACACCCAGCCAGCGGGCGGCCTTGGCCTGGTTGCCTTGGGCCAGCTCGATGGCGCGCGCGCAGATCTCGCGCTCGGCAGCCCGCAGGATGCGCTCATAGGCGTCGTTCAGTTCCCCGCGTTCGGCGGCGGCCAGCAGGGCGTTGGCCTGCTCGCCTAGGGTCTGATGGGCGGCGTCGGTCGGCGGAGAAGGGCGAGCCAGGGCGGCACGGACATGCTCAACATTGATCGTGTAGTCCTGGGCCAGCAGGAGGACCTTGCGAATGACATTCTCCAGTTCGCGCACATTGCCGGCCCAGCTTTGGGCGCACAGGCACTCCACGGCCTCGGAATGGATGGAAGGGTCTGCCACACCCAACTCGGCGGCATGCTTCTGCAGGAAATACTTCACCAGGTCGGGAATGTCCTCTTTTCGGTCCCGCAAAGGCGGCAGGTGGATGACGACCACGCTGAGGCGGTAGTAGAGGTCCTCGCGGAACTGACGGGCGCGGATCGCCGCCTCGAGGTCGCGATGGGTGGCGGCCAGCACGCGCACGTCCACAGGGATGGTCTCCTTGCTGCCGAGCGGCTGGATCGAGCGCTCCTGCAGGACGCGCATCAGCTTGACCTGGGTGCCAGGGGTCATGTCACCGATCTCATCGAGGAAAATGGTGCCGTGGTCAGCCTGCTCGAAGCGGCCGACGCGCCGGACTTCCGCGCCCGTGAAAGCGCCGCGTTCGTGGCCGAACAGCTCGCTCTCCAGCAGGGTCTCGGGAATGGCGGCGCAGTTGATGGCGATAAACGGCGCCTTGAACCGGTTGCTGTGCTGGTAGATCGCGCGGGCGATGAGCTCCTTGCCGGTGCCGGTCTCGCCACGGATGAGAACGTTGATCGGCTTGGAAGCGATGCGGCCGATTTCCTTGTAAATGGCCTGCATGGCGCGGCAATGCCCGACCAGCGCGGCGCTGGTGGCCCGGGCAGCGCCCAACTCGACGCGTTCCGTCATCAGGCGCCGGCTGGTGATGCCCTTGGCGACGAGCGTCAGGAGTTCCGGCATCTCAAACGGTTTGAGCAGGTAATCGAAGGCGCCGGCTTTGGTCGCCTCGATGGCGCTCTCGGTCGTGCCGTGCGCCGTCATCATGATAATGGGCAGGCGCGGCTTGGCGGCATGAAGCCGCCGCACGATCTCCAGCCCGTTCAGCCCCGGCAGCCTCATGTCGGTGACCACGACGTCCAGCTCCTCAGCCTGGGCGCGCTCCAGCCCGGTATCCCCGCGAGTCTCGATCAGGACCTCGTGGCCCTCCTCCCGCAGCAGCCGCCGCAGGGTCATGACGATGCCCTGGTCATCTTCAATCAGCAGAACTCTGGCCGCGTTGCTCATCGCCGTGTATGGGATACCCTGGACGGGGAAAACCTTAAATCCTTCACTGTTCTGCCCGCGGCAGCACCACCCCAAACGTGGTGCCGTGGTTCACATGGGTTTGGTATTGGAGCGCGCCGCCGTGCTTTTCGACGATGCGAGAGGCGATGGAAAGGCCCAGGCCGGTGCCCCCTTCCTTAGTGGTGAAGAAAGGATCAAACAGGCGTTTCTGGATCTCGGGCGGAATACCCTTGCCGGTATCGGCGACCTCAAGGATGACGACGTCCGTGAGGCGATCGGCGAGGCGCTTCTGGTCCAGCCGAACACGCAGGGTGATCTCGCCGTTGGCGCCGATGCTGTCGGCGGCATTCTGAATCAGGTTGATAAGCACCTGCTGAATCTGCTCGGGGTCAATACACACCTGGGCGCGTGGAGGCTCCGGAACCAGGCGGAGGTCAATGTTGTTCTCAGCCAACTGCCGCGCGAGGAGAGCATGCACCTGCCGCAAGGGTTCGTCGGCCATCACGGTGGTGAAATGGGGATCCGAGGGCCGCGCGAGCATCAGCACCTCCTTGACGAGGTTCTCGAGGCGGCTGATTTCATGGGCGATGACCTCGGCATCCGTGTGCTCCGGCGTGTTGGCCTCGAGGTGTTTCTGCTGGATGAACAACCAGGCCTTGATGGCCGTGAGCGGGTTGCGGATTTCATGCGCCAGCCCGGCGGCCAACATGCCCAACGCGGCGAGCTTCTCCTGGCGCTCGGCCAACGCCTGGCTCTCCACCAGCTTGACGCGCAACGGGGCTACCAGCTCGCCGTAAACGATGATGGCCAGCCCGCCGAGCGTCAGCACCAGCAGCCCCAGCGAACTCAGCAACACCGTGCGGAGGAAGCTCAGAGACTTCCTGGAGCTTGCCAGAAAGGAACCCATAGACTCGAGGTGCGCCTTGGCCAGATGGGAGCCCAGCCTCAGGATGCGCTGCGACTGCTTCTCGAAGTCGGCGAACTCGGCGAGCCTTGTGCCCGGCCGGGCGCTAGGCCTGACTCGCGTCTGGATATCCCGCGCCGCGGCCATGTAGTAGTCGTAATTGGTGTTGATGAGGTCAAGAATCAGCTTTTCGTCGCCGGAGCTAAGGATGGGGCGCTGCTCGTCAATCCACTGGTCCAGTTCCTTGCTCACGCGCTGAAAGTGGGCCCAATCGTTCGTGTCATGATAGACCCCGTAGCGGAGCACAAAGTTGTTGAGCTCCCAGATGGTTTGCTGCAGGTGCTCGGCAATCTGGAAGCTCTGCAATTGGACCGTGTTCAGCTTCTCATTCAAATCCCCGCTCCGCTGCCACGAGGCATGGGCCGCCCAGGCGATCAGGATAAACATCCCCACTATGGCCAGAACGAATGCTACCAGCCTGTATTTGATACCGCCGCTCACGGTGCGCTCACTATGATGGCGTCGGCGGGCCGGCAATCCAAGCCCACAGTGACAAATCCGCCGAACCCTGAAAGGCGTGGCGCCAGGTGGTAAGTTACTTACCTGCGGTGATAATAAGCTTAGCTTCCAGCCCAGGCGTGGATCATCCCAAACCTTAAGAAAGCCGCGCGAATGTCGCACCGGGATACGTGGCATGGAAATCGCTATGTAGGGTATTGCTCAGTCGAACGCGGCACAGCGCGTAAGACAGACGTTGCGGGCTGAATGGAATGGGGCAATGCGGTTGCAGGAAGTGCCCGGGATGGCCCGCAGCGGAAAATGATTTAGCGGCGACCCACCGCTCCCTGTGGCTTGGCTCACGCCCGCGACCAGCCACAGGGTCTTTTTTTAGAGTGACGAAGAGTAGAATCCTTCTGGTGGATGATGATCCCGCAGTGCGCTGGATGCTGCTGCGGGTATTGCAGGACGAAGAGTACACGGTCCTGCCGGCGGCCAATGGCGCGGAGGCCCTTGAGCTGGCCGCGGCACAGTCGCCCCAGCTCGCGCTCCTGGATTTAACCCTGCCCATACAGGATGGATGGCAGGTGCTCCAGCGGCTGGCCAGCGACCATCCGCTCCTGCCGGTTGTCATCATCACCGCGCGCCCGAACCAGCTATTCCCGGCGTTAGCTTCCGGCGTAGGGGCGCTTATGGAAAAACCTCTGGACCTGCCGAAGTTGCTGCGCACGATCCGGGACCTGCTGGAGGAGCCGCTCGAAGCCCGCCGGGCGCGCGTGGCCGGCCGGCCGGCAGAATTCCACTTTCTACCCCCCAGCCCGGCGTTGGTTCAGTCTTGAGTCCAGGGTCTAAAGCCTTCAGTCCACCCGACTCAAGACTTTAGACCTTAGACTCAAGACTCTCCGCCAGCGACCAGTTGGGCCGGATGTCTCCATCCGCTGTGGTGCACTCCCCCTCCATGCTCAGCTTGCGTTCCGCCACTACTCCGATCATGGCGGCGTTGTCCGCACAAAGCGCCGGGTCCGCCAGGCGCAGGTTGAGCCCCGCGGCGGCGCAGGCAACCCCAAGCTCGCGCCGCAAAGACCGGTTGCAGCTTACGCCGCCCGAGGCGGTTACCCAGCCGACCCGCAGCCGTTTGGCGGCGCGCACCGTCTTAGCCACGAGCACCTCGACAATCGCGTCCTGAATGCTGGCGCACAGGTCGCGCAAATGCTGTGGGTCGTCCAGCAGGCCCGGATGATCGCGCAGGAAGTAGCGCACGGAGGTCTTCAGGCCGCTGAAGCTGAAATCATCGCCCGGGTCATCCAGCATGGGCCGGGGGAAATCAAACGCCCTGGGGTTGCCGCTCTCGGCCAGGCGATCTATCGCTGGCCCCGCGGGGTAGGGCAGCCCCATCAGCTTGCCCGTCTTGTCAAAGCATTCGCCGGCCGCGTCATCAATGGTGGAGCCGAGCAGGCGGTGTTGCAGGGCCTGCCGGACGTGCACCAGCAACGTATGCCCGCCGCTCACTACCAGGGAGACGTTGGGTTGCACTGCGGAAAAGTCCGCGGTTAGCGGCGGACCCGTGATCCACGGAGAGTAAAGGTGCGCCTCGTGGTGGTGCACGCCGAGGAAGGGACGCCGCAGGACAAAGGCCATGGTCTGCGCGGCTTTCAACCCCACCATGAGAGCGCTCGGCAGGCCCGGCCCCTGGGTCGCGGCAAGGCCCTCCAGTTGGTCCGCCGTGGTGTTGGCCTGCCGCAGCGCTTCCCGGGCCACCGGCAGCAGGTTGCGCAGATGCTCGCGGGCGGCCAGCTCCGGCACGACACCCCCGTATTCGGCGTGGAGCGCTACCTGGGACGAGATGACATTGGAAAGCACCCGTCCCTGATGGATGACGGCGGCGCTTGTCTCGTCACACGAGGTCTCAAAGGCCAGGAAGGCCATTATGCTGAATCTTTCACGCCCGCTCGTAGCACAAAAGGCTGCAGGGCAGGGACGCCGCGCTGTTATGTGTTACGGGTTGCGTGTTGCGTCCGCCTGTTGCGCGGGCACGAAACACGCACCCCGCGGCACGGTTCTATCTCGCCGCCATTTTGGCACCCTTAGCCGGCGCCTGGTCCGGCATCGGCGAGCGCTGGGTGAACAGCGTGATGCCCTTGAGCAGGTCCATCGCGCGCTCCAATTGCGGGTCGCGCGCGTTGGCCAGCTTCTCGCGGTCGGCGGGCTCCAGGCTCTCGACGCCCCCGGGCGTCAGCTTGAGCTGCGCCTCGCGCTCCTGCTCCTCGGTCATGGGGACGACGATGTCCGGGGTGATGCCCACTTCGTGGATGACCTTGTGGCTGGGCGTATAATACTTCGCCGTGGTCAGCCGCAATGCCGAAACCCCGTCGGGCAGCGGCGCCAGTGGAATGATGCTCTGCACCGATCCTTTGCCGAAGGTCTTCTCGCCCAGGATGATGCCGCGCTTGAGGTCCTGCAGGCAGCCAGCCACGATCTCCGAGGCGCTGGCACTGCCCAGGTTCACCAGCACCACCATCGGCTTGCCGTTTAGCTCGTCCCCTCGGCCCATGGCCCGGCGCACCGAGTTCTGACTGGGGTTGCGGCCTTCCGTCGTCACGACGAGGTCGCCTTTGGGCAAGAACTTCTCGCAGACGTCCACGGCCTGCTCCAGCAGCCCGCCTGGGTTCCAGCGCAAATCCAGGATCAGCGCCTCCATCCCTTGCTTATTGAGCTTCTTGAGCGCGGTTTCCAGTTCGGCGCTCGTTTTCTCGCCAAACTGCACCAGGCGGATGTAGCCGATCTTGTTCTCGCCCAAAGGGAATTCCTTCTTCCCGTTGATGTCTTTCACCATGTCTATGTTGATCACCGCCCGGGTCAGCTTGTAGTCCTTGGTGGTGTTCGATGCCGGGCGGGACACGGTGATCTGGACGTCCGTGCCGGGTTCGCCCCGCAGGTACTTCACCGCATCCGGCAGGCTCAGCTTCTCAGTGCTCTTGCCGTCTATCTTGATAATCCGGTCGCCGGAGAGGATGCCGGCCTTGAAGCCCGGGCTGTCCTCCATGGGCGCGATCACGGTGATAAAGCCGTCTTTCATGGCGATCACGATGCCCAGCCCGCCGAAGGCGCCCTGCGTGTCGTTCTGCAGCTCTTTGTATTTCTCGGGCTCCATGAACTCGCTGTGCGGGTCGAGCGTGCTGATCATGCCTTTCAACGCGGCATAAACCAGGTCCTGATACGTGAGCTTCTGGCCGTCCACGTAGTCCTTGCGCACCTTCTCCATCACATAGGAGAACAGCTCGAGGCTGGGGTAGGCCGAGTCCTTCTCGGCCGCCTGCGCCGAAGCCAGGTAAACCCGGGCGCCGATCAGCAGGTTGAGAGTCAGGACGAAGGCGATCAGGCCATATATCAGACGTCGTTTCATACCGCGTGTAGCATCGCTGGAAAAGACACTAAGGGCAGGTGGAGGGGTTTGCAAGGGCGGGGGTTTCACCGCCCCGCAACGGGGTGCCGACCGGTCCGGGCTAGCCTACGCACGCCGCCCGGAATACCTTGCTCCTGATGTTCACCGCCAGCTTCCTCTTTGCGTCGCTTGTTTGGGGTTCAGTCGGCGTGGGCTATTTCATCTACGGCAAGAAGCAGCAATGCCTTAGCGCGATGGTCGGGGGGATACTGATGGTAGTGGTGTCTTATTTCATCAGCTCCGCTCTGCTGATGTCGGTGGTCTGCATCCTGATCATCCTGGCCGTTTATGGGTTGGTGCGGCGGGGGTATTGAGTTTCAGGCTGGGTGCTTATCCGGCCTCGCCCACATGAAGGTGCGCTCGCCTGGCTTACCTGTGAGTGATCGTGAAGGTGCCGCCCTGCAGGTCAAGGGCGCGTACCACACCATGCATGTGCATGAGCCCGGGCGTCGTGGCGTGGTGGTGAGAACCTGACGTCGCTCCGGCTGTGTGTGCTTTGTGCGGCACCCCATCCCCAATCCGTTGAGCCACATCCATCCCGTTCTCCTGGATATAGCTGACGCTGATATGGTCTCCGACTTTGAGGTCCCCCAAGGAGGACGAGTGGTTCGTGCCCACGGTGATCCGGGTGGTGCTGGCGAGATGAAAGGTCTCCATCCGCAGGGCTGCTATCCGCCTCCCGTGAGCTGCCGCGGCCGGCAGGGCGAGAGCGAGCAGAAACAGGCACCCGAGGATCAACGGCCAACGAATCATGCGTCTCTTCATCTCGAGCAGTATGCGTTCCTGCCTTATAGACGCTCCGGGGCGCCGCCAGGTAACAGGCTGGGGTCGGGGAACAAACAGCAGCACAAGAGGGATTTAATTTGTGCTGCTTTCTTCCCTGATTCTGGTAATCTTTGCCTTATGGATACCGCGCCCCCAGCCGCGCAGCCGATGCTTGACCAGGAACACCTCCGGCTCTTGTCCATCTTTCACTACGTCAAGGGCGGGATCTCGGCCTTTTTTGCCTGCATCCCCATTATCCATGTCATCATCGGCCTGATCTTGATTATGGCGCCGCACCTCTTTGGGCAGGGGGGCAATGCACCGCCGGCGTTCCTGGGCTGGTTCTTTTTGCTGCTCGGCGGCTTCTTCGTTCTCTTTGGCTGGACGTTCGCCGTTCTAACTCTCCTCACGGGATGGTGCATTGCCCGGCGAAGGCATTACACGTTTTGCTTCATCTGGGCTTGCGTGGAGTGCCTGTCCATTCCGTTCGGGACCGCTCTGGGCGTGTGCACGATCCTGGTGCTGAATCGGCCTTCGGTGAAGCCGCTGTTTGCGCCGGCCGCGTGAGGGGTTAACCTGAGGTAGGCAGGAGGCTTATGGAACGAGCATGAACACTACTGTTTTCGCCGGTCAGCTCGCCGCTCCGGTGGCGATCGTCCTGGGCATAGTCATTTGTTTCCTGGGCTATCGCATCCTGAAACTGACCTTGGCGATAACGGGTCTTATCCTGGGTGCAGCCGGCGGCTGGGCGGCCGGAATGTCCATAGCCCCGGCCAGTAACGGCATCGCGCTGGCTTGTGCCATCGCCGGAGGCATTCTCGGTGCGGTCCTGTGCGTCTGGCTCTTTTACCTGGGCGTCTTTCTGGTTGGGGTGAGCGCGGGTACCGTTGTCGCCGCCGCGGTGTTCGGCGGAACGGGCCACCAGGCCGCGCCGCTGCTTTTATTGGTCGTCGCCGTAGCCTTTGGCATCCTGGCGCTCCTGCTGCAAAAGTTCATGATTGTGGTATCAACGGCTTTCAGCGGCTCCTATCTCGTTGTATCAGGCATTTCCCATTGGGCTCACCTCGGCCACGGCGACCTGCCGCTGTGGTTCGATCAGCTCAAATCAGGTTCAGCCGGCCCCTCGAGTTACGTCCTCCTGGCTGGCTGGCTCATCCTTGCCTTGTTTGGTGTCAGTTTTCAGTACAGCAGTGGGCGCAAGCGGGAAGAACCCAAGCCCCAGGAAACGAAACCCGCCTGAGCTAGGCCTGCCTGGAGGCGTAGGGGTAGCGCCCAGGCACCGCCGCGGGCAGGATGTCCCTGTGTGCGCCGGATGTAGTCCTTGAGGTGCCCCGGTGTGTCTCCCATGTGGTCCGGGCCCCATGGGAGACACACCGGGCCCACACAAGGCAATCCAGCAGGCCACTGAGGGAAATCGAGGCTCGACCTGGAGAGCTGTAACCGCTTCTATTGCAACGTTCTTATGAATACCAAGCCAGTCACCCTCGCCCGATTTCAGACCATCCGGTTTACCTTTTTCTCATGTCTATGCGCCGGAGTCCTCTGCGCCCGGGCTAACGAGTATCAGGAAGCCCGTGTCTTCATCACCGCCCCCGGCGCTCCGCCCGCCGGCGCCCCGGCCTCCGCCGCAACGGAAGCGGTCCGCCCGATGCTGCTGGCCGACCGCGGCTTCCAAACGTTTGAACCCCTTGACCAGCCCGACGAGCACGTCCCGACCATCATCATAGACGAAGGCAAGACGTTCCAGACCATCATCGGCTTCGGCGCCGCCTTCACCGATGCCGCCTCCACCACCTTTGGAAAGCTCCCCAAGGAATCCCAGGAGCAGTTCCTGAGGGCATGCTTCGACCCCACTGAAGGCAACGGCTACACCCTCTGCCGCACTACCATTCATAGCTGCGACTACTCGGGCGAGATGTACACCTACGACGACACGCCTGGCGACAAGGACCTCAAGGACTTCTCCATCGCCCACGATCTGAAGGACCGCGTGCCCTTTATCAAGCGTGCCCAGGCGGCTGCCGGGGGCAACCTCCGCCTCTTTGCCTCGCCCTGGAGTCCGCCGGCCTGGATGAAAACCAACAACGACATGCTCCACGGCGGCAAGCTCAAGCCCGAATACAACCAAACCTGGGCGGACTATTTCGTTAAGTACCTCCAGGCCTACGCCAGGGAGGGCATCCCGATCTGGGGCCTCACCGTCCAGAACGAAGCTCTCGCCACGCAGGTCTGGGAATCCTGCATCTACACGGCGGACGAGGAGAAGGACTTCGTTAAGCACTTCCTCGGCCCTGCGCTCGAACATGCCGGGCTCTCCCAGGTCAAGCTCATGATCTGGGACCACAACCGCGGCCTCATCTACCAGCGCGCCCAACCCGCTTACGACGACAAGGACGCCTCCAAATACATCTGGGGCACCGCCTTCCACTGGTACACCGGCGACCACTGGGACAACGTCCGCATCGTGCACGACGCCTTCCCCGACAAACACCTCCTCTACACGGAAGGCGGCATTGGCGGCACCTGGCCGGCTGCGCTGCGCCTTTCCCGGAACGTGATCTACGACCTCAACAACTGGACCGAAGGGTGGGTGGTCTGGAACCTTATGTGCGACCAGGAAGGCGGCCCGCGCCATGCGGGAGGCATTCCCGGCGCCAGTTCGGGCACCATCGTGAATGCGGACACCACGACCGGCAAGCTCTCCTTCAATCCCCCCCACTACGTTTTCGGCCAGTTCTCTCGGTTCATCCGGCCGGGCGCCAAACGCATCCCCTGCACCTCGAGCAGCGACGAGTTCATCGCCACCGCCGCTCTCAACCCCGACGGCTCCATCGCCGTCGTGGTCAATAACCTCACGGATAAAGAGACGTTCTTCCGCGTCTGGCGCAGAGGCCAGGCCCTGCGCTACACCAGCCCGCCCAACGCCACGATGTCCTTTCTCTTCCAACCCAGCGCGGCGCCGAAGTAAATCGCGCTAAGGCGTAACGATGCAGTTGGTGAAGGGGAGCGCACGCGCCCCCGCGTGCGGTTTTCCGCGCCCCCGCGGAAAACAGGCAGGGCTTACGCGGCTAACCGTTTAGTGGCCGATGCCAGCCCGGCTCCGGCCGGCGAGGGCGCCGGCCGGGACACGCGAGGGCGCGCGTGCTCCCCGAAACCAACTGCATGGATACGGCCAAGGCGGGGGCGGCGTTGCGTCGCGCCTATTCTCCTGTCCGGCTTACGACGACGATCATGAAGGTGCCGGCTTTTGGCCGGGGCCGAGACTGACCGGGCGCGGGAGGCTCAAGCTCCGCCGTAGGCAGGTAGAGGGTATGAGCTGCCGGATCAATCCCCATGGTCCGCGCGCCACGCGGCGTCTTTACCGTCTGGAGCACCTTGAACTCGCCCGGCGCCGTCTCGCGGACGACGGTCAGGGTGCCATCGCCGCAACTGGCAAAGGCGTCGCCGCCGAACTTGGTGGCATCAACGCCGGCGCCGATGGGGAGATCAGCCAGGACCTTGCCGCTATCGGCGTCCATCACGATCAGCTTCGGCGGCCTGCGGCACCCGACAAACAGGCGCCGCCCCTTTACATCCATTGCCATCCCGACCGGCGACCCGCCCGGAGCGGTAGGCCACTTGTTGAGGACCTTCATGGCGCGGGTGTCCACAACCGCCACCTGGTTCTTGTCCACGAGGTTGATGTAGGCTTTCCCCTTTCCATCCGCCGCGAGGAATTCCGGCTTGCCGCCCAGCTCGACGGCTGCGTCCGCTTTGCCTGTCGCGGGGTCGAGGTCCGGCGAGATGGGGACCATCACTCCCGCGTCGCCGCACACCACGAGCACCTTCCCGCTCGCCGGGTCGTAAATGACGCCATCCGCGTCCTCCGCCGTCTTGACCTTGCCGAGCACGGCGTAGGACTTCAGGTCAAAGACAGTGACGGAGGCATCCGCGCCATCGGTGATGAACCCGCGCCCCGCGCTGGGCACGAGCGCCACGCCGTGGTTGCGCTTCTGGCCGGGAATATCGGCCACGGTCTTGCCCGTCCGGGCGTCGAGGACCATGGTGTGCGTCGAGCGCGGAACGTAGAGGAGCTTGTTCTCGGC
>DATKNZ010000211.1:0-6940 GCA_035541055.1 Candidatus Acidiferrum sp. | reverse complement strand
TGCGGATGCTGGAACAACATTACCGCAGCTTCGTGCAGTTCGTCGGCGCTTTGCGGACAGAATTCCCGGCAGTGTTTGACCGACGTGCTCTTTTGATATTTGGGCCGGTCGGCCAGGGGATTGACCCTGATTACTCCCCGCAGTTTCGCATATTTGAAGACGTTATTCAGGGTGTTCAGTTCTCGGTCGGTGGTCCGTCGCCCTTCTCCTTGTTTCAAGTTAGCTGGTTTGGTCCTCCACTCGAAATACGAGTCGCATATCAGGTCCGATACGTCTTGAATCCGAATCTCCGACCAGAATTGACGAAGCATCGCGCAGTGGCGCTTTTCATCGGCCTCGGTCTTTGGTGGTCGCGCTTCAAGGCTTTCATCCAGGAAGCCGTCGGCCTCGTAACGGCCAATGATGTCGCCAACTTTGAGTTTGTTCTCGGCTGCATGACCATTTTGGGTGCATAGAGCCAAGTAGCGCTCCTTCGCGATTTTGAGGTTTTGGGTTTTCAGGCTTCGGTGCGTACGTTTTCCGCTTGGCAAAAGGGGACGATAATAATACGTGCCGGTTGGCCTGTACCTGTAAATTCCATCGGCGGCCAATTCCCAAAGCTCGGAATACCCGGCCTTGGGCGCGGCGGAAAAGTCTACTTCGAGGATTTCTGCTTCAGGAGCAACCTGCGCGGACGCTGTCTTCATGTGCTGTACCGATTATAGGTTCAACACAACACCTTTTGGGGGCAGCAGCGCGCTTCGCCCGGAAATTCGTGGCACAAAATCTGGCACAAAGGGGCCAGAAAGTGGCGCGCCCGCTGGGATTCGAACCCAGGACCCTCTGCTTAGAAGGCAGATGCTCTATCCAACTGAGCTACGGGCGCAACCATTGATAGGTACTATGCCCCGCTCGGGGTGGCCGGCAAGCCGAAATGGCGCGCCAGAGGTAACAATGCACAAGCGTCGCTCCAGCGTCCTCCCTCCGCCGCCCGCTTGACAAGGTGCGGCTGTCGGCTAGAGTCGGCAGCAGTTGCAATGAGCCGGGCAGGTCCGCCGCGGGCCTGATCGGACGGCGGGCGTCAAAAGGAAAGCACTTGTGAAATGTCAACGCACCGCGCGGTGCAGGTTTAAAACCGAAGCACCGGGAGCGGCCTTTACCCTGATCGAGCTGTTGGTGGTTATTGCCATTATTGCCATCCTCGCCGCCCTGCTCCTGCCGGCCCTGGCGAGCGCCCGCGACAAGGCGCTGGCCGCGGGGTGCCTGAGCAACGCGAGGCAGATCGGCATGGGCGTTCACCTGTATACCGTGGACAACCAGGACTATTTTCCGACACCGCCAAAAGGATGGTGGACGACGGGGCCCTTCCACAACGCCCTGGGAATCACCTGCGGCGGGGAGTGGTTCGACACGGACCGCGTCACGCCCAACACGATCGCTCCCATGTTGACGAACGTGGTGCCGAACGAGTTGGTCTGGGTCTGCCCCAAGCGCAAACGCGGGCTGTCCTACCTTGTTGGCGGCGTCCCCCAGGCCGGCAGGCCCTCCATTACTGGGTTTCTGTCCTATGGCTTCAATGAAATTGCGGTCTTCGGCACGCATGACGCGAGCGGCAAAATGGATAATTCAGGCTTCGTGGGCATCAAGGCAACTAACATCCAGAAGCCGGCCGACATGGTCGCCATTAGCGACATGAGCGCCTCTCGGGACCCCCTGAACTCGTCTGGCAACGG
Organism: Candidatus Acidiferrum sp.; assembly: GCA_035541055.1. Classification (GTDB taxonomy): domain Bacteria; phylum Verrucomicrobiota; class Verrucomicrobiia; order Limisphaerales; family UBA8199; genus JAPLUA01. Next base: position 5,228 of record DATKNZ010000211.1, on the reverse strand, counting down.
AGGCGACGGTTCGGCCGACGGCGCCTGGCTGGATACGGTTTGGGCGTCCGATTCCGGTCCGTATCAGCCCGCCAGTTCGCGCTGGAACGGGCGTGTGCAGACGGCCTTCGCCAAACATAACAAGCGGGTCAATGTCATCTACGTGGATTGCCATGCCGCTCCCACGCTCCCGAGCAGGCTATTGTGGGGACACTTCTACGGCGTGTTCACCCACATGGCGTTGCCTACGTATTATGGGAACACCGTAATGTCCGACAGCTCGATCAGCACGCCACCATACGATCCGCAGGAGTGGTCCAGCGAGCCCGAGTAGGTAAGCTCAAGACCGCCCAACAGATCACGGAGGGCCGACGGCGAGCGGTGGAGGCGCCAACCGCGCCAAAGGACCCGACCCCGGCTGAAGAGCGGCGCGGGCGTCGGTTGGTATGCCGGGCTTGCCCCACGTCCCTCACCCCCGCAGTGCTTCGGGGTGCGCCCCGTTCCTAAAAATCATCCTGATTTGCACAAAACCGCAACTGACCGCGCGCGGAAACCGGCTACACTCAACGCGTACAACCAACACGCGACCGTTGCCGAAAGTGCCCATACCAGCGTGCTCAACAAGACCTGACCGTATGAAACCAATCCCAACGTCCCTGTCGAACCGACGCCCCCTTCTAGCCGCGGCGCTTGCCGCCGGCCTCGCCGTAACAGCCTCCGCCCAGTTGCAGTGGAGCGCTTACAACAACACCGGCGGCCTCGTCGCCGCAAACGTCGCTTCGGGAGGCGACGCCACCTACGGACAGCCCGTCACCTTTACAGTCCCGGCCTCCACCGCCCGCGTTTTCATGACCACGACTTTCGGAACGCTCCCCCTCACCAACGCCGGCGGCTCGATCAAAATCAATTTCACGATGCTAGCCAATGGCGGGCTCTACCCCGGCTCCACCGGACGCATTCTGGGGATGGGGTTGCTCAATGAGCCAGGCACGCCCTCGACGGCCGGCGACGACCTGGGCTACTGGTGCGACTTCAACACGGGCAATCCCAGCTTTGAGATGTTCTATCGCCCCAGTGGGATGGCCACGTTCTTCCAGTATGACAGCTCGCACAAGTTCAACGCCGGCAGCACGAAGACGGGCTACCCTACAAACAATGTGAGCCTGGGTATGCAGTTCCAGTTGAACAACTCCGGGGGCACCGGCGTTACCATGGGGACCAGCAGTTCCTTCCCCAACTGCGGCGCAGGCATGACCAACGGCAGCGGGACCGTCATCGAGACGAGCTATGTCTCAACGGTTACCCCCTTCACTACGCTGGGGGTCTCGAACTTCAACGAGTTCGCCTTTTACTTCAACAACACCTCAGCCAGCGCGATTGGCGTAACGCTCAGCGGCCTTAACCTGGTGCCGCTCAACCCCGGCATCGTCACCAACCCCGCCGATTACAGCGGCAACCCTGGAGACAACGTCAGCTTCACCGTTGCGATCAACACGAATGCCGCCACACCTCTGACCTATCAGTGGTACGCAGTCGCCGCCGGCGTGACCAACGCCCTGACCGACGGGCTCACCGTCAACGGCTCGACTCTCTCGGGCTCAACCAATGCGAGTCTCGCCATCGCCAACGTCCAGATCGCCGACAGCGGCTATTACTATGTCACGGTGACGAACAGCTACGGCTCATCAGTGAGCGCCCAGGCCCTGCTGAACATTACTCCGGGCGGAAGTGCGCCGACCATCCTCTCGATCTCGCTGACCAACGCCGTCCTGACCGCGGGCCAGGGCACTAATGTCAGCGTCAGGGCCACGGGAACTCCGGCGCCGGCCTATTACTGGCTGGATAACAGCAACAACCTCCTCCTCTACGGAACCAGCCAGCTAACCCTGACGAACCTGCAGCCCACCAACTCCGGCACCTACACTGTCATCGTCAGCAACACGCTCGGCACCGACTCGACCAATTTCACCCTGGCCATCTATGTGCCGCCCTGCATCACGCAGCAGCCTACCAATGTGCTGGTCAACCTCGGAGACCCCGTCACCTTCACCGTTGTGGAAGGGGGGTGCGCCCTGCCGGCCCCCACGTATCAATGGCTCAAGAACGGCTCGGTCATCTCCGGCGCCACGGACACAAGCTATGCCGTCCCCAGCGCGGGCTTCGGCGATATCGCCCTCTACAGCGTGCAGGTCAGCAATCTCGGGGGCACCGTGACCAGCGCCAACGCCAAGCTGGCGATCTACTCGACCAGCCTCAGCGCCGCCCCGCTCTCCCCCGCCAACAACGCCACCGCGATTTGCTACGACACGCCGCTCTACCTGTCGTTGAACCAGGCGGCGACCGCCGGCAACAGCGGCAAGGTCCGCATCTTCAACGCGGCCAACCTTGCCACGCCCGTGGACACCATTGATCTGGGCGCGAACAGTGCCCTCGGCGTCCAACCGCGCAGCCCGTTCCCCGGCGACAGCCAGGCGTTCAACTATTATCCCGTCGTCGTCTCGGGCACGACCGCAGCCATCTACCCGCATTCGGGCGCAATGACCAGCAACCAGACCTACGTCGTGACCATCGAACCCGGGGTGCTCGTGGATGCCAACGGCGCCTATTGGCCCGGCTTCACCAATACCAGCACGTGGGCTTTCACCACCAAGCCAACCGGCCCCGCCAATCCAACCAACCTGGTCGTTGCCGCCGACGGCTCGGGCGATTTCCTAACCGTCCAGGGCGCCGTGGATTCGATACCGCTCGGCAACACGACCTATACCCTTATCAATATCGGCCTCGGCAACTTCTTCGGCATCGTGGACATCGCCTCCAAGAGCAATGTCACCTTCCGCGGTCAAAGCCGCACGGGCAGCGTTATCATGTATCCCAACAACGCGAACATTGCCCCGAGCGGCACCACCCACGCGCGCATGACTTTCAAAGTCTATGCCAATGACGTGGGCATCGAGAACCTGACGATCAGCAACAGCACCCCGCAAGGCGGCTCGCAGGCCGAGGCGCTGATGATTGAATCGGGCGCCCGCCGCTGCATCGTGAACAATGCGAACATCTCCAGCCTGCAGGATACGATCCTGGCCAACGTCAACACCTCGCAGGGCTACTTCCAGAACACGATCGTGCGCGGCAACTACGACTACGTCTGGGGGGGCGGAAACCTGTTCTTTAGCCAGTGTACCTTCCACACCGTCCTGGGCGCGAGCACGTACAACCTGACTGCCGCGCGCACCGATTACGGCACCAGCAGCAGCACCGGCAACTGGCAAACGCCGGACGGCACCAAGTGGTCGAGCAACGGCCTGTCCTTCGTGCAGTGCACCCTCGAGGCCGATGCCGGCGTCGCCAATATCACCCTCGCGGACAACAACGGCACGCCGGGCGGCCAGGCCTCCTGGGTGGGCTGCACCTTCGCCAGCCCCGCCTTCATCGGCCCGTCCGCCGCCATCTCCAATACCTACAGCCTGTGGCAGTTCCAGAATACCGACGCGAGCAGCGCCCCGGTCAGCTTTACCAACGTGCAGACTCTGTCGAGCGGTCACCCGCGGCTGCTCGCGGCTACCAATGTCACTACCTGGCTGAACGGCTGGTCGCCGGCCCTGGCCCCAAACATCCTCGCCGGGCCGACAGGTCAAAGCATCGCCGGCGGCGGCACCATCAGCCTGAACGTGAGCGCCACCGGCGTGCCCGCGCCTGCCTATCAATGGCTGCGCAACGGCAGCAACGTCACGGGCCAGACCAGCGCCACGCTGACTATCCCCAACGCCTACGCGGGCGATGCCGGCACCTACGCGGTCATCGTCTCCACGCCCGCAGGCACCGTGACCAGCGGCCCCGCCGTCGTGACGGTCAGCAACACCGCGCCGCTCCTCAACGCCATCCCCGACCAAACAGTCAACGTGGGCGTGGTTGTCAACGTCGCACCCGTGGCGACGGATCCCGACGTGCCGCCGCAGACGTTGACCTTCAGCCTGACCAGCGCACCCGCCAACGCCACCGTTGACCCCGTCACTGGCGCGTTCTCCTTTCGCCCGCTGACCAGCCAGGCCGGCACGAGCAACCTCTGCACCATCATGGTCGCCGACGACGGCTCGCCAAGCCTGAGCGCCAGCCAAAGCTTCAACGTATTCGTTAACCCCCTGGAGCAGCCCAGCCTGAGTTCGCCAACGTGGACCGCAGGCCAGTTCAGCCTCACGTTCAGTGGGCAGATAGGCCCCGACTACATTGTCCAGGTTTCCACGGACCTCGTGACCTGGGCGGACATGGCGACCAACACGCCGTCGAGCATGCCGTTCAGTTGGATAGACCCCGATTCGGGCTCGCTGCCGCTGCGCTTCTATCGCCTCCGGCTCGGGCCGTAACCCCTTGCAGGGTAGGGACGCCTCGCCGAGGCGTCCGCCACCACCACCATAAGGACGCCTCGGCGAGGCGTCCTTACCAGTTCACCGTCTTCCCAGGCATGCCGGCGACCTGCCAGCCTACTGCGCTCGCTCCTGAACGCCGCCTGCCAGGCGATTACCTTCGCACGTCACCCCGGTATTGGTCCCCGTCAGCTTCAAGAACACCCCCGTGCCGCTTGCGACTGCGCAGTCGCGCAGCAAAGCTCCGGAGACGCCCTCTAAAGTTATCACCGGTTGGTCTCCATTCGGCTCCTGCACTTCCAGTCGAAGAACATCGAGCTTGCTGACATTCCGCGCCTCCAGCGCCGGCCCGGACGCGGGTTGAAATTGAATGTTCTCAAGCCGCACGCCATGGGCGTTCTCGCACCGGATGCCCGACCGGGCCCCGGTAACCTGCACGTTCACGAGGCTCATATCCTCCAGCGGAGAGACCTCCAGTCCGCTCAACTCCGCCAGCTTACCGGCACCATTGACGCTGATGTCGCTCCAATGAACGTGGCGCATCACCGGGATGCTCTCGGGCGACGGCGTGCGCGTCGCGGCGGCCGACTGCCTGTCATCGTAAGCAGCCGTGATCGAGAAGGCGGCCTCCATGATGTTACGCATAACGAGGTTCGACGCCCGAAAGCCCTCGACCACCCCGCCGCGGCCCGGGGCGGTCTTCACTCTTAGCCCGCGCTGCGTGCCGTCAAAAACGCAATTCACCACGGCCACGTTGCGCACCGAGCCGGACATCTCGCTGCCGATGACCACGCCTCCGTGCCCGTGCCCGAAGGTGCAGTTGCTGACCAGGACGTCCTCGCAAGGAATCCCTACCCGGCGCCCGTCCTCGTTGTAGCCGGACTTGAT
>DATKNZ010000210.1:0-7900 GCA_035541055.1 Candidatus Acidiferrum sp. | reverse complement strand
GCGGGGGCATTCCATTGCAGGGAATCGGTGACCTGCGCCGCGCCTTTGGTGCCGATGGCCCGGACGGTGTTGGTTCCTTTCTGGAGCCGGAGCGGCCAGGTGAAGATGCAGTTGGTGCTGGTAGCGGCGCCCTGGGATACGCCGTTCAGGAACAGTTCCACCTTGTCGCAATTGGCGTACACCCGGGCGGTGACGGCATTCGTCAGGCGGTTGGTGAAGGTGTGCCCGGTAATATAGACCATGGGGTTGGTGGTCCAGTTGGCCTTGTAGTAGTAGAAGGCATCTTTGGCGATGCGGCGGTCGTAGGTGATGAGGCCCTTGTCGTTGCGGCCCGGGGTGGCCCCTTCCTTGCGGCCATCCGAGGCGAAATCGAACATGCACCACAAGAGCTTGCACCAGATGAAGGGGCGCGCCTGCATCTGCTGCCAATGGGCTTCGTGGACGAGGTTCTGGTATTCCTCGGGATGGAACGGGCCGCCGGGGGCGGGAGGGGAAGGCGTCTCGGTATGCTGGGCGGGGTTGGCGCCGGCTCCATACTCGCTGATGCCGATGCACCGCGACGGATAACGCGCGTGCACACGGTCGGCCCAGGCGGCGAACTCCTCAGGCTGGCCGTGATACCAGCCGTAGTACTTGTTGAAGGAGGAGAGCACGGAGCACCAGTTGGAAGGCTCATCGTCTCGCGCATTGGCGGCGGAGGTGGAAGGCCGCGTGGGGTCTTCCTCGGCCACCAGCGCGGCCAGTTGCCGGGCCAACGGCGCGGGTTCGGGGCCCTTGCTCATGGTGATCTCGTTGAACAGCCCCCAGCAGAGCACGGAAGGGTGGTTGCCGTTCTGGCGGATCAACTCGCGCATCTGCTGCAGGGCATTGGTGTAGAAGGCCGGCGACTCGGTGATCCGGTTGACGAGCGGGATTTCTGTCCACAAGACGATGCCGGCGCGGTCGGCCAGGTCGTACGTCTGCGGCGCGTGCTGGTAGTGGGAGAGCCTCACGATGGTGGCGCCCAGCTCTTTGAGGCGCGCGAAGTTTGCCTCGCGCTCGGCGCTGCCGATGGCCCAGCCCCGGTCCTGCCAGTCCTGGTGCATGTTGACGCCGTGCAGGTCATAATGCCGGCCATTCAGAAGGCAGCCCTGCGCGGGGTCCACGCTGAAGGTGCGGAAGCCCAGCGGTTGGGCCACGACGTCCACCAGCTTCCCGCGGTTCCGCACTTCGACAAAGACCTGATAGAGGTAAGGGTCATCCAGGCCGTTCCACAGGTGTGGCCTGGGAACGGTCGTGCGGACCGCCAAGCTGGCCATGGCCGTGCCGGATAGCCTGGTCACGTTGGTGAGGATGGTGACGACGTTCGTCTCTGCATCCGTGATCACGGCCCTGAGTTGGACCTCCGCCGCCCGGGGGCTGGCATTGGACACCAGGGCCGTGACCTGCAGTTCTGCCTGCTCCGCGCTCACCTGCGTGGGGCGGACGTAAACTCCCGGCGAGCCGTAGTCCAGAGGCGAAATATGCACCGGGTCCGTCGCCAGCAAGTGGACGGGCCGGTAGAGGCCGCCGAAGAAAGTGAAGTCGGCCGAGAGCGGCGGGACATCGGCTTCGGGGGCGTTGCTGACCTTGACGGCAAGCACGTTGTCGGCTCCGGCCTTGAGGAACGGCGTTGCGTCAAAGACGAAGGCGGCGAACCCGCCGCGGTGCTGGCCCAGGTGCGTGCCGTTCAGGAAGACGTCCGTCACGAGGAACGCGCCGTCGAACTTCAGGAACAGGTGCCGGCTCGCGAGGCTGCGGCTGACCGGGAAGTGGACGCGATACCAGCCCACGCCGCGGTAGTAGTCGTTGCCGCCGTCCTCGCCGTCCAGGTTATTCCAGGTGTGCGGCAGGTCGGTGGGCGCCCAGGCCGAATCGTCGAATTTGACCTCCTGTGCCCCGGCCACGTCCTGCCGGATAAAGCGCCAGCCGTGGTCGAGTGAAATATCCGTGCGCGCGCTCGCCGGCGCGATGTAGTTCCCGGCGCAGGCGGGGGCCAGCCATGCGCCGAGGCACAACCATGCCACTACCTTGCCGAAGCAATGCCAACCCCGCAGCCGTGAGTTCATTCGATTAGCCTAATTGAGCAACTGACGGGCTCTGCCGGCGGGAGCTACCCTGGCAAACCCGCCTTTCAGGCAGTCCGCGAACACTCCAGCATCGAGTGAGTCGGTCATAGGAAAATGGTCGCCGGAACCGTCGTAAGGGAGACTATCCATTCGGGTGGGGGTGGGCATCCCTCTTTCGAGGGGCTGAAGCTGGCCGGTCACCGTTCAGGCAGTAGCGCAAGCCTCTGGCTCGCGAGCGTCGCGGCAACCCTCGGGGTTGCGCCGGTGCGCACGCAGGCCCGGCGAGTGAACAACCCGGAGGGTTGTTCAGACCACCGCCAGCCGGAAGCTTAAGCTACTACTTGAAGCGTTACGCCAGCCGTTGCGCCTGGCCGCGCCCTCAATGCCTGGTGAGCAGCGTGTAAACCATCAGCAGCGCGCCCAGCAGCGGCAAGGGCGCGAACGCCAGCCGGATGCCGGCGCCGTGCACCTTCTGCGTGAGCGTCGCGCCAATCTGGGCCCCGACGGCCGCGCCGGTATGCATCACCAGCGCAATCAGGATGTCCACATTGCCTTTCAACGCGTGGGTGAACGTGCCGTAGCTGGCGGAGATCACCACTTCGAACAGGTCGGTGCCGACCGCCACATGGGTGGGCACGCCCAGCACGTAAACCAGGGCCGGCATGCGCAGGTAACCCGCCCCGCCGCCCAGGAACCCGCTGAACAGGCCGCCCACGACGGCCACGCCCAGGATCACCCAAAGCGATACTTCGCCGATCTCGGAGGTTGGGAGGCGGATCATCGGCGGTATCCGGAACGCCTGCACTGCCTTCGCCACGTGCGCCAGGACCGACGCGTCCCGCCTGGTGGTGGACGCGGAGGCCAGCCCGCGCCGCTGCATCTGAAGCGTCTTCCAGCTCTCCCAGCCGATAAAGACGGACAATGCGATCAGCACGACGATGAACGCGCTGGCGATGACCGTATCGGCCCGGGCTTCGCGTTTCAGGACCTGCACCAGTTGGGCGCCGGCCTCGACGCCGGCAATGGTGCCCACGACCATGATCAGCCCGAGCTTGAAGTCCACATTGCCCAATGTGCGGTGTTTCTTCACGGCCACGATGGACTTGCCGACGATGTGGGCCAGGTCTGTGCCCACAACGATATTCATGGGCACACCGGCGGCGAACAGTGCCGGCCCAGCCAGGAAGCTGCCCCCCACTCCAAAGAACCCGCCCAGGATGCCGACGAGAAAGCCCACCACCGCGAGATACACCGGGCTGACATGAACGCCGGAAATGGCAAAGTCCATGCGTTAATCTCTTTTGACCAGGCCTTGGAAGAACCGCAACAGGTATGTCGTCAACGTCTGGAGAAGCAGCCCCTGCGCGACAATCAGGGCGAGCGACACAAAGGCGTAGCTCACCTTGCTCGTTGTGTAGAGGTATACCAGCACTCCCCCCAGGAAATGCAGCACCAGGAAGAAGTAAACGGTGACGAAGAGGGCATAGACCCCCAACTCCAGCAGGAAAGAGGAGACCGACAGGTTCTCTCTGTTATCCCTGCCGTTGTTCATGTGCCTCAAGATGCACCGGTGCCGTGCGGGGGGCAAGCGAGGGTTTGGAGAGGCCGGTTCTGGCCTGCACCTGACGCCCCTTTCGGAGGCCATCCTCAGGGCCCGCTCGTCCTCCTCCTCGTTCTCGTTCTCGTCCTCGCTTCTGCACCGTCATTCGAGGACGAGAACGAGTACGAGGAGGAGGACGAGGGGTGACTTGGGCCTCGGCCGCACTGCCCTGCCCGTCCTCTCAGGCCCGGGCCTTGAAGACCAGGCTGTACGCCTCGCGTATGGCCTGTCGCCACCCCGCCAGCGCGGTGCGGAACGCCTCGGGGGTCGCAAAGCCGCAGCGGACCGACACGCGGTAGTACGGCGCGGGATCATCGGGCAGCACGGTTTCGCCTTCATAGCTCCATCGGCGCAGGATGCCTTCGAGCCGGCGCACCTGGCGATAATTCTCGATGAGCTTCCCGGCCTGGGGCAAAGCGCCGGCGCCGCGCGCCTTTTCGAGGGCCCGCAAGGTGTTGGCTTCCTGCCAGCCGTTTTCGAGGCACAGAGCCTGGGCGATGAACTCGGCGTCCATCAGGCCCCCTTTGCCGGTCTTGATGGCCAGCTCGTCTTTGCCGGCGGGCGTGCGCTCCTTCTCTATGCGCAGGCGCATCTGGTGAATCTTCTGCTTCCAATCACTGGAATAGGCAGCCAACGGGAGAGCCGGCTGCCGGAAGTTGGTCAGCGCTGCCGCCAGCGCCTGGAACTTCGTGCCCACGGCCATGTCGCCCGCGATGGGACGCGCGCGTGTCAGGGACTGAATCTCCCAGAGCTGCGCGCGCTGGCGATAGTACTCCTCGTAGGCAGCCAGCGTGTTCACCAGCAGGCCCTTCTCGCCGTCCGGGCGCAGCCGGGCGTCGGTGCGGAACACCACGCCGAGGTCCGTCCGGTTGGACAGCAGCTCGAGGACTTCGAGCGCCAGGCGTCCCAGCGCGGGCAGGTTGTTCGTCCCGTTCTCCGCTACGAACAACACGTCGAGGTCCGACCCGTAGTCAATCTCCGCCCCGCCGAGTTTCCCCAGGCCGATGATCACAAAGGGCGCGCGTTTGAGCTGGTGCCGGCCCATGACGACGTCCAGGGCGTATTGGAGGCAGGCCTCCGCCAGGTTGGAAAGCTCGGTGAGGTATTGCTCGGGGTCGGCCAGGCCCAGGATGTCGCGCAGGCCGATGCGCATCAGCTCGGCCTGGTGGTAGCGGCGCAGCCACAGGAATTGGTCGGCATCGTCCAGGCCGTGGCGCAGGTCCCGCAGGGTTTCCTCGGCCGGCTTTCGCTGGCGCAGCCGGCCACTTACGACCAGCTCGTCCACGAGGTCCGGGGTGCGGATGGCCAGCTCCGCGAGGAATTCCGAGCGATCAAACAGCAGCACCAGCAGGTCGAATATGGCTGGGTTGCTATGCCACAGGTCGAAGAGCGTCCCGCGGGCCCCGTAGGCGCCGATGAAGCTGTCCAGGCGCGTCACTACGCGGTCGGGGTCGGAGAGCGGAGCGGTTTCCGCCAGCAAGGACGTTTGGCCGAAGCGCCCGCCGGGACGCGCTGCCGGGCGCTTGGGCGAGGCGCTACGGCCGGGGTGCGGGCACAGGGCGAACAAGCGCGGCAACAGCGCGTGCGCCAGTTCGCTGGTGCGCTGGGAGACGTGCACGTAGCCCGGTCCTTCCACGAACTCGCGCAACACGCGCAGGGCCTTGTCCGGGTCCTTGAAGCCGTGCTGGGACAGCAGCGCCTTCCACTGCCCCTCGGCGTCCTCGAACCGGGTCGGGAAAGGGGACGGCGTCTCAGCCTCGGCCTCCTCGCCTTTGAGCAACTTGTCGAAGATGCCGCGCACCTGCCGGGTGTGCGCCGTGCGGGCGGTCTCGAAGGCTTTTAGCGTCGAGAATCCCATGAGCCGGGCCAGGCGTTGCTGGGCCTGCCGGTCGGCGGGGATCGTGTGGGTTTGACGGTTGTCTTCCATTTGCAGCCGGTGCTCGACGTCGCGCAGGAAGGTGTAGGCGGAGGACAGTTCGTGCGCGTCGGCGGGCGCGAGCAGCTCGTATTCGGCGAGCTTGGCGAGAGCCGGCAGTGTTTGGGGTCCTTGCAGGAACGGCTGGCGTCCGGCATGGAGGACCTGCTGTGCCTGGGCCACAAACTCGATCTCGCGAATGCCGCCCCGGCCCAGCTTCACGTTGAGGTCCAGCTCGTCCGCGCGCAGCACCTCGCGCTCGATGCGGGCTTTTACGGCCACGACCTCCGCCAGCAGGCTCTGGTTGATCGAGCGCGGGTAGCGGAAAGGCTGGATGGTTTCCAGGAACTCGGAGGCGAGGGTGTTGTCGCCCGCGACGCCCCGGGCCTTGATCAGCATCATGCGCTCCCAGGTCTGGCCCCACTGGGCGTAGTAGTTCTCGTAGCCGGCCAGCGAGCGGGTCAGCGGCCCGGCGTCACCCTCGGGCCGCAGGCGCAGGTCAATCCGGTAGAGCGCTCCTTCGGGGGTCATGCGGCTGACTTCGGCTATGAAGGCCTCGGCCAGACGATTGAAGAACTGGTGGCTGCTTAAGCCGGCGCGGGGGACTGCGCCAAGCGACGGAGCGGCTTTGAACACACCGCCCTCCTCGGCATAGACGAAAAGCACGTCCACGTCCGAGCTGTAGTTGAGTTCCTGCCCGCCGAGCTTGCCCATGCCCAGGACGCAGCCCGGCGTCGAGTGCCAACGCCCGCGGGCGTCCTGGTGAAACGGCTGCCCGTAGCGCCCGCTCATCTGCCGGTGGCAGACCTGCCAGACCGTATCCAGGCAGACGTCCGCCACGTCGGAGATTTCCTGCATGGTCTCGGCCAGCGTGCCCAGGCGGGCGAGGTCGCGCGCGCCGATGCGGAGCATCTCTCGCGACTTGAACTCGCGCAGGCGGGTCAGGGCGGCGCCGTAATCCGAGGCGGCCAGCAGGGGCTTGAGCCAGGGGTTGACCTCGTTGCGCAGGCCCTGTTTGCGGCGGGGGTATTTCAGCGCGTCCGGCTCAAGCGCGGCGAGCCAATCCGGCCGCGCCACGAGCAGGTTGCTCAGCGCCTGGGAGCCGCCCAAGAGCGCGGCGAGCACCCGCGCCTGTTCCGCGGAGCACGCCTGCAAGGCCGCCCCTGCACTCGTGGCCGCCAGCAACTCGAAAAAGTGCCGGGCCCGCGGCGCGTCGGCGCTGGCGCCAAGCGCTTTCGCCCACGCCGGGACGCGTGTCGCCTGAGATCGTCTGCGCATCACGCCTTGGGCACGCCGACGGTCTCCAGCACGACTTCCATGGGCGGGCGCTGACCCGCCGGTTTAAGCGTCGTGAACAAGCCTCGCCAGAAGCCGAGCCCGTAAAGGATATGCGTCACCACAACCAGCGGCATAGCTGCCAGGCTCTGCCATACCTGCCCGCTTGCCATGAGCGCTGCGCCCTGCGCCAGGACCGCGAGGGCATAGACGCCGAGGAGCCCAAGCGTGGCCATCCTAAGCGGGGGGAAGGCCAGCAGGACGGGCAGCGCCGCAACAAAGAGGCAGAACAGCGGCGGCACGAAATTCAGCGCGGAGCCGAACGTCGGGTGAAGGCGGAACTGCTCGGCCCGTCCCCGTCCGTAGGTCAGGAGCATTCGCGCAAAGGCCTTTAAGCTGGAGCGTGGCCGCCGGTGCACGAGCAACTCGGGATCGTAGATCAGTTTGCCGCCGCGCTTTTGCAATTCGTCCATGAGGGCGTTCTCTTCGTTGGGATAGAGCGCCTCGTTAAAGCCGCCCAAATCGAGCATGGCCTGCCGGCGCGCGAGGAGGTTGCACAGGATCAGCTCCTTCTCGCTCGTTTCGCGCACGCGGCCTACGGGGGCATAGCGCGCGCGGCTCGGGCCGAACGCCAGCCAGCTTGCCAGCACCTTGGCGAAGACTTGCTCCAGCGGCGGCGCGCCCGGCGGGCAGACGTTTGGACCGCCAACCATCTGCACCTTGGGATCGCCGAAGTGGGCCGCTGCCCGGCGCAGGTTGCCCGGCTCGGGCGCCGAATCGTCATCCAGGAAGTAAATGAGGTCGCCGCGCGCGGCTCGCAGCGCCGCGTTGCGCTGGATCGAGGGCTGCTTCCCGCGCGCCACGATGATCTCCAGCCGCCCGCTCGGGTAATCCAGCCTCCGGCTGGCGGCGACGGCCTTGATCTCGGCCTGGTCGGGACGCGCCGCGATCAGCACGGTCACGCTCGGCACGGTCTCGTTCACGCCGGCAGGCTAGCGGATAACCGCAAAGAGCGCAAAGAGC
>DATKNZ010000209.1:0-10050 GCA_035541055.1 Candidatus Acidiferrum sp. | reverse complement strand
GTCCGCCGGATTCCAGGCCCAGTAATAATGCAGCGGCACGAAATCCACGCGCAGCCCGGCGGCGTCGGCCTGCGCCACGAAATCGGTGATCCATGACCAGCCGCCGTCCGTGACCGCCGGCGCGCCCACGCGCAGGCCGGTCCCCAGCAAATCGCCCCATGAGGAAATCGCGGTGCTCACGGACAAGTCGGAGCCGCCGTTGGCCGTTGAGTTGTCCGGCTCATTGTAGCCGAGCACAGTGTTGACGCCGAGCGACTGCCAGTTCTGGCCGAGGCTGGGCCAGGACTGATTTTGACGAATAGCCTCGTATTCCAGATCGCGCGAAGAAGCCTGGTCAATGTTCCAGTCATACCACCAAAGCACGTTGAGCCAGGAAAGGCCCGGGTTGCCGGCAATTCCTTTCTTGCTCGTCCAGCGCCACGGCGTGACGTAGATGAACTGCACCTGCTTGTCCAACGTCGCCGGCAGCACGCCGATTTCCAGGTCGCCATCCTGCGCGACATAGCATTTGCTCCAACTTTTGCCGTTGCTGCTTTGGGCGAGGACAACCTGGTAACCGCGTTTCAGTTTGAATGAGCTGACATTGGTGATCCCTCTGCCGGTGTAATAAGTCCATGGGCTGTAAGCCGTGGAAGTGCCGCCGAACTGCGGCTGAGTGAAGACGGTCAAGGGCTGGAAGCTGGCAGATTGAGGAATCACCACTGCGCCGTTCTGGCCGTATTGAACCACGCGCACATTGCTGTCGGCCACGGCCGTCGCGCCGCTCACACGCACCTGGCCCAGATAAGTGGACGCTGCCACCGAAGGTCTGACGCCGGGCAGAAACAGCCAGGCGTCTATGGAATTGAGATTGATGGTGCAACCGGAGAGCGGCGTAGAAGAATTCGTGACCCACAGTTCGCACTTGCCGCTCATATTCACCGTCGTGCTGGACAGCGAGGCGTATTTTTGAACGCCATTGGTGAGGGTAATTGGCTGCGCTGGTGCGATCCACGGCGCGCAGAAAAGGACGAGCCAGGTGAAGGTTTTGAAGCGCGGCGACTGCTGGGGGGTCATGGAGCCAGCTCGAACTCGAACCGGTATGTGATTGGCGGTCTTGAGCATCGTGACGGGTGCCACTTTAAGGATTCCACCGCTCACACCGATTGCCAAGACAGGATGGCGAGGCTGGGGCAGCCGGGCCGAGCCACCTCCAGGAGCCGTCGTTTCACCACCAGAAGTAGGGGCTGTTGTTTGCGGTGCGCGTCACTACCGTTGCCGTGAACTTCTGCCATTGCACATGGCCATCCTTATACCCGAGCTGGTCCCCGGAGGGCACCGCGCCCCGCAGATGCGCACTGAGGTGAGTATAGGTCACTCCGTTCTGCTTAAACCCGCCGTCCACACTCGTGTAGTTGTTCTCCGGGTGCGCTGCGCCGGGAAGACCGCGGGCAGTGCTGATAATCACATCCGCGGTCAGCACCCGGTCCACCGGCTGGATGGTGACCATCTGCCCGCCGGGGAAGGTCACCGACTCGGCTGACAGAGTCCGATTCTGGTTGGTGGCATCGAGCTTGGAGAGCGAGCCCGAAAGCGCTATCACATAACCCATCACGTGGATGCCGGAATTTGGGTCGGTGTTAAAATCCCAGAGGTTATTCCCGGCCCCCTGCTCAGCGAAGTTCTGCAAGTCCGTGAACTTCGGCGCCGTGCTGGGGCAGTAAAACGTCTTCTTCTGACAACCGCTGGTCAGCATGGCGTCCCCCGTGCTCATGGGCAGGTCCCAGGCCCAGGAAGCGCCGCCTGGCGGTTCAAGGACGGGCAATTTGTCACGGTAATCCGTGGCATAGATGGCAAGCGCAATGCCGGTTTGGCGCAAGTTGTTCATGCACTGGGTTTTCATCGCCTTCTCTTTTGCCTTGGCCAGGGCAGGCAGAAGCAACGCCGCCAGAATGGCGATGATGGCGATCACCACAAGCAATTCGATCAGGGTGAAGGCACGATTGGCCACGCCATGGGGGAAAGGGCGCTGAGCGCTTGGGTTCGAAGTGGTGGAATTCATCGGACGGCTATTCTCCTTCCTTGCATACGCCAGCAGCAGACTGCGGGCGCGGACAGGAAAGCCCGTAGGGCGCGTTTGAAGAAGCTCCTGGTCATCCGGGGCGTGAGATTGTCGGCTTTCATGAACGTGGTATCGCAGTTTACGTATCCACCCTTACATGCGCCGTTTCCCGGATTATTCTGCCAAGTATCTTCAGCCGACTATCTCTGGAGTCGGAAATATTCAGCCGTCGGGGTCATGGGCAGCGTGACCTGCCATTGCCCTCCGTTCGGCTGCGGCGCAGGGGTATTGGCCGGGTGCCAGGCGCCCAGGGGGAGGTTGGTTTTGGAAAGCAGGGTATAACCCGAGGCAGCTAACGGCCAGGAGAGGGTGAGAACGC
This sequence comes from Candidatus Acidiferrum sp., assembly GCA_035541055.1. Lineage (GTDB taxonomy): Bacteria > Verrucomicrobiota > Verrucomicrobiia > Limisphaerales > UBA8199 > JAPLUA01. The sequence continues at coordinate 7,630 of DATKNZ010000209.1, read as the reverse complement.
CATTTCTGCTCGAAAACGCGAGCGGAGGGCTGGCAGTGCTCAGCAAGTGCTCGGGCCCAAGCCATTGCGCCGCCGAAACGTCGCTCGCGTAAAGGGCGCCATTGTAGATGCGGAACTCGTCCACACTGAAGCTGGGGTAAGGATCGCCGCTGTAAAGGGACTTGCCGATGAAGCTGTAAACGTCCGTTACGGAACTCAGCGGCACGGTCACCGAGTTGTTGATGCCCGAAAGGACTCCATTCGTGTAGAGCGCCAGGGAGCCTGCCGGGGGGTCATAGACCGCCACGAGGTGGAAGTTTGTCTGGAAGCTGAAATCAATCCCGCTGTAGGCGTCCTGCTCCCCCGTCCAGTCGCTCGGGGTGATCGCAATCCTTCCCCCCTGCGGCGCACAGAAGATGTAGCTGTTGCCGCTCGCTCCGTTGATGTTGCCGAACCCGTAGAGGAAGCAGTTTACCGGGAGCTGGCTCGGGAAAGTGAACCACGCCTCGATCGTCACCGCGGTATAGTTGCTGAGGATGCCGCCGGGCAACTGCACGTATTGCTGGCTGCCGGCGTCCAGGGCGAGCTGGCCGCCTCCAAACGTTCCGCCATTGGGCAACGTGCCGTTCCAGGCCGGGCCGCCCACGGAATCGGAGACGATGCTGCCACCCAATTCCTCGAAGCTGTAGCGGTGAACCAGCGCAGCCGCCGGCGCCACTACCTGCACCATCTGGGTGGCAGCGAGGCCGACGCTGCCGTAGGTGGCCACGATGCTTGTCGCGCCGGGGCCTGTGCCTCGGATATTGCCACTTGCGTCCACCGTGGCGACGCCAGGATCCAGCGAGCTATAAGTGATGCCAAAGCCCGTGTTGGTGGCCAGATTGACCGGAACGGTCTCACCCCAATTCCAGCCCCATACCACGGCGGGGACAACCTGCCCCGCGTTAATGGGCGATGGGATTTGGAGCTGCAGGTTGGTGACGGAGTGCACGCCAACCGCCTGGAGGCGCAACACCGACAATGAGTTGACGGGAAATGTAATGGTGAAGTTCGTCCCGGCATTGGTGAGGGTGCTGGTCGCTGGAATGACATGGGTCGGGGCATCTAACGAGTTCTCGTTCCAGGGGCTGCCTGAGGTCAATTGAACGAGCGTGGCGGACGGCGCGATGGCATCGAGCCCGGTGCAGCTCACAGCCGTGACCATAGCTGAATTGTATGGGTTAACTGCTTTGACGATGATCTGGCCATTGGACCGGGAATAAGTCGTTGATGCCAGCAACCCGCTGGTGACCGTGGCCGGGTAGGTGATGTCCTGGGACAGCACGCCGTTGAGGTAGCACTGCATGCGCGAGCCCGTCAGCACAATGCTGATATCGTACCAAACGTTGGCGCTGATGCTTTGAGATACCTGGCCCAGAGTGCTCTTGCTGCCGTTGACGCATTGCTCGATGCCGTTCAGAGTGTTGTTCCAGCCGCCGATGTTCCACCAGGTCCAGTTGTAGTCGTCGAGCCAGTTGAACAGGATGAGGAAGCCTTCGCTGCCGCCGGTTTTGCGGGCGCGGAGGCTGATGGTGTAGTTGGCCCAGTTGGTATTGCCGGTGGTCGAACGGCAATCGGTAGTGGTGGCCGAGGTTTGCTGGTAGCAGCCGTTGTTCACGCTCCACGTCCCGTTGTAAACGCGCCAGCCGTTGGTGCCCTGGTGGACAAAGTCGCTCTGGTAGAGCGTCACGCCGTTGCTGGTGACGACGATGTTGGTGTATTCGACCGCAGTGTTCCAGGATCCTGCGCCAATGGCGCCATGCATGGGCAGGTTGGTGGCCGTGCTGGTTACGACCAGGCTGGCAGGCAGCACGACGTCGCCGCGGTTCTGGCTGAACATCTGCTGGACGTAGTAAGAGGGAGTGCCGGCCCAGCGCGAGCTGTCATAGTAGATCAGGTCCGGCTGCCACTGCATGCTGTTTACATTGGCGAACAATGGCGCGTACGAAGCCATGAGCACGATGTCCGCATTACGCTCCATGCCGGTCATGAACGCCGCCTCGCCCAGCGCCGCCGAGAGATTGCCGTAAGTTCCGTAACCGGAAGTCACTGCGTACTCGCCTACAAACACGTGCGGCCCGCTGCGGCTGTAGCTGTCGTACTTCGTCGCGTAGGAGATGAACGTCGCGGGGTCGGAGTAATAATGCTCGTCCTGAATCTCGACCGGTGTGGCCGTGGGGATGCCGCCCCAATCAGGAACGATCAGGTGCATGGCGGGGTAATTCGATTTAATGGCGCTGTAGAAAAGGGCGTAGCGATCGTTGTAATACGAGCCGCCGTTCTCGTTGCCGATCTCCAGGTATTTCAGGTTGAAGGGGGCGGGATGGCCGTTAGCCGCCCGCTGAGCCCCCCACGTGGTGTTGGTATCGCCGTTGCAGTATTCGATGAGGTCCAGGGCGTCCTGCACCCAGGGCCCCATTTGATCCAAGGGCACCGTGTTATTGGTGTCGCCGTTGTAGCCGAGGCAAAGTCCCGCGTTGATGCCGTAGAGCGGCTCCATGCCGAGGTCTTCACAGAACAAGAGGAACTCGTGCAGGCCGAAGCCGTCTGTGGACCAATAGCCCCAGGAGTCGTTCAAGTGCCCGGGCCGCAGCGCAAGGTCGCCCACGGTCTTCTTCCATCGCACCGCATTGGTCACATTCCAACTCTCAATGAAATTGCCGCCCGGGTAGCGGAGAAACGACGGCCCCAGGCCCGCCAGCGAATTGGCCAGGTCGGCCCGCAAGCCATTGGTGCGATTATGAAACGTCCCACTGGGAAAGAGAGAAACCACCGTCAGCCAGATCGTCCCCGTCTGGGAGATGCTCACGGTCAGGAGAGCATTGGTATCCGTGACCGTGGGAGTGAGCGTCGCGGTGAAGCGCTGCCAATTGGGGCTCAGGCCATTAAACGAGGCTTGGGCGTACGTCTGGCTGCCGTTCGCGCTTTCGAGGCGCGCGCTGAGCGGTCCGGTGAAACCGTTTGCGGCGCGGGCGTAGAGGCTCAGGTTGTAGCTGGAGCCGGCCTGCAGGGACAGGCCCCAAAAGCCGGCGTTGGCCGCGCCGACGCTGCCCACGCCGGACAGCATGGTGAGTTGGAGTGAGTGGGGCCGGTTCGTATTCAGCGGTTGGGCCCCATCCACGCTCATCTGCCCGGTGGCGGTGCCTTGCGTGACCAGCGTCCAATAATCCGCGTTGGGTGAGTTGTCGAACGAGCGGTTGCGAACCATCTCGGCATACAAGCCGCCCTCGCCGGCAAAGTTGATTTCTTCAAAGAAGATGCCAAACAGGTTGGTGCTGACCACCGCGCCCGGCCGGTCGGCCGGGATCGTGAGGGTGGCGGTCCCCACAAACTGCGCGCCGGCGCCGGCGCAGAAAATGGACCAGCCGACAGTGGCTGCGAGGAGCTTCCAAGGTCCGCGCTTTGAAGAGTGAAATCGGGAGAGTAGGGACATGGAACTCCAAAAGCAGCGAGGCGGCCGGGCTTGCCCGCCGCCTCGCGAAAGGCCGGCCTACGGATGCCGCAAGCGGTAGAATACGTTCCTGTTGGTCGGATTGATGGTGAAACTCATGCTGTTCGTGGCTGCGGACCCCGGCACGACGAACCAGCTACTGGTGCCGGTGATGCCCACGGAGTTGGATTGCAGCAGCCAGCCGGTGTAGCTCAGAGGCCAACCGATGCCGAGGGTGTTTCCGCTCACACTATAGGTGACGTTCGTGGGAGTGGAGGGAAGGGTGCCGGACGAGACCACGAGCACCGAGCCATCCAGCGCCAGACGGTTGGACAACACCAGCCCGGAAGTCAGGGCGGGAGTTGTTGTCAGCAACATTGCGCCGCCATTAGCCAACGGCTTGCTGAAGAGCGTGAAGCTGTCGCCAGCCACCAGCGCCGGGCCAAGATTGCTCAGCGACACGGTGCCGGTCCCGCTGTTGGTCAGGGTGCCGGTGACGACGATGAGGTCATTGGAGGGTGAGACGGAGGTGTTGACCTCGGCCAGGAGGTTGCCCCCCAGATTCAGGTTGTTGTTAATGAACAGCGTGCCGATGGACGCGCCGGCCGCGAGGGTGCCGCCTGGCTGAACGGTGACGGCTCCGCCGATAGCGCCGTTGCCGCCGAGGGTCGCGCCCGACGCAACCGTAACGCCGCCAGGCAGGACAGGTGCGCCAGGGAGCGTGTTGCTGTTATAGAGCGACTGGACTTCAGCCTGGCTGAGGGTCCGATCGAAGACATAGACTTCGTCCACCAGCCCATTCAGGTTGGCCGTGCCGTCTCCCGTGTCGGCCCCGCCGCCGATCCAGAACTGGCCTCCTGTTCCCGTGCTGCCCCATTGGTCGGTGGTCAAAGCATCCAGGTTGCCATCCACATAGGCGGCTTTGGTGGTGCCGTTGTAGGTCAGCACTACGTGGTGCCAGGCACCGTCATTAATGGCCGCCGTCCCGGTTTCCCAACCCTGTCCCCAACGCACGCCGCCCGCCGCCGTACCCGCCGTGGTGCCGCCGGAGTTCATGTAAAACACCGTGTTGCCCCACCCCCACCCGCCGTCACCTTGATAGGCGTAACAACCGCCCGCGGTCGAGCTTTGGACCCACATGGCCACCGTCCAGTTGTTGGCGGCCCCAATTGAGAGCGGAACCACGGAGTTGGCAATCTGGCAGGAGCTGCTGGCGGCGTTCGCGCCCGAGATGCTCAGGCAGTTGCCGAACTTGCCCCCCGAAACAATTGTCGCGGTTCCATTCAAAGTGCCGTTCATGGCGGAGCCGCCCGTTCCATCATTGAACACGGTGCTGCCGCTGACGTTATCGAAGCTCAGATGGAGGACCGGCGGTCCGTCCACCCTGAGGGTGCCGTTGTTGACCAGCGTGACGCCGGTATAGGTGTTCGCGGCAGAGAGCGTCAGCGTGCCCGCGCCCTGCTTGGTCAACCCACCGCTGACCAGAGGTGATGCCGTCACCGTAACCGCGACTCCCGTGGGCGGACTTGCGCTAGCCCCGCCACCGCTGAAGCCCACTGACAACGTATCGCTGGCACCATAGCCGGTTCCAGGCGACGTAACGGTAATGGCAGTAACTGCGCCGCCTGTAACCGTAGCCACAGCCGTCGCATTGCTCCCTGCGCCGCCCGAAATACTGACAATGGGCGGGGCTACGTAGCCAGAACCACCCGTTGTGAACGTAATGGTGCTCACCCCATAACCATTCGGGGCCTGCAAGGGCTGATTAATTATGACGGCGTTGCCGCCGTCATCAATCGTGGCACCACCGCTGAAGACGGTCGCGCGGCTGACGTCCACAAAGTCGCCGGTGCTGGCGGCAGCCTGCAAGGTGCCGCCGTTGAAGTTGACGACGCCGTTGCCGGTCACGGCGGTGCCCTTCAGGAGCCCGGCCTTCAGGTTCAAGATGCCAGTATCGCCCGCCTGCCTGAAATTAACCCCCTGGTTGGTGCTGGTCACACTGCCGCCCATAAGGTTGATGATCGAGGTCTGGCCCGATCCAGACAATTGCCAGTTGCAGGCAATCCCGCCGCCACTGTAGGTCAGCGAGCCGCTATAGACATTCAGGACGCCGGTTTGAGCATTGCCGCCACGGGCCAGCACGATCCAGCCGTTGTTGTTAATGGTAGCCCCGCGGACTTCCATAATGCCGTCGCCGGTGCCCTGCGGGGGCCACACGTTGGGGTTGTTCTCGCCGCCGATCGAGATGCCAGCCGTGTTCAGCGTTCCTCCCATCCCGTTGTAATATCCAAAGCTGGCGTCCATGTTACCCACGTTGAGGAAGTCGCCGGTGCCGCCCGAGAGCGTCACGGTCCCGGCGGTCTGATTAACCACGCCCACGGCTCCGCTGTTATTGCCAATAAACAGGTTGCTGGAGGTAAGGTTGCCCGAAATATTGAGCACCGCATCGCTGGGAGCACCGCCAACGGTCATGGTGCCGGGCGTGATCGTTCCAGTCAGGTTGAGCGTCCCCGCGTTCACCACCGTCGGACCCGTATAGGAGTTAACGGCGGCGAGTGTAAGCGTGCCGATGTCGGTCAGGGTCAAACCGCCCGCGCCGGTGATGCTGCCATTCCATTGAGCCGTCGCACCGGCAACGACATCCACCCCCGAGTTCGCCGTCACAGTCGTAGCCCGGGAACTCGTCACCCCTGCGTTCAATTGCAGGGTGCCGCCCGCCAACGTGACCCCGCCCGAGAGCGCACCCAGAGCATTGTCATTGGCAACGACCAGGGTACCGCCACCCACTACCGTTCCCCCCGTATAGCTGTTGGCCGTGCCGAGCACAACCGCGTTGTTCATGTTCGTCAGCACCAGGGATGTCGCTCCGCCGATCCCGCCCGGCCCCGTGAGAATGTAAGGCGAAGACGAGCTGAACGCGACGGTAGCCGGCAGAACCGTTCCCGCCAGATACACATGGTTGGTCCCATCATAAGCGTAACCATTATCACCGAAGATCACATTGTCCCCGATAGTGTTGCCGGCATATTGCAGATACCGAGTGAGATTCATGCCCGTATCGTACCAATTGCTGCTGGTGCCGATGTCCCAGTTGGACAACACCAGCGTGTTGCCCGCGTTGGCCCCGTGCCAGCTCAGGAGCTGGCCGGCGCCGGTGATCAGCAGGTCCAGCTCGCTGGACGTGCTGTTGGTCAGAACCCCTTTGACCCCGGAAGGCAATGCGCCCAGCACGAAGCCGTTCGTGTTCAACGTTCCCGAGCCAACCACAATCAACGGAATCACGCCGCCAGTGCCGAGGCCGATGGCGGAGACATTGATGACGATATTGGTGCCCTTGCTCAGACTTCCTGAGGCAATGATGGCGGCGGCGCTTGGATTGGAGGTCACCGTGCCATAGGCCAGGTTCAACGTCGTGTTGTTGCCCAGCGTCAGGTTGTCGGCGGCGTTGATCGCATTGGCCGTAGGACTCAGGGTCAGATTGAGCGTTGAACCGACAGAAACATTATTCGCCGACATGGCTATGCCGCCGGAGGCATCCAGCGCCAGCGTGGCATTGCTCACCACCAGATCGCCGCCGGGCAAGGGAAGGCCCGTGGCGCTGTTCAGGCTCAACGTGCCGCCCAGCACCCTGGTCGGCCCGGTGTAGCCGACATTGCCCGAAAGCGTCAGCGTGCCATTGCCGAGCTTGGTCAAGCCGCCGCCGCCACCGCCATCCGCCAGATCCTGCGCGATGGTGATATTGTTACCAGCCGTGTCAATGATGGCGCCGTTGGCCTGGACGTTGGCCGCGCTCAAGCCCTGCATGAAGGTCGTGGTCGAGGCGGTCGGCTTAAGCGTGCCGCCATTGAAGTTGAAGACCCGGGTGCCACTGGCCTGATTGGCGGTGATTTGAGCAATTGCCAGCGTGCCGCCATTGAGGCTAAAGGTGTTATTGGCGCTGGAACCGCCGGCTTGGTTAAGGTCAACCACACCGCTCCCGGCGCCGGTTTGATTGCCGCTCCAGGAGGTGATCGTGCCGCCGTTGAGATTTACCGCGCTCGTTCCGCTCCCGTTGCCGGTGCTGAAGCGGAGGTCGGTGTTGGCGTTCAAATTCAGCGTGCCGCCATTGACATTCAACGTGCCAGGAACCGTGTCCCATTGGTTCATGATCATCCACCGCTTCGTGGTTGTGGCGACGTTGAC
>DATKNZ010000208.1:0-22628 GCA_035541055.1 Candidatus Acidiferrum sp. | reverse complement strand
CTGAATGCCGCACCGGGTAACCATAGACTGCACAATACCGCAGGTCGCGTTTAGGCGGCTCTGGAAGCGCTTGGACCACGCGCTGGTTATAGCCCGCTCAGGCCGAATCTCAAGACCAAACGCCGCTGTCCACGGAGAGCGACCCAAGGCGGCTGGCTGGCATCAGGCCGGAACCAAATTGTCCTAATATTGGACACCCAGTGCGCGCCAGCCTGTGCAGACCCCCCCGCCCTGACTCCGCCGTCACCCCTCCCTATCCTCGCCGTCACCTCACCGTAGAACCTCTAACTTGAAGTTAGAGGTTCTACGGCGAGGTGACGGTGAGGATAGGGAGGGGTGACGGTGTAGTGACGGGTGGCGGGGCTGCCGTGGAGGGGGAAAAACGCGCAGAGAAGGCGCTTACAGGCGGGGACGGTCCCGGTAATCCTGGTGGAATTAGGCGGATGGGCGCCCAGCGGCCGTAAGTGAGACCGAGAAATGCCCCTCACCCGCCCTGAAGGGCACCCTCTCCCGTTCCGAGGGGGAAAGTGAAGGGGTGAGGGGGCTCACGCCGGTTCCCACCCTGCCCTACTGCAGCCGTGCCCGGTAAAAACGGTGCGGGAAGGCCGGGCAGTCTGGATCGCAAAAATAGAGCGTCAGGCTCGATAGCACATTCGTGGCGAGGGGTGTCCAGCCACTGAAGTCCGTCGAGCCTTCCACCACCACGGTCGAGCCGCTGGTGCCGGTGATATTGAACCCGAACTGGTTCGAGCGGACGCCGAAGAGACTGTCGGTGCTGACTATCGCGGGCGCCGCGGGCGGCCACACCGTCTCAATGAACCAGCTCGAGGAATTGTAGGCTCCGCCGGTCGTATAGCCGCGGGCACGGACCTTGGACCCCGGGGGCAGCCCGACGTTGGCGAGTTGCCATCCCCCTGGAATGCGCGCGCCGTCGCCCAGGCTCACCCAGTTGGTGCCGTCGGTGCTGGAGTCAAAGGTCGTGCGCCACACTTCGCAACTGCTGCCGCCGCGCATCCAGGTGACAGTGGCACCGTCGTAACTCAGGCTTTGCCACGCCGGGTCGAGGTTATTGAGCCGGCCAACGTATGGGCGGGGCTGCCCTGCCAGCGTGGTGAAGTATCCGCCCGCCAGCACTTTCCCGTCGGGCTGGATGGCAAGCGCGTACACGTCAGAATTGGCTCCGGCGGTGAATGCAGTGTCCAGTGAGCCGTCAGGGTAAAGTCTGCCGATCCGTGAGTGTGAGGCGCCGCCCAGCATGGAAAAGAGGCCGCCCACCAGGATCTTGCCGTCGGCCTGAAGCGCCAGGCAGTAGATGCTCCCCGAAGAGCCGGTGCCTGCCGAGTTGAACGCCGGGTCGAGACCACCGGCGGGATAGAGCCGGGCGAGGTTGGTGCGCGGCTGGCCAGCAACCGTCGTGAACTGGCCGCCGAGGAGGATTGCCTGGTCCGGCTGCACCATGATGGCCAGCACCCACGAATCCGTTGTAGGAGCGAGCGCGGCATCGAAGCCGGTGTCCAGCGATCCATCGCTGTTGAGGCGCGCCAGACGGTTGCGGGGCGTATTGTTCACCAAGGAAAAAGCACCGCCCACGAGCACCTTCCCATCGCTCTGCAAGGCCAGCGAATCCACGACGCCGCCACTGGTACTGGCGGATGAAAAGCTGCTATCGGTCGTGCCATTCGTATTCAGCCGATACACGTAGCCGGCGTATGGGCCGTTGTTATACGAGATGCGGCCGCCCAGGATGATCTTCCCGTCCGGCTGGAGGAGGATGGCTTGCACCCGGGCGATAACTGAAGTGAAGGGCGGCGGGTCGAACGCGTGGCAGTTGAAGCTGGTATCGAGCGTTCCACTGGTATTCAGCCTCCCCACCGCGATGCGGCCCTGTCCGCAGAGTGACGTGAAATCGCCGCCGAGCAGGATCTTGCCGTCAGCCTGGACCGCCAGCGCATACACCGAGTCCCCGGCACTCGCTGTGAACGCCGTCTCGACGCTGCCGTCCGAGCCGACCCTGGCCAGCCGGGCGTGTGATTGGTTGCTCACGGTCGTGAAGCCCCCGGCCATGAGAATCCTGCCGTCGGCCTGCAGCCCTAACTGCCCGACAAAGGAACTCACGCTGGGGTTGAGGGAGTCAACGGAGGGCGCCTGGGCGAGAACCACGCGGTCCCCCGCGGCGAGCCCCGTCAAGAGAGCCAGCCGCAGAACACATTGCCAGCGTCCGCGGCTTTTGCCGCAACGAGGGATAGCTTGCGACCCAATGCTTTCCATGTTGTCAGGCCTGAAGGGATCAACAGCCGCCAATGAGCTGTTTGCGCGCCTGCATAGGCTCAGCGGTGCCGCGCGGTGAGAATGAACCAAGCCTTGCGTCTCACCTATCCTGCCGGGATGATGCAAAACCGCGGCCTTGCTGTCAATAGGTAATTTGGGTCCGTTCTTCGGGCCAGGCGCGAAAGCCGGGAACTCAGATCAATAGCGCCTTGAAGCCCGCCTGCAGAAAATGACTGTCGGCGGTGAGCGCTTCGGTTAAGCCCTGATCCTGCATGACCACGAAAGAAGTGCAGTCGGTCAGCGACCAATCCTTGTCGGGGCGCGCCGCGAACAGGTCCAGGCCGCGTTGCAGTAAACCGGAGTCGAGTGGGACCACCCGTGTCCGCGGACTGGCACGGAGGCCTGCCAGCAACGCAAGAAAGTCAGCATGGTCCTCGGCTCGAGCGCACGCGTTTCCTAGTTCCAGCAGGACGAACTCTGTAGTTGCGATGGTCCTGCTGAGCTTGGAATACGCAAGCGCGTTAGCGTGGGCCGAATCACGCTCGTCCAAAAGCGCTTGGTAGAAGTACGTGTCGGCAAAAACAGCGTTCACGGGCGTTTGGGAACGCCGTACAGATAGCGATCGAGATTGCGGGCGTAGTCCTTCGGCCAATGGGGGCGCGGCTTGGACACCTTAATTGCCGCCGCCACAAATGGATCGTCCTCGGAGCGACATACGCTGGCAATAACCTCGACCGTAGCGCCCTCTGGGAGCTTGGCCTCCGGCGGCAGCACCACCACCCCGTTCCTCACTGTGCCTTTGAAGCTCACGCCGATTGTTTAGCCCGGAACCTCCGCCAATGCAAGCCCCAGCGCCGCTTGCCGACGCATCCGGGCACCCGGGGTAAGTCCTGCCCCTGCGCTGCGGCTCCGGCCTGCCTCCGTTCCATCGCCGTTCTGAACACCATCCTGCTCTGCCCCGACGGGTGCATTTTGCCGATTTCCTTCGCTGGGTAGGGACGCCTCGCCGAGGCGTCCGTTTCCGGCGCACCCGAACGCCTCGGCGAGGCGTCCCTACCTGAACAAGCACAGGGGTGAGTTGCACGCTGCCGCGACTCGTTGACGCCCGGCGTGGGCCTCCTAAAATGGCGCGAAGTTTTATGCCCATTCTCCGGCTGATGCCATCACGTGCCCTGCCCTGCCTTCTCCTGGGCATGCTTGTTCCCGTCGCGGCCGGGCGGGCGGCGGACTTCACGATGGCCTTTGGACCGGATGTGGCCGTGCCCGAGTTCAACTGCCTGGACATTGACCCGGCGGTAGTCTGCGAGGGTGGCCAGCTTGAAGTGGTGTATGGGGCGGGCGGAGCCGAGCACCTGCGTATCCGGCGCTTCGCGGGGCCCGACCTCGATCACCTGCACGCGCTGCCGGATGGGAAGCGGGATGCGTCATTCACCCAGCCCTTCGGGGATGACAGCTACTGGGTTTCGGCGGCGTGGGTTGAGCCGCGCACACATCGGTGGCTGGCCACAGTGCATGTCGAGTTCCGCTACCACAGCACGCCGGCTCCCAACTTCCACCACTTCCGCCGCATCGGTTTGGCGTCGTCGGCGGACCATGGGGCCACCTGGCATTACGAGGGCGACATCCTGACCAGCGACAATCCGCTCGACCCGGCGGCGTTCCCCGGCCACTTCTACGATTGGGGCTGCGGGGACCAGAAGCTCTACGTGGATGCGCGGCATGGCTGGTTTTACCTGTGGTACATGCATAGCTGGGTGCACAAGCAGACCGGCCTGCGCTACCAATCCATGCGCGTGGCCCGCTGCCGCATCGCGGATCGCATGGCTCCGGGCGCATGGACCAAGTGGTATCGCGGCGCCTGGAGCCAGCCGGGCCTGGGCGGCCACGATAGTGACGTGTTCGTTAATGCCGACAATACGACGGTCACCTACAACAAGTGGCTGAAGCGCTACCTGGCCTTGGGCACGACCATGCAAGGCACCGAGTACGTGGCCACGTGCCGCGACCTCGGGAAGCAGGACTGGACGCCAATGCAACAGTTGGCGCAATCTCCCCGACGCCTGCTGTGGTACAACTTCGCGCTGGACCCGGCACGCGACCGGTGGACCACGGGCAAGACCTTCCGGCTCTACTCCTCGTGCTGCCACGTCGCCGGGTTGGCCACAAAATACATGGAGGTGACCCTCGGCCCCGGCACGACCGGCACGACAGCGCTCGTTCCGCTGTACCCGCCCGAGCCGGTGAATGATGGCAATCCCGAGTGGGAGCAGAACCCCGGACCGTAGCCGGCATACTTTGCGCTGGTAGGGACGCCTCGCCGAGGCGTCCGTTTTGCGGTGGCGGCGGACGCCTCGGCGAGGCGTCCCTACCTTGCAGCCCGGCGCCGTTTACTGTCCTGACCGGAACTCGCCGATCACGGCGGTGCGGACCCTGAGCACCGCATCCGCGGGCTGCCAGTCCACCTCAGCAAGGTTGGCAGGCTGCCCCGGCTCACACGACCAGGCGGTCACGTGCCGGCGCATCAGCGACTCCGGTTGCAGAGTCGCCAGCCGCAACGCCTCCACGAAGGTCAGCCCGGCATCTCTGACGGCGCGCGCGATGACCCCTGGCATGGTCGCAACTGAGCCGGCCAGGTAGGGCGTGCCTACCAGCACCACCTTGCCGTCTTGGGTCAGTTCGGCCTCGAGCCCGCGCCGCATGTAGCGCCCCGGCGGCAGGCCGGTCAACTCGATGGCATCGGTAACCAGGACGCTGCGCCCCAGGCCTTTGGCCCGCAGCATGCAGCGCAGGGTTGCCGGGGGCAGATGATGGCCGTCAGCAATGAAGCAGGCCCAAAGCCGATCCTCGCCGAGCTGGCGCCAGATGTGATTCGCCAGCCGCGGCAGGACGGCGTCTGAGCCGTTGCCCAGGTGCGTGCTAATCCGCGCACCGGCAGCAACGGCGCTTTCCAATACCTCGTCGCTGGCGCGATGGTGCCCCAGCGCCGCCACGACGCCCTGGCTCGTGACGTGGCGGATTAACTCGATGGCTCCGGGCTGCTCGGGTGCCAGTGTCAGCATCACGATCCTTCCACGGGCCGCTGCCTGCAGCCGTCCATAATCGGCAATGCTGGGATCCCGGACGTATTGCCGGCGATGCGCGCCGCGCGGCCCGTCTTCGGGGTTTATGAACGGCCCTTCCACGTGGATGCCCGGGATCATGGCCTGGACTAGCGGAATGCGCTCCATCGCCTCCGCAAGGACCGACAATTGGCGGCAGAGGGTCTCGAGGTCCGCTGTGACCACGGTTGGCAGCAACCGGGTGGTGCCGGTCGGCAAGACGGCGCGCACGATGTGCTCGACGTCTTCCACCGTGACGTCGGGCGCGGCGAAGCTGCGTCCAAGGCTGCCGTTCACCTGGAGGTCAAAGAAGCCGGGCACGAGCCAACGCTCTGTGTCCGCAGGCTCGTCGAGCGAAGGCAGGGCGGCGACTGACGCGACGCGGCCCTCCTCCATGGCGATGCGAACGGGGCTGGCGTCCGGGAAGAGCCGGCCGTCGAGGAGCATGGATGTGCCACAGTGCCCCATCTCAGCGGTTGCTGCGCAAAGCGTAATAAGTCTCTGGGAGGGCGTGCGTCCTCGCGAGCCCTGATTTGCCGGACTCCCAGAGAAGTTTGGGCTCGCGAGGACGCTCGCCCTCCCTTAATGCGGCGTCATTCGTCATTCGTCATTTGGCTCGTTGCGCCAACTCCGACCGATGCTCATACACTTTGGCAAAGGCATCGGCGAGGGTCTGCATGTCGGCCTCGGTGCCGAGCAGGAGGGCGTGGGGCATAAAGATCGCGCGGTCAAGGCAGGCGCGTTCCGTAGCCGGGCACCGTTTGGCGTACTGCAGCCAGTCGGGGAATCGCTCCACGCCGAAGGCGAAGGCGCGCCGGCCCAGGGCCTGCTGCATGTTCACGAAAGCCGGGTTCTTGTAGTTAGCCCAGCCGTAGCCCAGGGTGGCGGGCACGCCTTCGGCCCGGAGGGCCTCGAGCACGCGGTCGCGGTGAATGCCGTCCCATCCTTCGCCGGTGTAGGTCAGGATGAACACGGAGAGGCAGCGCCGGGCGGCATCAGGGCGGAGCTTGCGCGCGGCGAGGCCTGGAATGCCGGCGATTTTGGCCAGGAAGGAATCGTGGTTGCGTTGCCGGGTGCGGCATTGCTCGGCGAGCCGGGTGAGCTGGGCGCGGAGGATCACGCCCTGGAACTCACCCATCCGGTGGTTGTGGCCGATGCGGGGATGTTCGTACCAGACGCCGGTCTTTGAGCGGCCGCAATTGCGGTAGGACCAGAGGCGTTCCGCGAGCGTGTCGTCCTGGGCCGCGCAGGCGCCGCCTTCGCCGGCGGTGACCACCTTCGAGGCCTGGAAGCTGTAAACCCCGACGTCGCCGAGGCCGCCGGCACCCTTGTTGCCGCGCAGGATGGAGCCGGTGGCTTGCGCGGCGTCCTCGATCACCTTGAGGTGGTGCTTCCGCGCGATGGCGAGGATGGCATCCATGTCGCAGATTTCCCCGCCGAGATGGACGACCTCGATGGCGCGCGTCTTCGGCGTGATGGCCTCTTCGATGCGCGCGGAGTCTATATTGTAGGTATCGGGGTGAATATCCACATAGACCGGCAGCGCGCAGCGGCTCAGGATCGCGGATGAAGTCGCGATGAAAGTGTAGCCGGTGGTGATGACCTCGTCGCCGGGGCCGATGTCGCATGCCTGGAGGGCGATTTCGAGCGCGTTCGTGCCGCTGGTGACTGCGTAGCAGTGCTTCACGAAATGCATGGCGGCGAACTCGCGCTCAAACTGCTCGACTTCGGAAATGTCGGCGCTGGCCGCGCCGTCGGGCCGCGGGCCGCCCCCGTAGGCATATAACCACCATTTTCCGCTCTTGAGGACGCGCAGGAGGCCGGCGGCCTCCGCCTCGTCGTGCCTGGGCCAGCGCAGCCACGGGCGCGTGACCGTTTTGCTTCCACCGAATAGTGCCAGTTGATTCATACTTCTACGCCTGTGGTTAGCTGTCCGCCGGATTCCTTCCGCGCGCCGGCCCGACTCTGCCGTTTCAGCAGCGCGCCGCTAAGCAGCAGTCCGCCGGCCAGGGCCAGGCTCAGCCGGCGCTGCAGCCCCTGGGACACCCACGGCGTGACGGCAAGCATCATGAGGCCGATCAGCATGATGCAGATGCCCACCACGCGGAAGGGCGACAGCCGCGGTTCATGAGCGGCTGGCACGGGCGGCACATCGCCGGGGAGCGAACCGATGGGCTTCGCCAGGCGCTCGTGGAAGGCGGCGATTCGCTCGCGGTCCGCCTCGCCGACGCGCTGCTTCAGGCTGACGGCCACGGCGGGCACGGTCGTGGCCAGCACCGCGCAGACGACGATCATGTTCTCCTTCATCCAATGCAGATTGAGGAAGGTGAATTGATTCGGCAGGCATACGAGCAACGTTATGCCCGTCGCCAGCCCGACGACGAAGCCAGTCAGCACGCCCCGGTTGGTGGCGCGCCGCCAGGTCAGGCCCAGGAGCATCGGGATGGCCACCGGGGCGGCAGCCGTGCTGAAGAGTTTCACCATGTTCCGGAACAGCCGTTCGCTTCCCCCGCCGGCCATGAGCAAGGCAAGGCTGATCGAGAGGACGCCGACCAGCACGGTCATGAACCGGCCCGCCAGCACCAACTCCCGCTGCGAGGCGGCGGGCCGGAGCAGGCGCCGGTACACATCGGTCGTGAGCACGTTGGCGCAGACGTTGTAGTCGCCGCTCAGGGCGGACATGGTGGACGAGAACATGGCGGCGATCATCAGCCCCAGCATGCCGGGGGCGAGGAGCTGCGCGCAGAGCATGGGGTAGATGTCCGTGTCCTTGGCCAGGCCGCTGACAAACTGCCGGGCGGCCAGCGCGGGGATGAACATCATCGGCGGGCCGATAAGGTAGAGCGCCACCACCAGCCAGCCGACCTTTTGGGCGTCCCGCTCAGTGGGGACGCAGTAATACCGCTGCACGAGCTGCCAGTGTAGTGCGCTGAAGCAGAGTGAGGCCATCAGCAGGTTCGAGCAGATATAAACCCAGTTGTATTCGGGCGAGACCAGGTGGAAGAACCCCGGTGGCGAGTGCTGCAGGATGGCGGCCGGTCCTCCCGCGCGAATGACAGCCAACGGCAGCAGGATGAGAATCGCGCTGGTCAGCACGATGAACTGCACGAAGTCGGTCACGGTCACGGCCCACAAGCCGCCCATGAGCGTGTAGGCCAGCATGATGCCGCCGGACAGGACCATGCTGGTGCGCATGGGCAGCCCGAGCCCCACCGAGACGAATGTGCCGACGGCGATCAGCTTGAGGGAATCATCGAACACGCGCACGGGCACGCCGTGCCAGGCAAACAACTGCCGCACCGTCGGGCTGTAGCGGGTCTCGAGGTATTCGACCGGGCTGTCAATGCGGGCGCGCCGCCAGCGCTTGGCAAAGAAGGTTACGCTGACCAGGGTGGCGGCCCCGCTGACCCAGAGCAAAGTCACGCCCACCCAGCCGTAGCTGTAAGCCAGCGCCGAATACGCGATGAAGGCATAGGCGCTGAAGCTGGTCATGTAGAACGATACGCCGCTCAGCCACCACGGGATGCGGTTACCGCCGCTGAAGTAGTCCTTGAGGCCGCGCATGAAGCGATAGAAGTAAACTCCAATCGCCAGCATCAGGACGAAGTAGCCCGCCACGATGAAGTAATCGGGGCCCGTGAGGACGCCTGCAGCCAACATCGTCATCCGGGGTTCATAGCAGCGGAACTATAGCTAGTAAAGGCCGCACCGGCCCATGCCTGCGACTATGCCCTCACGGCCACTAAGCCCACCCGGTATTACCGCCTCTGTGCTTCCCGCTGTTCGCGCCACTCCTCGCTGAACTTTTTGGTCTGCTGCGGATCATGCTTCATTCTGATGCGCCACGCCAGTTCTTCGGGGCAAACGACACGGATGGTCGCCGGCAGCCGCTCCGCGCACCACATAGCCGGGGCGTAAGAACGCCTGCCGCCATGAGCCTCGGCATTCTCCTGCGGCATATCCTCGGCCTCTTCGCGGGCCCCCGGCGCCTTCTTGAACCAGGACCAGGCATGCACGTTCACCCAGTCGTAGCGAGGCAGCTCCGCCTGCGGGGCCTGCTCAACTGTCTGACGGATTTCACGCGCGACCTTGGCCGGCGTGCCCGAGCGCGGCCGAGGGTTCGTGTGCTCCCAGATCGAGTAACGCGCACTGATCACCGGCACCTCTACCCCGTTTCGGTCTTTGACCCAGAGAACCGTTCCCGCCCCTGCTTCATAGCGATCATACTGCCACACCATGATCGCCAGCAGAGCGTCCGCCTGGCCGGCGAAGACCTGATACGCCCGGAGCGCGTCGGGGGAATCAAACTGTGCCGTATTGAAGCCGACTATGTCGGTGCCGGTCCTTTGCATCAGGGTCCATGTGCGCCGGGCGTGTTGGGCGAGCAGTTCCCACCGGTTGGTTAGCTCGCGCCCAAAAAGGTCGGGATAGTAGTAGCCGCCGCCCCACTCGAGGAACCAGTCGTTAGTGGATTGGTTGGCCGCCGCGTAGTCAATGGCTTCAGGGCACAACTGCGCCAGGTGGGCGAAGCAGCAGGACCAGCCGAACGGCATCCCCCCGCGGCTGGGTTCGCCCCAGAGCGTTCCGCCTTCCTGTCCCCGGAAGAAGCTCCCCTCGAAAGTATCCGCGTTGTCGCCGTCGGAGCGCACAAAGCTTACGGCGCTGCGCCGGTCATTCCAGTCAACGGTTCGCGGGTCGAAGGCCCTGGCCTTGGCGGGCTCGGCCCGTTCGGTGCCGGCCATCAAAACCGGCAGGTTGACGCCCCAATCGGTGGAGGTCTGGATGTGGCCCCACACGCTGGACATCTGTGTGGTCTTGAATTCGTCACCGCCGTTCCAACCGAGCACGGGAGAGGGTGGTTCAAGCCATGCCATGGCCGCAGCCATGGGCTTGGCGTCCCCGAACACCGTCAGAGTCTTCTGGGCGATAGCCAGGTCGCGGACATTGGACTTTTGCGGGTCCTGGGTGCAGAGCATGTGGCGATTGAACTGGCTTCGGTAGGTCCGGAAGCACCATGCCTGGGTTTTCCCACGAGCGTCCGCGAGCAGCTTGAGGCCGTGCCGCCTGGCTTCTGCCTCGATGCTTTCATCCACGATAATGCCGTCCAGCAGCCCTGCCAGGCTGGTGGCTACATTGACCGAGCAGTCCATGGCCGGCCGATGCTCGCTTAGCGCGCCCTTCGAGTGGTCGTAACGGTAGAGGATATAGCCCTTAATGATCCCCTTGCCGGCGTAACGGTCAACCAGGTCCCAGAGGGCGAACGTGCCCCGCACTTCCAGTTGGGGCTGGCGCTTCAGCAGCCGGGCAAACCAATCCTCGATATCAATGTTGTCGGTCCCCACCCATACCATCTCATCGGAGCGGCCTTCGTTGACGGCTTTGGCGGCGAGCCCGGCCACCGATTGGGCCATCATGTCGCAGGCTGCGCGTGGTTCAGGCAGGTCCTTGTCCAGGCGGACCAAGCCTTTCGGCATCGCCTGGACGGGCCACCAGCGAGCTTCGTCCGCTGCCGCTTGGAACAGCAACGGACAGAAGATCGCGGCCAGCCAGATGACTCGGAGGATTCGCCGGACACGCATGTCGTCGTGCACCAGGCGATACACCGGACCGCGACGCATGGCAAGGCTGTCCGGCTGTGGGCTCTAGTGCTTCTGGACCAGCGCGGCTCCCTGGAGTTTCCGTGTGGTGATGGAATTGCTCAGGACGCTGCCAAGGGCATCCGTCTGTTCGGGTGTGAGGAACGCGCTCGCTTGCTCGACGATGCGCTGGTTGCTGTCGGCCACACGCTGCAGGAAGGCATCTATGTCGGCCTGCGAGCCCAGGAACGCCATGTCCGGGCTGCCGAGAAGACCCGTCATCAACTCGCGTGGCTGAGCCTTCACCACCTGGATCAGGCTCGCGGTCTGGTCCGGGGTCAGGGGATTTGATTCCAGTTGCGGGCTGAGCAGCCCCACCATGGCGCGACCAGGAAGCTCCTGGCTGAACTCCTCATATCTCGCAAACCCGGCGTCGCCGAGCAGCGCATGGACTCGGGCGCTGAGAGCATTAGTTCCGGCGGAGCTGTCAACGGCGGCTTGCGCCTGTGCCGGATCGCCTTGAGGCATGGCTGCGAGCTTGGCGAAGAAGTTGGTCGCCCTGTCGCCGAAAAGCTGGCCAAACTGGTCCCGTTGCTCGGGGGTGAGGTTCAGCTCTTGGAACAGGGGGGCATAGAGCGATTTGATTTTCTCCGCCGCTGCATGCCGCATGTACTCGGCCATGCTGGGATTGCTCATCCATTGAGCGGCGCCGCTGGTTGGCGGGTTGGACTTGGCTTCACTGGAGGCCACGCGTTGGCGCAGCACGCCCACCTCGCCGCGCAGGCGTAAGACCTCGCCAGTGTTCGAGCCTGGCTTTGCCCGCGCGGCCTGTTCCTGCGCGTCCGCCAGGAGGCTTTTGGCCTCGTCGCGCTCGTGCGTGAGCTGCTGGATTTGTTCCTTGAGGGGTGCCTGGCGCTGCTGCAGAGTCTGGTTCTCCTCGCGCAGGCGCGCGGCCTGGTGAGCTTCGTAAAAGCCGGTGCCGACGGCGGCGGCAATGGCGGTGGCGACGAGCGTTTTTTGGAGCGTAGTCATGGCGATGGTTTTGGCAGCGGTGGCGGTTGCAGCGGTGCTGACGGAGGCGCCGGCGAGGCTCGCGGCGCTGGAAATCGTAACGGCCAGGCCGGCGGGCGCGGCCTTCACGGCATTAGCGGAAATGAGCAGGACCAACCCGCTGGCGCCGACGGCGACGCCCCGCTCGGCCAGCAGCTCCCGCAGGCGTTCGACCGCGCGGCTCACGCGCTTGCGGGCAGCTTCCTCGGTCGTGCCGAGGGTCTGGCCGACTTCGCGGAGGGATTTGTTTTCAAAGTAGCGGAGCAGGACGGCGGTGCGCTCAGTAGCCTCCAGCGCCTGCATGGCTTCATCGAGCAGCGGTTCGACGCCCGTCCAATCGGCGGGGGCGGTGTTCATATCGTTGAGTTCCTGGGCGACCTGCTCGCGCGCCTGGCGCCGGGCTTCGCGGCGGACTACGTCAATGGCGCTGCGACGGGTGACCTGGTAAAGCCAGGCACTGAGTACGGTATCGGGGGCGAGATGTTGCGACTCGCGGGCCAGGTCGGCGAACACGGATTGGGCAACCTCCTCGGCCAACTGGGGAGAGCGGACCTGGCGCAGGGCGGCGGAGAAGACCAGGTCAAGGTGCCGCCGGACGACCTCGGCAAAGGCATCCTCGGCGTGGTGACGGCTGTACCGTTCAAGCAATTGCAGGTCACTCTCGCTCATCTCTAGCAATATATCGGCACGCACGGCGGAACCGGACAGAAAAAGGCAGGGCTACGGTGATCCACCTGTGTAATCCCGGATCGGCCCCTGTGTGTCTCCCATGTGGGTCGACCCACATGGGAGACACACGGGGATATCCCCGGGGCCACGCCGTTGCCGCACTGGGCTGGATCGGCACGTAAGTTGCTGCCGGCGGGCATCTTCCGACGCTGCGCGCGTATGCGTCACCGCTATGCCCCATAGGCCGCGTTGACAACGTGTTCCAAGGCAGGGGTCCCATCTTGGCAGTACCACCGGAGCGCGCCCGTCCTCGCACTCCGCGCTATGGTGGTACTGCCAAGATGCGCCCCCAGCCTGGCCCCGGTGGCGAGTTCGCCGTTGACAGGGGTCCTGTCGCGCATAGTCTTTGCCGCGAACCCGCGCGGTGGTTCGGCCATGCAGGCCGAGTGCCGGCCCGGTGTCTGGAGAGGAAGTGAGAGAGTTTTGACCGAGATCAGGTTAAAGAAAGGCGAGCCGGTAGAGAAGGCCCTGCGGCGCCTGAAGAAGAAGATTGACCGCGAAGGGACCCTAAAAGTCGTGCGCAACCACCGGCATTTCGAGAAGCCGAGCGCGCGGCGCCGGCGCAAGGAAAAGGCGGCTCGGTTTTCCGCCATGCTCAGTGCCCGCTACGCCGACATGTGAGCGAGGCTATTTTCCGGCCGGGCGCAGCTTAGCCGCTGCGCCCGGCTTGTGCTTTGGCAGCCGGGCACCCGTCACCGCCTCCCCGGGCCGATATCGGGGCACCCCCCTGTCCTGATGTATTCCCTCTCCACCTGCTGGAACGCCCACCGCCATACTGATGGCCGCGCCATGCTGCGCGAAATCCGCGAGCTGGGCTTCACGCATGCCGAGCTGAGCCACAGCACGCGCATCAGCCTGCTGCCCGGCATCCTCGAGGCCGTGGACGCCGGCGAGATCCAGATTTCCAGCCTCCATAACTTCTGTCCGCTGCCGATGGGCGTGACCTATGCCGCGCCCAACCTCTACCAGTTCTCCGCCGAGCGCCCCCGCGAGCGCGACCTGGCCGAGAAGTACACCCGCAAGACGATCGAATTTGCCACGCGCGTCAAGGCGCCCGCCGTCGTGCTCCACCTTGGCAGCATCGAGATGAAGAACTACACGGACAAGCTGCTCAAGCTGGTGGCGCGCGGGAAAAAGGACACGCCCAAATACGCCAAGGTCTGCGCCGACCTCGACGAGAAACGCGAGGCAAAGAAAGGGCCCTTTGTGGAGCGGGTTAACGAGCTGCTCAGGAAGCTCCTGCCTGAGGCGGAATCGCGCGGGCTCAAGCTCGGCGCCGAGAACCGCCAGGCGCTCGAAGAACTGCCCGTGGACAGCGATTACCCCTTCCTGTTTCGCGAGGTCCCCAGCCCGAGCCTGGTGTATTGGCACGACACCGGCCACGCGCAGATCAAGGAAAACCTTGGCTTCCTCCGACACGCCATGCAGTTAGAAACGCTGCGCGAACGCCTGTTCGGCTTCCACATCCACGACGTGCAGCCGCCGGGCCTTGATCACTGCGCGCCGGGTTCGGGCAACGTGGATTTCGCCGCCCTCAAGCCGTTCGTCCGGCCCGAGCACATCAAGGTGTTCGAACTGAGCCCCTCGCTCACCGTCGAGGAGGTTAAGAGCGGCGTCGCGCACGTGAAACGCATCTGGGGCGAGGATTGAGGCCTGGCCGAACCTGTGAAGTCCAAGCTCGCGCATAAGCTCTCACGTGCGGAGGACACGGCCCTCGCCATCGTCCGCGGCCTGCAAAATGCCGGCTTCCCAGCCTTTTGGGTCGGTGGCTGCGTGCGTGACGTCCTGCTCGGCCGCGCGCCGGGCGATTACGACATCGTCACGGCCGCGCTGCCGGTGCAGATTGAGCGGCTGTTCAAGCGCACCCTGCCCGTTGGCCGCAAGTTCGGCGTGATAGTGGTGCTCGAGCACGGCCACTCCTTCCAGGTCGCCACTTTCCGGGCCGAGGCCGACTACCAGGATGGCCGCCGCCCAGGCCGCGTGGTCTTCGGTGACGCCATGGCCGACGCCCGCCGCCGCGACTTCACCGTTAACGGCCTGTTCTACGATCCCGTCCGCAAGGAGGTGCACGACTGGGTCGGCGGCGGCGCAGACCTTAGAGCGCGCATGATCCGCACCATCGGCGCGCCGGAGGAGCGGTTTGCTGAGGACCACCTGCGCTTGCTGCGCGCCGTGCGTTTCGCCGCGCAACTCGGCTTCACGATCGAGCCCGGCACCTTCGCCGCGCTCAAGGCGCACGCGCCGAAGATCAGGACTATCAGCGCTGAGCGCATCCGCGAGGAGTTGCTGAAGCTCCTGCGTCCGCCGCACGCATCCCGAGGGCTGGAGTTGCTGCGCGAGAGCGGCCTGCTCGAACAGGTCCTGCCCGAGGTCGCCGCCACCGTCCGATGCGAGCAGTCGCCCGACTTTCATCCCGAGGGCAGCGTCTTCAACCACCTGCGCCTGATGCTCGATCACCTCCCGTCGGATGCCGCCCCTGAATTGCCCTGGGCCGTCCTCCTCCACGACGTCGCCAAGCCCGTCACGGCTTCGAAGGACCCCGCCACCGGCAGCATCCATTTTTACGGGCACGAGCGGATCGGCGCGGACATGGCGGAAGGCATCCTGAGCCGCCTGCGGTTCCCCCGGCGGCAGATCGAGGACGTGGTCAAAGCCGTCCGCTGCCACATGCAGTTCAAGGACGCCATGCAGATGCGCAAATCCACTCTGCGCCGCCTGCTCATGCGCCCGACCTTCCCCCTGGAACTCGAACTGCACCGCCTGGACTGCCTCGGCTCGCACGCCCAGTTGGACGTCTATGACTTCCTGCTCGCGCAGGCCAGGGAACTGGAGCAGCAGCCGCAAATCCGCCCGCCGCTGCTCAACGGCGATGATCTCATCGCCCTGGGCATGCGGCCCGGCCCGGCGCTCGGTGCGCTGCTGGCCGAGATACGCGAGAAGCAACTCCAGGACGAGCTGAAGACCAAAGCGGAGGCCAGGCGCTGGGCCCGGGAGAGGCTGGGCGAGGGAGGGGCGAAGTGCGAAGGCCGAAGTGCGAAGGCCGAAGTGCGAACTCCGAAGGCCGAAGCCCGAAGGCCGAAGGAAACCCGAAGCCCGAAATCCGAATAGCGCGGCTGCGCGTTTGTCCAAGGGCACATCGCCTGACAGCCGAGGCGCTGCACCTGCATGATCCTTGGCGTCCTTCCAGGTGGAACCTTCCGCCTTCGGCCTTCGGATTTCGGCCCTTGGATTTCCCCTACCCCTTCGGCGCCCGCAACACCGCCGTCTTCACCTCCAACGGCCTGGCGAACATCACCCCCGTCAACCTGCGAGACCAGTTCAGGCACTTGCTGATGTCCGGCTCCAGCGTGACTCTCATGCTCCGTGGCGCGGACGACGCATCCATGAAATGCACCACCCCCTGCTCGTCCTTGATGCACAGGCCGGTATGGGCGATATCAATGCCCGTCTCCGTCGTGGCCACGCCCACGATGTCGCCCGTTTGCAGCAGGTGCTCGGCCCCGGCCACCTTGTCCATCGGCAGGTACATCAGGTGCCGCGCATTGATGGTGTCCTCGATGCCCTTGATCTTCGGCACCAGGTCCGGGTGGGCCGCCAGTTGGCGGTAATTCTCCGGGCGCTGCGTCATGATGCCCACCTTTTGCGTGAAAGGCTCCGCGCCCGGCAGCGACGGCGTCAGGATCCGCACCACGCCCTTCCTCTCGTTATCCACGAACCAATCCGTCGTATAGTGCAGGCGCGTAGTGAAGTCGCCCGGCCTCCCCCCGCGATACCGCGTCAGGCTCACCTCCGCAATCAGGTCCGCCGGCGTGCGCTTGCCCCGCTTGATCATCCGCGCCATGCAGAGCGTGTCCTCGAAGAACGTCACGCAGTCCAGGCCCTGGAGGTCCACCACGCAGCATTCCTCGTCCTTCGACACTTCGAGCGTGAACCCGACATAAGGTGTGCCTTTCAGTTCCATCGCGATACGGCCCATAAGCTGCCCGATCGGCAGGCGGTTCCAATGCTCAGCGTATGCCGTATTAACGATGCGCGTGAACACGTCCTGTCCCTGGAAATACCGGAGCTGCTCCGCCATCCAATTTGCTCCCCGCGCCAGGGCTGACGAGCAAAGCAGCCCCAGCGTGCCTGCCGAAGCCAGCCCGAGCCACCCTCGCCGGCTCACCGCCAGGCACGCGCCACCTGCCTGCTTCTCATTGAACGGAATGGCTCTCCCGCTTTCTTTCATATCCGCCTCACGCGATTGGGGTGTTGAGGATTGCGCAGGCCACGCGGGTCAGAGGGCCACGACCTGGCCAGTCCGGACTGAAGTGGCCTCGGCTTCGCATATTTCGATCGCGCTGAGCCCGTCGGCGGCAGTTACTACGCTGGGCGGTTTACCGCTCTGAATGGACTCCAGCATGTAGCGGATTTCCGGGGCATATCCGTTCGGCTCGTCGAAGGTGACCGGCCGCGGCGGTTTTCCTTCCTCGGCGACGTGTAGGGCCTCGGCGCCGCGGGCCAGGTCGAAATCCAGCGTCGCATGCTCGCAAAGCAACGTATAGGACATGCTGAATCCCTTGGTGAGCAGCCAACTGCCCTCGGCATACACGTTCGGGCCGCCCGGGTAATGGTATTGCGTCACCACGTGCTCGACCCAATTGCCCGCGCCCATCACGCCGGTCGAGAACACGGAGGCGGGGCGGCCAAACAGGTGCTGCACGAAGTCAGTGTCGTGAATGTGCAGATCGAGCAGCGCGCCGCCCACGCTATCGCCCTGGGTGTAGGTGCCCTTGCTCCAGCCGGGTCGCTCGGACATGCGGCGGAACCTGGCGGCCAATACCTTGCCGTACTTCCGCTCGGCCACGATCTGTTTGAGGCAGGACCAGCCGGGCCAGAAGCGCATGCACATCGCGGGCATGAAGAAGCCGGGGGCCGAACGTGCCGCGTTGACGATTTCGCGCGCGGCCGGGGATGCCAGTGCCAGCGGTTTCTCGCAAAGGACATGCTTGCCCGCTTTCAAGACGGCAATGCACTGCTCGGGATGCAGGCGCGTCGGGGTGCACAGGTCCACCATCTGGACCTTGGGGTCGGCCAGCACCTCGTTGAGCGTGCGATAGACTTTGACGTCCCGGCCCAGGTTGATGTCGCCCGAGCTGGACACGTTGCCCACGATGCCGGCGAGCACGCCATTGACCGGCAGCCGCACGGAGTCGCACACGGCCACCAGGCGCGCGGCGGGCAGCTTCTGGTAGGCGGTGATGTGGGTGACGCCCATGAAGCCCAGGCCCACGACGGCGACATCGACGGTGGAACTTGATTTTTCAGGATTCTGCATAAGTGCTTAAACGTAACGTTTCAGTTCAAACCGCCGACGGACACAGCGCGGCAGGGCCGCAGCCGACGATAGAGGATTGAGGATAGCCAATAGCCAATAGCCCATAGCCGAGACTGAGCCCTCGATCCATTCACGCTGTGGCCAGCCGGGCAACCAGTTCCCTGGCCGTCCGGATGTCGGCCACACGCTGGTCGCCCGCCTCGCGTTCGATGACGAAGTTGCCTGCGAAGCGCGCCTCGTCGAGGCTGGCGAAGAACGCCGGCCAGTTGACGTCGCCCGTGCCTGTGGGAACCTCCTGGCCCCAGGTGCCGGGGACCTTGGTGCGGCGGGCGTCCTTGATGTGCACCTGGCGAATCCAGGGGCCGAGGACGCGCAGAGCGGCAATGGGGTCACCCTTGTCGTACAGGATCATGTTGGCGGGATCGAAGTTCACGCCTACGCCGGGACGGTTGAGCCGGGTGAGCGTCTTGGATAGGAGGAAGGCGGCTTCCTGGCCTGTCTCGAGGCCCAGCGCCACCTTCGCCTCGGCAAACGCATCCGCGGCTTCGGCCAGGCGCCGGAGCATCTTGGTGAAGCCCGGGTCGGATTCATCATGTGGCAGGAAGCCGGCATGGAACGTGACGAGTCCCAGCCCCAGCTCCCTGGCGAGGGCGGCGGTAGCGCGGATGTTCTGCCAATTCTGTTCCCAGGTGCCGTCGGGCGCAATGCCGCCGGTCAGCCGAATGCTTTCGAGGGTCGAGTAATCCTCGCCGACGCAGCCGAACATGCCCGAGACAATCTCGATGCCGCCGGCACGCAAGGCGGCGGCGGTTCCTGCCCAGGCGCCGGGAGACTGGCGAAGCGGGTCGAGCGCGAGTTGCACGCGGTGGATGCCCGTGGCGCGCAGCTTCTCAACCAGATCGTCCGGTCCGGCGGGTTGGAGCGACCAACTGCACACGGCCAGTCTGGCTGCGGGTGATGACGTTTGAGGTCCCATAGTCCGCGGCCATCATTAAGCGTCGGGGTGGCGGGAGCAAACTCTTTCGACGCAACTCCTACTTGCCCGCCGGCTTGTAATACAGCTCTTCCAGGTTCCAGGTCAGGTGATATGCGCTGAGCACGCTGGGGCGGAGGTTGGCTACGCCCGCGCGAATGGCCGAGTAGGTGAAAGGCGACACGGTGTAGATCATCGGCAATTGGTCGGAGAGGATGGCCTGCACCTCATCGAAGTCCTTTTTGCGCTGGGCAAAGTCCAGCGTCCGCATCTGCGCGTCCATCAGCGCGTCCACGCGCGCCTCCCAGTCGGTGGAGGGCGTTTTCTGAAAGGGGAACCACTGGTGCAGTTCTTCGCTGGAGCGGAGGACGTTCATCTGCGAGGCGGGGTCGCCGCCGCCGCCGCCCAGGCCCATCAGGGCGGCTTCGTACTCGAAGGTGCCGTTGATCTTCGTGATGAGCGCGCGGTAATCCAGGGGCACGTAGTTGGCCTGCACGCCCAGCTTTCGCAGGTCTTCCTGGACCAGCAGGGCCGACTTGTCGCGCAGGGGATTGCCGGAGTTGGAGTAGAAGGTGAACTCGATCGGCACGCCCTCCGCGTCCACCATCCGCCCGTCGCCGGCACGCGGCTTGATTCCGATTTCGGCCAGCAAGGCGCGCGCCCGGGCCGGGTCGAAGGCGAAGCGCGGGATGTTGGGGTTGTTCCATCTCGGGTTTTCATCGGAGATGAAGCCGTAGATGGCCTGGGCGCGGCCGCCATAGACGTCCCGCACGATGCGTTCGCGGTCGATCGCGCACGAGATGGCCTGCCGGAATTTCTGGTTGCGGAACCACTTGAGCCTGGCTGGGTTGACGAGCGGTTGGCCCTGAGAGTTGGTCCCGGTGTTCTGGTTGAACCAGAGGAAGTCGCGCTCGGCGCCCAGGCCGAGGTTGAGGAGTTGGAACCTGGCAACCGTTGAGGCGCGCTGGAACTCGAAGTAGTTCTCGGGCCGCACGGTCTCGAACACGTCGCTCTTGCCTTCCAGGAATGAGCGCGCGTCGCCGGCCGGCCCGCCGGTGACCGTGAACATGACCTCGTCGAAGTAGGGAAGGCGCCGGCCTGCTTTATCGGCCACCCAGTATTCGGGGTTGCGCTCCAGCAGGGTGGATTGCCCCGGCCGGACCTCTTTCACACGGTAAGGCCCGCAGCCGACAATTCGCTCGGGCCGGCTTTTGAGGCCGTAGGTAAGCGGAAAGACCTTTTCCCGCACGGCGCTCTCCAGCACGTGCCGCGGCAGGAGCGGCACAATGCCGAAGAACTCCAGCAGTGGCGCAAACACCTCGGGCGTGGTGACGCGCACGGTCAGATCGTCAACCTTATGCACGTCGAAGTTGCGTCCCCCAATGCGAAACAGGTCGAAGGTGACCCGGTTGAACTCGGGGTTATACATGATCTCGTTCCAGGTGAAGACCACGTCATCGGCGCTGAACGGCTGGCCGTCGCTCCAGCGCACGCCGGGCCGCAGTTTGAAGGTCCATGTCTTCTGGTCGGGCGCCACGGACCACGACTCCGCCAGGCCGGGGCCGGGCTCCTCGCTGGCCAGGTCGAGGTTAATGAGCGTGCCGAAGAGCAGGCGAGTCACGGCATCGGACGCCGCGTTCGTGGCGAACAGGGGATTGAAGGTGTTCGGGGCGACGCTGACCGGAATGACGAAGCGCCCGCCCGGGCGGCCCGGCTCGCATTTCGCGATGAGCGGCGACGGGGGCAATGGATGTGCCGAAGCCGCCTGGGAACCACTGTTCCGGCCACACCCGGCGAACGCCAGGGCGAGGCCACATAAGCAAGCGCATGAGAGGAGCCGCAGCATTGTTGTCGGGGCGACGTTACAGCAGAAATCCGAAATCCGAAGCCCGAAATCCGAAACAAATCCCAATGATTCAAGCCCAAATGTCCGAAACCCAGCCTGCACGCAGGTTTTGGTCATTGCTCGTTCGAGCCTTTGTATTTGTTTCGGATTTCGGGCTTCGGATTTCGGACTTGGGCGTTGAGCGCGCCGTGGTACTGATGACATACCCCCAAGCTCTTTCCGCGCTCGCCCAAAGTGTCGCCACGCCAGCCGCCGACCGCTATCTTCGGGCCCTATGTCAACGCCCAGCAGCTTCCACATGCAGCCCGAGGAGTTTCGCCGGTGGGGTCACGCCGTGGTGGATTGGATCGCCGACTATCAGCAGCGGGTGGCGGCGCTTCCGGTGCTCTCGACCGTCCAGCCTGGGCAGGTGCGCGCCACGCTCCCGCCCGAGCCGCCGCGCCAGGCCGAGCCGTTCGACGCTATCCTCGCGGATATTGATAAACTGATTTTGCCCGGGCTAACGCATTGGCAGTCGCCGAACTTCTTTGCGTTCTTTCCGGCGAACAATTCGGGCCCGTCCATTCTCGGCGAGCTGCTCGCGGCCGGATTGGGGGTGCAGGGAATGCTCTGGGCCACCAGCCCGGCCTGCACGGAATTGGAGACGCACGTGCTCGACTGGCTGGCCGACATGCTGGCCCTGCCTGCCCGGTTCAAGTCGGCCGGGGCAGGCGGCGGGGTCATCCAGGATGCTGCGTCGAGCGCCGTCCTGTGCGCGTTGCTAGCCGCGCGGGAGCGCGCCACGGGGTTCCGGTCCAACGAGCATGGCCTTGATGGGCGCCTCGTAGCCTACACTTCCACCCAGGCCCATTCCTCCGTCGAGAAGGCGGTCAAGATCGCCGGCCTGGGCCGGGCTAACCTGCGCCAGATCGAGGTGGATGACCGTTTTGCCATGCACGCCGACCTGCTGGCGCAGCAAATTGCCCGCGACCTTGAGGCAGGGCTTAAGCCATGCTTCGTCTCAGCCACGGTCGGCACCACTTCCTCAAACGGCATGGACCCCCTGCCGGAGATCGGCCGGATTTGCCGGGAGCACGGCCTGTGGCTGCACGTGGACGGCGCGATGTGCGGCACCGCTGCGCTGTGCCCTGAATTCAGACACGTCCATAAGGGACTGGAGCTGGCCGATAGCTACGCCTTCAACCCGCACAAATGGATGTTTACCAACTTTGACTGCGACTGTTTTTACGTGGCGGATCGCGCGGCACTTATCCGGACGCTCAGCGTTCTGCCCGAGTATTTGCGCAACAAGGCCACGGAATCCGGCGCGGTGATTGACTACCGGGACTGGCAGGTGCCGCTGGGCCGCCGCTTCCGGGCGCTCAAGCTGTGGTTTGTCATCCGTCATTACGGCATCGAGGGGCTGCAGTACCACGTCCGCCGCCACGTGCAGCTCGCGCAGGAGTTTGCGGGCTGGGTGGCGGCTTCCCGGGAGTTCCGCCTCTCCGTGCCGCCGCCGCTGAACCTGGTCTGTTTCGCGCACGTGGGGGGCGATGACTTTAACCGCCGCCTGCTGGAGCGGGTGAACCAGACCGGGCGGGTTTACCTGTCGCATACGGTCCTGAGAGGGCGATACACGCTGCGCCTGTGCGTGGGCCAGACGCATACGGAGGCGGAACACGTTCGCGAGGCATGGGAGTTGCTCCAAAGCGCCGCCGCGGACTTGGCGGCCAGGGCCAGTTCATGAAGGGTGGTAGGGACGCGTTCCACCGCGTCCCCGCTATTCCGGGAA
>DATKNZ010000207.1:0-7223 GCA_035541055.1 Candidatus Acidiferrum sp. | reverse complement strand
AAGCGTGTCGGCCAACACCCCGTTGTTGCACGACGGCGTCGTGCGCGGATCGAACGCTTCCGCCACGTCCCGCTTGTCGTAGGAGTAGGAAAACGTCGGCACCATCAGTGTTCCCTCGGGCCCGAGCACGTCCAGGATCGCCTCCAGCACGGCCCCTGGCCCGCCTTCCACGCGGCCGATTTTGCTCATGGCCGTGTGCATCATCAGCACGCTACCCGGCACCAGCCCGAGTGCCCGCAGATCCGCTTTGATTCGCTCAGGTGTGACCGACGGAATGTCCGTGGCACCAGCCATGCAATCCGAACTCACATCTTTTGCAGCAGTGCTTCAAACTGCGCCGCCGCCTGCAGGAGGTCTCCCGCCTGCCGGTTGCTCGCGCCCAGTGTCATAAAGCCGGCGAAGCTGGCGCAGCGCAGGATCGAGATCATCTCCTTCACCTCCGCATTGCCGTGGGCCAGCGGCTGCGCACGGCCATCATAGGTGCCATCCACAAGGTCTAGCTGGTCCACGAAGCGGCGCAGCTTCTTTTTGTAGCTGACCAGGAACGGCAATTCCCCGCACCGCGCGAAGTTGGCGCCATTAAACGTGAACCCTGCGGGCAAGGAGTGCTTCTGCAGGTCGAGGAGGAGCTTCGAGCAGGTGTCGCTGTCCAGGTCGGTGTTGAAGAACGAAATCGAAAGGCCTGCCTCTTTGGCGGTCGCGGCGTAAGTGGCCACATCGTGAGACAGGGGCGCGACCAACCGCGGCACCTGCTGCGCGCGCGCCAGGTGAATCAACTCCAGCGTGCGGTTAGAAATGGAGGCTGTCCGCAGTGCTACTACCTGAATGCCCTCCACACTCAGGAGCTTGATTCCTTTGGCGATCACCTCCGGCTTGAGCATGGCGAGCGGGCGCCCGCGCAAGGCGTCGAGCTCCACGGCCAACACTCCGGCCTCCCGGCAGCGCACGGCGATCTCCTCCGCGAACTGCCCCGCCAGCGCTGCCGAGGTCGCCACTGTAAAGCCTTCGCGCTTGAACAAATCCTGCCGCAGCTTCGCCCGCTGGCCGACGCAGTCCGGGCAGTTGGGGTTGTCGCATAGCGCAAAGGCGGGGTTCCGCGCCCCGGCTTCGATTCCCAGGCGGATGAGGTCCTGGCTCTTGATCAGGCGCACGACCGCGCTGCCGATCTTGCCCATCTTCATCCGCCCGCTGGCCCGCAACATCGGGTCCAGCCCGATAAAGTCCCGGTGCGGGCCGGGGCAAAAGGTCCAGGTTTTAGTCGTCTCGCCTTCCGGTGTTGTAAGCGCGCGGGTCTCCGGCGCCAGGTAAGGCAATCGGAGCAGCTCCTCGGACGTGTGCAGGGTCGTATTGCGATCCTGGTCCACTCCCAGCAGGCAGACGTACCCATTCCTCTCGGCAATGCGCTGATACGGTGTGCCCTGCGTATGAGGGTTCTCCGCCTGCCAATGGTCGGTGCACAGCTCCTCAGCGTGTTTGCCGACGGCCGCCACGCAGGCCAGCGGATGCACGCTTCTGACGGCGCGCGGGTGTTTGTTCACCGCCTCGGCGATCACCCCCAGGCCCGGCTCAAAGATCGGCACGACCAGCGTCCCGCCCTTGCCCAGGACGTCCAGGAAAGCCTCGACGACGGTATCTGCACCGCCTTCGACCTGCCCCAGGCTCGCCAGCGAGCTGTGCAGCAAAACAATATCGCCCGCCTTCAATCCCACGTTGCGGAGGCCGGCGCTGATGTCAGTCTTAGTAAGCATTTCTATTCCAGTTCCACCACCACGCGGCACGGGAGCTGTGTCGCCGTCACGAAGCGCAGCGGCAGAGCCGTCAGCTTCACCACCGGCTGATCAACCAGGTGCAGATTGATCGGGCAGCAGACCGTCGAGACGCGCCGCTGGAACAGGATATTGAATACCCGCTGTGGATCGGTGTTGCTCTCGAACACATCCGACACCAGCAGGTGAAAGCCGCGGGCGGCAATCCATTCCACCGCATCTTTGCCCAGGTAAACGCTGCGCTCGACGATTTCGTCAAAGCGCAGGCGCCCCAGCGCATTCAGGATGAGCGCACCCGCTTCCTGTGGTAGGGACGCCTCGCCGAGGCGTCCGGATTCAGGCGGCGGCGGACGCCTCGGCGAGACGTCCCTGCCCAGCGGGCAGGCGTCAGCGAGTTCCTGCGCGCCGATTCGCCCCGAGCCACTGGCCCGCTCCAGGTGAATCACGGCCGCCGGCACGCGGTAGAGTTTCTCCACCGGGTAAGTGGTGGCGTCCACGCCGTCGTCCGTCTCCTTGATATGACCCGGGAAGTCAATATAGGTGCCCGCCATGGAGTTGTGCCGGTAGTGATACACCATGGCGGTGTAAGGCAGCGTGCCGGCCTTGAGATGCCACTCGTCGAGCCGGCAGGTGGGCTCGCCGGCCTGTTGCTCCGGCGCCGGCAGGGTCAGGTCTATAAGCCGCATTACTCCTCGAAAATAATCGGCAGCGGCTTGAAAGCGACTTCCTTGTAGATGCCGTCGGCCTTCGCTTCCAGGGCGGCGATGCGCTTGCTGGCGAACTCCACCGCATCGGCAATCATTTTGTGGCCCAACTCGGCGCTGGCGCGCTTGGGATCGCCCATCACGCCGACCTTGATCTGCGGCCGCTGCTTCATCAGCGGCATGACAAACCTGTCGTCCACGATCTTCTGCGCATGCTGGTAATTGTCCGGGTGCTCCATCTGCAGGCGCAGCCAGTGCTCCTCGTCCAGCTCCATGTCCCGCATCCGCACCAGGTCCGGGCGCAGCGCCATCACCATCGAGGTCTCCAGCCAGCCGGCGTGCCAATCGCCTTCGCGCACTGCCTTGCGCCACGCGATGCTATGCGGGTCGCAGTCCCAGATGCCGAACAGCGTCACCATGGCCTTCTCGAAGACCGGGTTCAGCCGCAGGTTGATCTGTATCGCGTCCTTCAGCGCCCGCGCGTTCTCGCTCCCGCCGTGGCACAGGAAAAGGTGGAAGTGCCTGAACCCCTGCGCCGCCAGCGAGACCAGGCGGTCGCTGACCACATGCGCCATCGTGGCGGGCGTGATGTTGATCGTGCCCGGCAAGTCGCCGCCGGAGAAGGACTCATACATCGTGGGCGCCACGAGGACGCCCGTCTTCAGCCCGATCAGCCGGGCCACGCCGCCGGCGATCAGCGCATCCGTGCAGAGGGGCAGGTGATACCCGTGCTGCTCGATCACGCCCAGGGGCATGATGATGCTTCTCCGCTGCTGCAGGTACTCCCGCACCAGCTTCACCGTCATGTTCTCCAGCATCGGGAACGGGTCGGCCGTCTGGGAGGGGGAGCGTCCCCGCGAGCCCTGACTTTTGCCTTTTCCGAAGGTTATTTCGGCCCGCGGGGACAGTCGCCCTCCCTTGCTTGGTTTTCCAGGCACGCGCTTAGCCATACGCCTCTCAGCTCTCGACGGCCACCACCCGGCGCTTGCGAATGGCCTTGTAGATGGCATCCACGACCTTCACCGAATGCCGTCCCTCGGCCAGCGAGGTCGGCGGGTTGGTATTCTGTAGAATGCAATCCGTGAACAACGTAATCATCTGCCCATAGATGCCGACGCCTTCCAGGTGGTACTCCTGGCGGTTGGCCTCCACGTCGCGCACCTGGTTGGCGTTGTAGCCGGTCTCCTGCGGCTGGAGGATGCTGACCATGTGCCCGGTCGGGTCCTGCCCGATCGTGCCGCGCCCGATGATCGAGCCCTTCGTGCCGAACAGCTCCAGCGCATTCTGGGCCGCGGCGTCCGGGATGTTGAAGTAATTATCAATGATGCCGTGGGCGCCGTTCCGGAAATGCACCACAATGGTCGAGGTATCCTCAAGGGTCGTCGCGTATTGGTGCACGAGCAGGTCCTGGAACCCCGTCACTTCCACGACCTCCGTTCCCATGATCCACTCCAGCAGGTCAATGCAGTGGGTGCCCATGTCCAGCAGCGCGCCGCCGTGGCTGATCGCGGCATCCTGACGCCAGGCGCCGGGAATCGGCGGATACCAGCAGGTAAGCTGCGCGCGGCCCATGACCATCTTGCCGAGCGCGCCGGACTGCACCAACTCCCGCGCCTTCTTGTTATAGACGTTCTGCCGCATGCACCACGCCAGCATGAATTTGACCCCGGCCTTGGTGCACGCCGCCTCCATCTTGTTCACCTCCCTGACCGTGATCGCGATAGGCTTCTCGCATAGCACGTGCTTGCCGGCCTTCGCCGCCTGCACGGTCTGCTTGCAGTGCACGTTCTGCGGCGTGGCGATATAAACGGCCTGGAGATCCTGCTTGAGCAGCTCCTTCTCTTTCCCGCACCAGTGCGGCACGCCAAACTGCTGGGCCACCTCCTGCGCGCGTTGCGGATTGATGTCCATCACCGAGACCAGCTCGGCATTGGAAACCATCTTCTTGAATTCCGGAATGGTGCGGCGCGCGGCGATGCCGCCGCAGCCGATCACTCCCCATTTGACTTTGTTGCTCATGGTTGTTCAAACGCCCGAAGGGCTAAACCGGTCAGCGGAAGTTCCACAGTTGCGCAGCCTACGGCAAGCCCGGACGCAAGGCAAACACCAACCAGTAGTGTTAGAGGGTCGCGGCATCGCACCGATGCGGAAGCGCCCCAGAGCCTACTAGACTAGTTCGTGGGAACCGGGGTAAGCAGGCACCAATTGGCTGGCGTAAGGACGAAATTTCGACGCCTGCCTCAGGATGCGGACCGCTCATTCCAAGTTATGAGTCTTCGTAAGGACCGGAGTCTGCCGAGCTGCGGGTCGGGATGAGCAGCCGGATTCGCAGCGGCACAACCCACGGGGCGTTATGCCGCCACGCCTGCGTCGCGAAACCGGAAACCGCTCGCCCGCTCCTTCAATTCTGCCGCTGCAAAGAGGTGCTGAGACGATAGAAGCCCGTGGCCGGGCTGTTGGTAAAGGTGTGCGCCGTATTGTCGCCAATGATTCCGGTGGCGATGGGCTGCCAGTTCGGAGAGGACAAGCTGCCGGTTTTCAGCAACGTATACATCCGGCCGCGGGCCGCGTTCCAGCCCAACACCACGCTCTGCGGCGCGAGCGCTATCGCCTGCAGCCTTGCGACCGAGCTTGCGTCCGTCGGGTCCGTCATATTGATGAACTCGTTCAGATTGTTGACGCCGTCATGGTCGGGATCGGCGTTCGGCGCCGCACTGGGCGAGTTGATAGAACCGAAGTAATAGATCTGCCAAGCGTCCAGAAGGCCGTCGTTGTTGGAGTCAAATAGGTTGTAGGAAGGCCACGAAGGCACCGATGCCACGGCGGCGTTCATCTCGCCGTCGATGTTCTCGTAATTGGGCAGGTCGCCGATCACATCGCGCCGATTGAAGACCGTGGCCCAGCAAATGCCGTTAGCCAGCCGCACGCTATAGGTGAACGTCCCGTCCAGGGAACCGTCGTGCCAGAGGTTGTAGGTATTGCCGCCCTCCGGGCGAACCATCCATCCAGCTCCGTAGTAAGCCGCCGCGTTTTGGTCTTGGGCCGGGTAAGGCGGGATGGAGACCATCAAATTGAACATGTTCGAGTTCATCAGGGGACTATTCGCCTGGTTGTCGTAGGAAGACGAGAAGCGCACCAGATCGGCCGCCGTGGCCAGCCAGCCGCCATGCGAATCCATCGACTTTATATTCCAACCTCCGTATTGGATGGGCGGAAACGGGGGGCTGCCCGCGCCCATGACAGTGGGTTCGATGCGTTGCAACTGGTCATCGTAGTCCACTTCCGCCGGCAGCTTGTCGGTCAACAGCGGCTTGCCCAATTGCATGTCCCAAATGCCTGCCGGCTGCAGCACGTTGGCTTGTATCCATTGCCCATATGGGACGCCGGTCACCGCCTCAATGACCCGGCCGAGCAGGCAATAGCCGAAATTGGAGTAGGCATACACCGTCCCCGGAGCGTGGTCCAGCGACTGCGTCTTCATGTAATTGATGATCATCTGAGGCGTGGTCGGCAGCGGCATTCCCGTGCCGGCGCTGACCGCGAAGTCATTGAACATCGGGTCCGGGGAAATCGAGCGGTCCCACCCGCCCCAGTGCTGGAGCATTTCGCGGATCGTTACAGTGGCAAAGCGGGAATCCGTCGCGCCGCTCAGGTTGAGGATCGTGCCGATTTGCTGGTCAATGCCGACCTTGCCCGCCTGGATCAATTGCATGATCGCCGCGGAGGTGAACGCCTTGCTCAAACTCGCGATGCGGAACAGGTTGGTCGGCTGCGTCGGCGCCACGTTCGTTGGCGCGTAAGTATAGGCGTGATGGAACACCAGGCGGCCGTGGAGCGTGACCGCGACCGCGCCGCGCGTGATGAAGCGTTGGGCCATGTAGTTGGTCATCTCGGTATCCACCGCTGCCGCGGCCGCGTTACTGGCGCCTGTGATGGTCCAAACCGATGCCGCCGGATCCTGCACCCACGACGCGCAATAGAACGGCGCGCTGGTGTCACCGTTCTCGGTGATGAAGGAAGGCCGATACCCTTGGGCAGTCAGATTCGTTGCCGCGGTTTGGAACTGCGCTGCCGTCATCTGATAGTTCCAGGTCCAAACCGGCTGCTCGGCGTAAACCCAGTTCCCGGCGAAAAGCCGTGAAGTGGACGGCCCGTAACCAGTCAAGGCCGTCGGCCGCCCGCCGTGTTCCCAGAGGTTCGTGACGGTTCCGGGCAGGTTGCCGATATCCCAGTAGGTCCAATAGCCTTTGCCGTCGTCCACCCAGGTGCCCGAGAACGTCGGCGACCCATTCGTGCCATTGACCGAAATCCAATCCGGCCGATAGCCGGCGTTATAGTAGTAGTTCCAATCCGTATTGAACTGCGACTCCGTTACCCCATGCACCTCGGCCGACTTATTTGTCGCGTAACTATCCCGCACCCAGATGGCCACGTAACACTGGGCCGAGGGATCGCCGTAGGCATCTACCGTCAGGCAGCGATAGCCTTGGGATTCGAGCGTGGAAACCTGGCCGCTATACGACGATTCAGTCGCGCCAACCACCGTCGTCCAGTTTGTGAACCCATCATTGATCCAGACCGCCGCGATGTGCGGGCTATTGGTCGGCCCGTTGGCATCGAGGGAGATGGGGCGGTAGCCTTGCGCCACATTCGTCGCCGCCATGGTGTTATAGTCCGAGAGCGAGAGCCCAAACCCATACCGGGCCGGATAACCCCCTGCGCGGAACGCGGCAAAAGCGACCAGGAGAAGAAC
>DATKNZ010000206.1:0-22449 GCA_035541055.1 Candidatus Acidiferrum sp. | reverse complement strand
CAAAGCATCATCCCACATCTGGGGTTGCGTGAAATGATTGAGCGATGGCAGCACATTGCCGAAGGGCTCAAAGAAGCACGACGAAAGCGCAAAACCCAAGCGGAGGCTTTCCTTTCAGAAACAAGTTAGCGCTTATGGGGGGCAGCCTGGGGGATGTGGTTTCGTGTCGAGCCGACTCGATCTCCGCTACTTCCACCAGGTAATTGAGTCGGTTCATTGGCGCGATACGCTCCAACTCGCGCACAATGTGCGGGACGGCGGCGTATGCGGCGTCGGTGATCGTCCCTTGGTGGAGGAACTGCTCCCAAAGGTCCGACCAGTTCGACGCTTCGTCCGGTCCCCCGATAGACTCCCGCCAAGAGGCCAATCGTTCCGGCACCTGCTCGGGAGTACCGAAATGGACGCTAAAGGACTTCCAGCGTGGGCTGTCGGGCGGAAGCATCTTAGTGTCGGGTGGCATAACAGTAGGTTTGGCCCAAAGTTCCCGGCAGAACAGGCCATTCCCCGGTATTCCCCAATTGCATAGGGCCATTCTGCATATGCCTGGCAGCATTGTCAACCCTCTGTTTCAAGCATAACATGCTATAAACCATGCAGTTAGTTTGCGCTTAATGATTCGAAATAGGAGCTTAAACGGTGCATGCTCCCGGGGCAGGTACCCGCTGCTGAAGGCCTCCACTTAAGGTTTGCACAATTAGCCCGTATCTCGCAAACCTCAACCCATGCAACCACCAGTTCCGGCATTCGGCTTGCCCTTCCCACCACTCCCGAGGTCATCTTCGCCAATTGGCGGGAGGGACCTGCATCGAAGGGAGTTGAGGGTTGCGAGTTGAGAGTTGAGGGCGAGAATACTTCGGCTGCGTATCGCCGTCAGATCGAGGGAGGTTGAGGGTTGAGGGTTCGAAGCGGAGTTAAGCTGTTTCCAAGGATCGGCGCAAACCACTGAGCACGCGGCTTTGTTTCTCAGCCGCATGATAGAGTTGGTCGTAGCCTGTCTGATCAAGGAAGTCTTGATTGCGGCCAATGGTAGCTTGCGACACTACTTCGAAAACACTGCCCGTGGCGATCTCGACGAAGCGCGCGTAGTCGCTTCTGGAAGACCGCGAGCATCCCTCGGCGAGGTTTGATGAGATGGATACTGCCGCCGGTAATTTCACGCCTGACTCAGTAGGCTGTTCCGCTGGACTTGATGCCACGGCGACGGGGCGGTTGCGCCTGCGGCGGCATGCCCATTCCGGGCGGGCAGCCGGGGCCCATTCCGGACCACTGAAAGCAAGACCTGCTATTCAGGTAGTAGCGTAAGCCTCTGGCTGGCGACCGTCCCGGCAATCCTCTGGATTGTCCGGCTGGCGTGCTGTGCAGCAACCCAGAGGGTCGCCAGAACAGGCGCAAGCCGGAGGCTTACGCTACTACCCGGCCGACATCCGCAGCGTGCAGGATTTGCTCGGGCACGTGGACGTGGCGACGACGCAGATTTATACGCACGTGATGGACCGGCCCGGGCTGGGGCTGAAGAGCCCGCTGGACGCGAGGGAGGTTGAGGGTTGAGAGTTGAGGGTCAGTTGGGACGGCGAGCGTCCCCGCGAGCCCCAATATTTTGCGGGCCAGGAAGAAGAGAAAGAAGACCAGGGCTCGCGAGGACGCTCGCCCTCCCGGGTCGAGCCAGCGACCCATCATCAGTGGTCACTAGCCTCGCCGTAGCCGCCAACTAGTCCGTCCTAAACCACTGCTATACACATCCTTAGCCCATACTAAACCCCTGGTAAGCCCCTCCTAAACCCCTCGTATACCCCTCGTATACCCCTCGTATTTTAAATACGAGGGGTATACGAGGGGTATACGAGGGGTATACGAGGGGTTTAGGAGGGGCTTACGAGGGGAATCAGATGGGTCATTGTGAGCCCAAGGGCAGGGTGACGTGGGGAAGCGAGCCGGGTTGTAACCGGCTGATGCCGCGTTAAGACGTTGGAGCCGAGTATGTTACAAACTAGCGCTCGGGGTTTAAATCTGCGCCGCAAGGCCGGCATCCCGGCGATCTACGTCTTGACGCGTGGTCTGAGAATTGATAAAACTTGGGGCCATGAAGATTCGCGATATACCTCAAAGTGGGTCCCTCGGTGAAACCGTGACGTACGATAGCCGCTATGGGCAGATTCGACGGCAGAAGACCGTCCCGCGTAATCCGCGCACGGCGGTGCAAATGGGGTGGCGGGCCGCCTTCCAGCAGGCGCGCAGCTTCTGGGGGACGCTTAGTGACGAGCAGTTCCTGGCTTGGGACGTCGTCGGCCAGGCGCGTCGCACCCAGGCGGTGCTGGGACGTTCGGGTCCGATTTCGGGCTACCTGGTCTCGGTGTCGGTGAATGCGCATCTGGCGATGATCGGGCAACCGATGGTGAGCGCTCCGCCGCCGATCCCGGTGTTCCCGGCCAGCCCGGTGGTCGGGCTGGCGATCACCGGCGCTGCCGACGCCCTCGCCATGAAGCTTCAGCTCTCTGGCACACCCGTTGGGGCCGTGCTGGTCTTCGGCGCGCGGCCGCAGAGTCCAGGCGTGCGCTACGTGGACCATTTCCCGTTTCTGGGTGTCCTGCCGGAGCAAGCCGGGGGAGAGGCTGACATTACCGCGCTCTACGTAGCCAGGTTTGGCGTGCCGCCCGCCGGCAAACGCGTCTTTGTCCAGACGGTGCAGCAGATCAACGGCTGGCAGGACCAACCGAACACGCTCAGCGCCCGGGTCCTGGCGCCGTGAGAAGGCTTTAACGCAACCAGGGCCAACTCGAGAAGATGGGGACGCGGTGGAACGCGTCCCTACCATCAGTCCTCCAGCCTCTCAGCGGGCGAAGATGCGCCGGATGACTTCCTCGATGGGCACTTCCTGGATGTCAATATCGCTGACGGGCAGTTCGTCCAGCAGGGCCTTGCAAACCGGGATGACGCGGTCGCGTTTGACCTTCAGTTGGATGCTCCCGGGATTCTGGGCCAGGATCTCGCCGTACCTGCCCAGGTGCTCGGGGGAATAGCGCTCGGTGCCCTCGCATTGGATCGTGATGAGCTTCGAGTCGGCGAAGCGGTCCACGACGTCGCCGAGCCGCCCATCGAAGAAGATGGTGCCGCGGTCAATGATGATCACCCGCTCGCAGAGTTCCTGGATGTCCGCCATGTAGTGGCTGGTTAGGAGAATCGTAGTCCGTTGCTTCGCACTGTGAGCGCGCAGGAACTCGCGGACGGTCTTCTGGGAGACAACGTCCAGGCCGATGGTCGGCTCGTCGAGGAAAAGCACCTTCGGCTGGTGAAGCAAGGAGGCGATCAGCTCCATCTTGGTGCGCTCGCCGAGGGAGAGTTCCCGGACGCTGACGTTGAGCTTGTCGCGCACGGCCAGCAGCTCGCTCATCTCGGCCACGGTGCGTTCCATCGCCCCACGCGGGATGCCGTAAATCCGGGCATTAAGCTCGAAGGACTCGCTGGCCGGCAGGTCCCACCAGAGCTGGTTTTTCTGGCCGAGCAGCAGCGCGAACTGGCGGCGGTAGCCGTCGTCCCGCTCCCACGGCGTATAGCCGAGCACGTGGGCTGAGCCGCTGGTGGGGTAAAGAAGGCCCGCGAGCATCTTGAGGGTGGTGGTCTTGCCGGCGCCGTTGGGGCCCAGGAACCCAACGAGTTCACCCGGCTGGACCGTGAAGCTAACATCCTTCACCGCAAAGGTATGCTCGTAATGCCGGCGGAAGAGTCCCCGAATCGCGCCGCCAAAGCCCGGCTGCTTCCGGTAGGTGCGGAAGGTCTTGGTCAGGCCGCTGACTTCGATGGCAGACATACGGTCCGGATGGGCGGCGCGTTAAAAACGCTGCGCGCTCGTGTGGGGAGACACGAAGACCAGCGCGATATCGCACGCCGCTTTGGCTGGGAAGCGCATGTACCTATGTAACCCGGCGGCGCGGTCGCGGCCATAACCCAAATTCACCGGGGCGCCGCAGAGGAGCGCAGGCTTTAGCCTGCGGAACGCCCGAACAGGCTGACACCGCCGCGAGTCGGACGTGCTGCAGGCTAAAGCCGTAACAATGCGGCCGGAATTCAACGCAAAGGCGCAAAGGAGCAAAGACGCAAAGCGGAGAAGACCTCCTTCTCCGTCCCCAGTATTGCCAATCAAACAGTGACATCCCAGGTCAGGGACTCAGACGTCCAAAACCTTTGCGCCTTTGCCCCTTTGCGCCTTTGCGTTAAAAGTCTTGTGCATAGACACGGCTAAAGCCTGCGCTTCTCCGCGGCACTCCGGAAGGCGCCGGAGGATTGGGCCGGCTCGCAAGGCGCCCTCAGCGCGTGAGCGCCTTCTCCAGGTAGCCGACGACCTGACGGACGTTGGGGTCAACCTCCATGCGGTCTTTGACCAGGCGGCAGGCGTGCAGGACCGTACCGTGGTCGCGCCCGCCGAAGGCCTCGCCGATGGCGCTGAGCGAGCTATCCGTCATCTGGCGCGCCAGGTACATCGCGACCTGGCGCGGGAAGGCGATGCTCTCGGGCCGCCGCTTGCTGGTCATGTCCGCCAGGCGGATGTCGAAGTGCTCGGCCACTCGCTTCTGGATGACCTCGATATTCACCGTGCAGCGGCCTTCCTCGCTGAGGATCTCGTGCAGGAGGCCCTCGACGACGTCAACCGAGAGCTTCTTGCCGGCAAGCGAGGAATAGGCGGCCACGCGGATCAGCGCGCCTTCGAGCCGGCGGATGTTGGTCCGGATGCGGTTGGCCAGAAAGTTCATGATGTCCTCCGGAAGCTGGGCGTTCATGAACTGGGCCTTCTTTTGGAGAATGGCCAGGCGCATTTCGACATCCGGCGGCTGCAGGTCGGTCACCAGGCCCCACTCGAAGCGGGAAACCAGGCGCTGCTCGAGGTTTTGGATTTCACTGGCCGGCCGGTCGCAGGTCAGGACGATTTGCCGCCGCGCCTCGTGCAAGGCATTGAACGTGTGAAAGAACTCCTCCTGGATGCGCTCCTTGCCCGCCAGGAACTGGATGTCGTCAATGAGCAGCACGTCGGTCTGGCGGTATTTCTTGCGGAACCGGGCCAACTGGTTGTTCTGGATGCCATCAATGTATTCGTTAGTGAAGCGCTCTGAGGAAACGTAAGCCACGCGCGCGCCTTTCTTGTGCGCGGCTACGTGCTGGCCGATGGCGTGGAGGAGATGGGTCTTGCCGAGGCCGACGCCGCCGTAGAGGAACAGCGGGTTGTAGGATTTACCCGGCGCCTGCGCGACGGCCTGCGCGGCGGCGCAAGCGAAGTTGTTGTTGTTGCCCACCACGAAGCTCTCGAACGTGTTTTTGGGGTTGAACCCGCTCTCGTGGGTGGCCAGGGCGCGGTCATTCGGCGCTTTGAGGGCTTTGCCGTCCGGCAGTGGGTCCGGAACCGCCCCGGGAGAGGGTTGGGCCGCGCCCACTTTGAACTTCACCTGCAACTGGCGCCCGGAAGCCAGGGCCAGCACGTCCTGCAGCAGGCTCAGGTAGTTGTCCTTCAGCCAGACCTCGCAGAATTCATTCTGCACCTCCAGCGCCAGGCTGTTGTGGTCGAGGCCGTTGGCTCGCAACGGTGCGAACCACAGGTTGTATGTGTCGGCGCTGAGCATGGAACGCAAATGGTCCTGTGCCGCACCCCAAATCTTATCCGCCGAGGCTTGCATTTATTTGTCCCCGAAGGCCGAATTTCGGGCATTTTATTCACCTAGCCACTCGCCGCACCCCTGGATGGGTTTTCGGGCCGTGCCGCTGGTGTTCCCCGCAACCCCTGCGATGTGAAACCCACGCTGCACGCCGAGTCGGTCGGCCGCTCCACCCCGATTTAAAGTCTCAAATTGCTGCCAATGAACAACTTACAAGCGTGGCTGTGGCTGGTAGGTTGTATCGTGTATTCGCAGCCCAATCTCTTGGGGCCCCACTGGTGCCCCGGACGTTGTTTTTAGGCGCTGTCCCCAAAACTTGGAAGGCAAACATATTAACTCTTATCCACAAGTTATTCACAGCCCTGTTTGGGCCAATGAAATCAGGCATTTTCTCGTTCCTGCGCCCCTCTCAGCGGCAGAACACCTTCACGCGCAGGATCATTGAAAGCGGCAGCTCGACCGAACGCCTCGGCCGAGCAGCACAGCGAGCTAAACCGCTTGCTCGCCGGTCTCCTCCGTGCGAATCCGGATGGCGTTGTCTATGGAACTGACGAAGACCTTGCCGTCGCCAATTTTCCCCGTCTTGGCCGCCTTGACTATCGCATCCACCGCCTGGGTGACCTGGCTCTCGCCCAGCACCACCTCGATCTTGATCTTGGGCAGGAAGTCCAC
Organism: Candidatus Acidiferrum sp.; assembly: GCA_035541055.1. Taxonomy (GTDB): domain Bacteria; phylum Verrucomicrobiota; class Verrucomicrobiia; order Limisphaerales; family UBA8199; genus JAPLUA01. The sequence goes on along the minus strand of DATKNZ010000206.1, from coordinate 16,138 downwards.
CGTGTACTCGCTCCCGCGGTAAATCTCCGTATGTCCCTTCTGGCGGCCAAAGCCTTTGACCTCCGAGACGGTCATGCCCTCGACGCCGAGACCGGACAGCGCTTCTTTGACGTCCTCCAGCTTGAACGGTTTGATGATGGCCTCGATCTTTTTCATGTCATGGTTCCGCTTTGCTGCCCGCATATTAACCGGCCCGTGACGCCTGTAAACAGGAATGTTGGGGCGGACAGGGCAGAGGCGCATCTGAACACGGTTCAGGTAGGGACGCGTTCCACCGCGTCCCTGCTATTTTGGAATGATCGGGACGCGGTGGAACGCGTCCCTACCTCCCTACGGCAAGACATTCACGCGGTAGAACTTGCCGGCGTTGGTGGAGGAGGTGTCGAGGTAGGTGGCCGTGGGGGCCGCGGCGGTGATCACGCCGCTGATGGGCACGAAGTTGGTGCCCAGGCTGCCGGTGGACCAGACGCGATAGGTCTTGCCCACGACGCTGGACCAGGTCAGGAGGTTGCCTTCGGACAGGCTCAGGATGCGGAGCACCGAGGTTGCATCGAGCGGGTTGGTGCCCGCCAGGTCCTCCGCCGCGTTGCTCATGCCGTCGTGGTCGTAGTCGCCGTTGGGGTCGAGCAGGATGGTGCCAGTGCTGATCGGGCTGAAGGGGCCCTCGATACTGGTGTTGTTCACAGCGCTGACTCGCGCGTAGAGGGTCTGGTCGTAGGCCGCGGCAGCCAGGGCGTTGGTGCTGAGGACGACCAGGTTCAGGACGTTGGACGCGCCCGGGGAAGTGCCCACTTCGACGTGGTAGCCGGAGATACCGCCGTTGGTGTCCACGAGGGCAGGCCAGGTGAACGTGACGTTGGTGCCAATGGCGTAGGCCTTGGGAGTTCCGGGAGCGCCGGGCGCCGCCGGTGGTGTGACGTCGTAGAGCTTCAGGTACTGCGGCTCGAAGGGGGCATTGGTCCAGGCGCTGTCCGCGCCAGGCACCGGGTTGAGGGACACGAAGATGCCGTTGCCGAGGATGTTGCTGCCGGCCATGCCGCCGTTGCCCCAGAGCCAGTAATTGCGGCGATTGGGGTCGTACGCGGTATAGGCGGCGATGTTGCGGATATTGTAGGTGCGGCCCGGCTGGATGCCGAAGAGGTTGCCGCTGCCCTGGGTGATGTTCACGTTGAAGTTGCCCTGCTGCGGGTTGTTGCGGTCGAGGTTGGCGAAGGCGAACACCACGTCGTAGAAATTGGGCGAGCCGTTGGCCTGCTCGTATTTGGCGACCGAGAAGATGCTGGGCTGGGGATTGCCGCTGCCGGTCTGGTTGAGGAAGTAGCGATTGGAGCTGCGGAGGGCGGCGCTGAAGCCGCGGGCCTGGTTGATGGCGGCATACACCGGCCAGAGGAAGTCCACCCCGTTGGCGCGGTTGCCAAAGATGGGCTGCAGGGAGTTGTAGGTCATGAAATGCGGGATGAGCTTGCCGAAGTTCTCCTGGTAGAGGTTGAAGCCGAACGTGCGCGCGGTGCCCAGTTCCTGCCCGTAGAAGATCATGGGCGCGCCGTCAATCGTGCCGCACACGGAGTAGCGGATCAGGGCCTGGAACGGGTCGTCGTAGCCTTCCTCGTCGTGCGAGGTGTTGTTGAGCAGGATGACGCTCTGGCCGTAGCTGGCGCGGCGGGCCTCGAAGGCGTTGCGGTAGTCGGTGGCGGTGGCGGCGCTCTGGAGAGCGAACACCAGGTTCTCGTTCAGCATGTCGAAGTGCCGGTTCGAGCGGTAGGTGACGGTGCCGCCGTCCAGCGACTCGCTCATGAAGACGAAGTCCCATTTGCGGCTGCGCACCTTGTTGATGATGTACTCCCAGCATTGGGGAGGCAGGCCCTGGCCGAAGTCGGCGCGCAGGCCGTCAATGCCCTTGTAGGTCTGGTTGGCCGGCGTGCCGATGGGGCAGCCGGTTTGGTCGAGCCAGTAAAGGAGGCAGTCGGAGAAGTAGCGCCAGACGTTCTGCGTGATGTTGTCGAAGTGGCCGTTGCCGGAGCCGGAGGCGTTCTCGCTGCCAATGCTGTAATCGAACCAATCGCCCTCGCTCGTATAGTCGCCCTGCTGGGAGGAGTTGGGCACCAGCGCGGCATAGCGGCCGAAGTAGATGTCATGCACGTCCGTCCACTTGCCGAAGTCGTAGCGGTCGGGCGCCAGCGCGACGTTGGCGGCGCTGGAGGCGCGCATGTCGTATTCGTCGGTCCGCGAGTAGAACCGGGCCTCCCAGTCGCGGATCTCGTTGGTGGGGGCAGCGTTGCTGGCGAAGTAATAGACGCCGCTGTTGTCCAATTCGCAGTCGAAGGCGGTGTGGTTGAAGGCGGCATCGAGCATGACATTGATGCCGGCGGCGTCGGCGGCGGCGACGAAGTTGGTGAACTCGACCAGGCCGGCGGCGCGGGTGTTGGCTCTGCTCAGGAGGGGGTTGATCTGGAAGAAGTTCTTCACCGAATAAGGGCTGCCGACGGCATAGGGCTGCCCGGTGTTGGGATCCGCTTGCCGCCCGTCTATGCCTATCGGGTGGATGGGCTGGAACCAGAGCCAGTTGACCCCAAGGTTCTGCACGTAGGTGAGGTTGAACCGATTCGTCACTGGGTCGTAGGGCCGCGCGCCCGGGCCGCCGCAGAGGTCGGCAAAGGTGCTGCGGTCAGCGAGGTTCGTGCCCTGCGCACCGATGTTCATCGCGTTCAGTTCGTAGAGCATGACGTTGCGCGCTTTGGCCGGGGAGACGACGAGGGCGTGATCGCGGCGCCCGTTGCTGCTGTACCAGAACCAGTTCGTGTTGCCCGCCACCTTGTAGCGGGCCGTCAGGCGGTAGGCGCCCGTCTGCTGGGCGTATAGCGTGAGGGAATACTGGCCCGGCTGCCCGCTGGGAGACATCGTGTACGCCTTGTAGTAGTTGCTGTCGTCACCGGCGACGATGGTGTTGCCGTCGGGCGGCAGAATGCCGTCTTCGATGCCGTCGCCGTTGGCGTCCTGGGTGGCGCGGTCGCGCCGGTTGAGGTTGGAGAACACCTCCGCCGTCGTGACATTCGAAGCATTTGGAGAGAAGAGCACCGCCACGGGGATGGAATCGCCCGCCACTTCGTCCACGAACAGATGGGTCGTCGTGTAATCGGCATTGACGCCGTTGACCGTGAGGACAGGGTCGCCGTTGGTGCCCATGGAGAAGCTGAATATGGTGTGGTTAGCGCCGGCGTTGTACTCGGCGAACTTCTCCTCGTTATTGGCGCTGTCCCAGGCGCTGATGACGTAACTGATGGTCGTGTAGGTGGGGAGATTGCTAACGGTGCAGGTCCACCACATCGCATCGCCGGCGACGCTGGGGTCGGGATCTTCGTGATCGTAAACCAGCGGCATGGCCTGCGCCGTGCCGGAAGGGACGCCCAGCGCGCCGGAGGGCGTCGAGCCGTTGGTCGTGTAGTAGATGCTGGCATGGTCGGCCCAGCGGGAGGCGAGGGTATGATCCTTGCCCAGGTAACCGATCTTCACCCAGAACCCGACACTGGCTTGGGTGGGGTCGGTGCTGGGGTTAACCACGCGGTTGTTGCCGTGGTAGAGCCATGCCGGCCGGTTGCGGATAGTGAAGGGGCTGCCGGCGGCGGTGCTCTGGGTGGCGGTCGTGCTGCTGCCACCGTCTCCGCCATAAAGGTAAGTGCTCTGCACCCCGTTGACGCCGTCGAACGTAAGGTAGAGGTAATACTGAATGACCTCCTCGGCGCCGACGCTGGCCGAGTTAAAGGAGGCCTGCCAATACTGGTTGTTCGGGCTGGGACCGCCGTTGGTGTAGAAGTTCAGCGCGGTAGTGCTCCAGGTGCCTTGCGTTACTCCTTTGTAGTAGAGCGTGCCGCCGGTCTGGTTGGCCGTGCCATAGGAGTTGTTGTACTTCTGCAGCCCGCTGTAAACGGTGACGGTGGTGTTGCTGCCCACCTCGAACTCGGGGCTGCGCATATTGAGCCCCAGGTCGTTCGTGTTGTCGGGAATGTGCCAGGCGTTGGCGAGGACGGCGAAGGATGGGCGGGCGGGGGCAAGGCACAGGAAAGCCAGGGTGACAAGGCGGGCAGGGGGGAACATCCAACATCCAACCTCCAACCTCCAACATCCAAGGCGCCGCGCCCTGCCCGGCATTGGATGTTGGATGTTGGATGTTGGATGTTGGATGTTCCCTCGTGCCGCTGTTCCACAATCCTGGGTTCTCATAATTGGCAGGTTCAAAGGATTCCCGGTTGGTCTTTGCGCAGGGCGCCCTCAGGGCAGCGCCTGGATTCGGTAATAGCGGTTCGTGGCGTCCGGTGTGATATCAAACCACCGGGTCACCGCGTTGCTCGGATCAGCGGGCATAACGGCCTCGGGTATCGGGGCCATGGGCTCGTCCAGGTTGGTCGTTGCCCATACCTGGTAGTTCTTGCCGGGGACGCTGGACCAGACCAGCTCGAGCGGGGTGCCTGCCACAAGGTCTGTGATGTGGAAGAAGGAGGTCGGGTCGTAGGGGTTGGTCCCGGCCAGAATCTCCATCCAGTTCGGCACTCCATCGCCATCGGAATCGGTCGGGTCGCCAATGCGGGCAACCGCCACGGTGCGTGTGTCGCTGAGCGTAATGCCATTCGTGAAGACCACCTGGACGGTATTGGAGCCGGAGATGGGGAGCGACCACACATACAGGAGGTTGCGCATGCCGGGGCAGCCGGCGACCGAACCGGGGGGCCGCAGGATGTAGCTGGCCCGGGGTTGCAGCAGCCCGTTGATGTAAATGCTGAACAGGCTGGCGTCGTTGGTGGTCAAGGTCGGCGTGAAGCAGGCCTGGATGGTGTAGCTGGCGTTGGAGTTGAGGATCAGCACCGAGCCGTTGGTGGCCGGACTGCTGATCTGCAGCACCGTTGCGGGCCCCTGGGCATTGATCGTGCGGGTGAGCGTGGTGTAGCGATTGGTGTAAACGCTCGCGGCGGCGTCCTTGAGATTGACCGTGATCGTAGCCGTGCCGCTGGTGGCGACCGGAGTATAGGTGAACCGGTATTCCTGCCCGTAAGCGGGATAGGTTTGGCTCAACGTGGCATCGGGCGAGACCGGCGTGGCCACGCCGCAGGTCTGGCCGTTGGCGTCGGTGATGCAGTAATCCACCTCCGTGACGGAGCTGTCGCTACGCACTACCACGGTGTAGCTGCTGCTGGTAATTGTGCTGCCATCGCTCTGCGGGTAAGCGACCACGCCGCCCGGCAATGCCCCGGCATAGTAGAAGGTCTGGAGGAAGGTGTTATACACGCCCGACTTGCCGCTCCGCGGCAGGAACGCACGAGCGCGCACGATATGGAAGCCGCTGGCAAGGCCGGTCGCCGTGTTGTTCGTATTGAGATCGTTGTGGAGCCAGACGGTGGCGGTGGTCGGGTTGAAGTTGGTGATGCCGAACTGCGTCAGGCCGTAGAGCTTGGAGCTGTCCGCGTCGGATATGGTGCCGATGGGGCCGTAGCCGCCTTTGAACAGCGCAACCTTGTAGCGGACCTGTGTGCTCGCGCCGAAGCCGGGGATGGTCCCCTTCCACCAATCTATGGTGCCGTCGGAAACGTCGTGCGCCACCCAGAAGGCCTCCACCACCTGGGTCGTGCCCTTGCCGACGCCGAACGCGCCCTCGGGATTGCTGCCATCGGTCGTGTAGTAGATGTAGCAGGTGTCAATCTGGAACTGGTAGCCCGACTTGATCCAGATGTCCGCCGACTGGCCGGCGGCAGGGTTATACGGAACACGCTGGGTCGCGGTTTCCGCCCCGGCGACGGTGTTTGTAGCCGCGGGATCGTGATAGACCCAGGTGGCGGTATCTGTGTTGATGTTGGTGCCGTTGCCGGAGCCGAGCACCACCAGGTCATTGCTTACGCCCACGGTGTAGTAATAGGTCTCAGCGCCCAAGGAGACGATGTTGTCGCGGGAGACGTCGCGGGCGCCGAACTTCTCTGGTCCATAGCGGAGCTGGTTGGTCGCCTGCTCATAGCCCAGCCAGACGTCGCTGACGTAGCCGGGCTGGTTGTCGCGGCGATCGAAGCCCGTGGTGGGGCCCAGCCTCATCTGGCTGTTGAGGTCCATACCGCCATCGAGCTTCACGAGGATGTTGGAGGCGGAGGCGTCGCAGCGGACGTCAATGTCGAACGGGGCGTTGGTTACCACCGGGATCAGGATGGCGTAGCTGTTGGACAAGGTCTGCACGCCCTGGGAGTTGGTCACGCTGGAGACGTGGCCTTCGCCGGGGGCCAGCACCACATTGCCGCTCGTATCCACGCTGCCCCGCACCTTGAAGGGATAGATGGGACTGAAATTGGGGTCGCCGTTCGTGCCGTCGTGCCGATAGACGAGCATGGAAGGCACAGCGGCCCCAGCCTGGCGCAGGGTGATGGCATTGGTCAGAAGGTTGGCGCGGCTCGGCTCCGGCCACTGGTAGCCGTACATGACCCAGCCGCCTGCCGGAACCACCAGCTCAATGGCGCCGCCGCCCGATGGCGACGGGGCGTTAACATAGATCAGCCGCTGGGTCGGGTCGCTGGCATTGCGGCTGTTATAGGCGTCTGTGTAATTGGTCGTGGCCGCATGCACCAGGAGCTTGGGGCACGTGCGCAGGTTGCCGCCGCCGGGAGAAGTGCTGGCCATTTGCGACAGGACCGACCCTGGCGGGAACCCCACGTTCAACCCGTAGCCCTTGGACGGGGTGTTGCTCTCCCAGCACGTGTAGTAGCCGTCCGCGGTGCGGGAAATGCCGTCATCGAACAGGACGTCGCCCTGGGGGTTGTTATAGGTGGCGTTCATCGCGAACAGCAGGACGGTGGCATCGGGATCGTCGTAGGCGTCGGACGTCTGCACATCGCGGTAATCGTAGCGCTCGAAGGCCACGATGTGGCTGTCGCTCCAGCGGGAGCGCGTGCCGCCGCGGGCCATCTGGTGATGGATGTAGCACAGCTCGGGCATCGAGTTGTCTCCATACTGCCCCAGGTAATCGGTCCCCGGAGCTTGTGGGAACGTGTTCGGGTCGCTCGGGTTGCCCGCCCAGTTGAAGTTGTCCGAGTAGATCATCGGCAGGCCCTCGTGCATGAAGTAATAGGCGTCCTGCATCTCGCGGTGGGTCGGACAGCAGAGGGCATGGTCCTGGTCCTCGGCAAGCTGCACGCCCTGGGCGGCGCTGAAGGCGCCGCCATACGGAGTGAAATCACGCTGGTCCAGTCCCGAAGGCAGGGAGCCGCCGCCGGACAGGGCGCTGTTGAGGGTGTCGCGCAAAGGCGAGTTCAACAGCCGCATGCCCGTGCTGATGTATTCCCCGTAGGTTGGCGGCGGGCCAAGGTGCTCGCCGAAAAGCATCGCATCGTTGCGCGGCGCTTCGGTGTCGAAGCAACTGTTGCGCATGTCGTCGCCTTCCACGTAGCCGTTGCTGATCACGTTGTTGCCGTAGCCGTGGGTGAAATCGAACATGGCCTGGATGCCTCCCACGTAGCCCCGCCAACTGGAGGAGTAATCTCCGAAGAAGGGGGACGGCACGTGCTTGACCGCGTCCAGCCGGAAGCCGTCGCACTTGGTCGTGTAGAGCGTCCACATGGCCGCCCGGGTCAGGTAGGTTTCCACCAACTCCGGCACGGGCTGGCCGTTGGTCCCGTTGAAGCCGTGCCAGGCTCCCGCGCCCCATGTAAACCCCGGCGAGGTGCCGCCCGACCAACTGTAGCCTGGCGCGCTGCCGGCCGGCCACGACCCCAGCGTGACCGTGTTGGTGTCCATGTAATACTCCGGGTTGCTGGGCTGGCGGATGAAGACCGGCTTCGTGCCCAGGCTGAACTTAGTGCTGCCGTAGTTGAAGTTGATCGTGCCCGGCTCCTGCGCCAGGTCGAGCAGGCCGTTGATCGGCTCGTTTTGCACGTAGTACTGGTCACTCCAGTTCTCCACGTCATACCAATTCCGGTTCCCGCTGGTGGTCGTCTGCAGGTGAAAGTCCTGCGGCCAGAGCCCGGGAAAGTAATTGGTGGGAGTGTAGGCGTCGTAGCCGGGCACCACTCCCTGCCGGTGGTTCATTATGTTGTCGAAATAGACACGGATGCCGAAGCGGTGCGCCATCTGCACCATCTGCAGCAAGTCGGCTTTCGTGCCGTATTTGGTGGCGACGGTGCCGTTCTGGTTCTTGTCGCCCAGGTCGAACGGGTCGAACAAATCGTAGCCGACCGAGAGCGAGCCGCCGCCTTTCGCGGGCGGCGGCAGCCACAGGCTCGTGTATCCCGCCTCCGCCAGCTCGGGCATTTTCTGGCTCAGATCGGCCCACTTCATCTGGAACAGTTCGAGCATGGCCTCGCCGCGGGCGGCGGCTACGGCAGCGAACACCAATCCCACGCCGAAGCTGATGGATCCAGTGGAACCGACAAACCTTATCTTCATAGGCTGAAACTTAGGGGAAGGCTTACGGCCGGAGGACAGAACACGCTAATGCCCGCCGCTCACCCGAGCAGGTTGATCTCGCATGCGCAACGTGGCTTCTAATTCAATCGGTATAAGCGGCCTGATGCGGCGAGTCAACGCCTCGGCTGGTGGCCTGTCGCCTCTGCCGGCTCCCGCCCTTTGGGGTGGCTGACCGACCGTCACCCGGCTTTGCTTCAGGGCTACCTTAGCACAGGCAGGCGCGGATTTTCTACCGCACAAACATGCGGCGGCAGGGGCCTTGAATAATGCCCCTGTTCTGCTTAGGTACGGGCGATGTCCGTGACAAGCGCTGTAGTGCGGGTAAACCTCCTCCGCCTCGCCTCGACATACGCGGCATGCCTGGTCCTGCCATTGACGGCAGTTGCGGGAACCAATGTGCACACGACCTGGCTCTGGCACCTGCACCAGCCAATCTACTGGCCCGACCGACGGGACTGGGGCACCGACCATTACGAGGCGGCCTGGGACACGATCCAGCAACAGAACGCCGGGCGCCCTCATCCCTCCCCGGAAGTGCTCTCGACCATCTTCGGCGAGGCCGATCGAGTCGCTGCCTACCAGAGCCGCCCGCACGACGCGCTCAGCAGCATCCTCGGCTATGCCAACTCCGGCGCGCAGGTAAACTACTCCGGCGCGCTCATGGAAAACGTCCAGAGCCTCGGCTCCCACGGCCAGCTCGGATACGCGGGGAACTGGAACTCCTACAACCAACAGGCCCGGACGTGGACGACCAGTGGCGGCCAGCCACGGATGGACCTCGTCAATTTCACTTACCATCACGCCCTGGCGCCCCTGGTCAGCGACGAGACACTAGAGATGGAACTGCGCATCCACCGCCGCCAGATGGAGATCTTCTGGGGGACCAACCCTGCCGATTCGCGCGGTTACTTCCCGGCGGAGACCTGCTTCTCCGAGCATATCATCCCCATCCTCAAGAAGGTAGGCGTCGCCTGGACGGTTGTGGCCAATAACCACCTGACGCGTTCGTGCGCCGACTTCCCGCTCGTGCTCGGCTCGGGCGGCGAGAACTGCGATATTCCCAACCTGGCAGACCAGTTGAACCCGGCCCAGGGCGCCTCGAACTACAAGCGCATCTCGATCGAGCGCGGCTGTTCGCCGACGGCGGCCATGCCGTTCGCCTTCCAGGCGCATTACGCCCGTTACGTGGACCCCAGCACCGGCACCAACTCGAGCATCATCGTGATTCCGAGCGACCAGGCCCTGAGCTGGCGCGACAGCTACAGCACGTGGGACCTGGGACTCATGAGCGACCTCGCCGCGCGCAATAACCCGGGCAAGCCCGCCATCGTGCTGCTCGCGCACGACGGCGACAATGCCTGGAGCGGCGGGTATTCCTACTACATGGAATGGGTGTCCCAGTTTGCCAGCCAGGCCGCCGGGGCCGGCTACGACCCCAGCACGGTCGAGCAGTTCCTGCACGAGAGCCCGCCGGATACCAATGACGTCGTGCACGTCGAAGACGGCGGCTGGGTCTTCGCCGATGGCGACTTCGGCTCGCCCATTTTCATCAACTGGCATTGGCCGCCAAGCTATTCGAGCAATGGGAACAACGTGGTGGACCCCAGCCTCGGCACGAGCGACAAGGCGGACAATTGGCGCGTCATCATCGCCACGGAGAACCGGGTCAAGACGGCGCAGCAAGTCGCCGGCATCACGCCTGACATTGACCAGGTGCGGGACCCGGGCAGCTTCAGCACCACGCCCAATGCGGTCGAGTTGGGCTGGCATTACTACCTCGCGAGCCTCGACAGCGGGTTCGTCTATTACGGCTGCACGGGGGACGAGTGCCAGCGGGCAGTCGTCGCCCAGTCCAACGCGGTGCGCAACGTGAATGCCATTCTCTCAGGCAACCCGGCCGCCGACACGACTCCTCCCACCATCTTCCCGCCTCAGCGGCATCCGTGGAATCCTGGCGGCACCAACTTCGGCGTCCAATACGGCTACAAGCCGGTGGTGGCGTCGAACTCCGACTTCTGGGTCTGGACCTACGCCTATGACGTCTCCGGCATCTCGAACGTCAGCCTGCTGCTGCGTGTCAACGGCACGAACCCGCCCTCCTCCGACCAATTCAAGACGTATGCCGGGGGCGCTCTCACGGGGCCTTGGACCACGTCCAACATGACCCAGCGCGTCGTCGCGCCGGTCGTCGGCGTCACCCCGCAGTACATCGCCGACTACTACTACGCGAAGGTGCAGGGCATCACAAATGCCTACGTGGACTACTACGTGGCGGCCACGGATACGCGGGGCAACAGTTACAGGTCGCCCATCCAGCATGTTTGGGTAGGCGTTAATGCGGGCGGAGGGGGCGGGACAGCGAACACCAACGGCTGCGTGGGTCGTGCCTGCGCTCAACCCGTTCCCGTCACTCAGTCGAGCCCCGTTACGGTGCTTTATTACCCAACCGGCGGGCCCATTGCCGGCGCCAGCCCCGTTTATCTGCACCTGGGATGGAACAACTGGAGCACCGTCGTCTCCCCTGATCCAGTCATGACGTTCAACTCTGCCTCGAACCGTTGGGAGTTCACCACCACCGCTCTCGCCACGGCTACGGAGATGGACTGCGATTTCCACAACAGTTCCAATACCTGGGATAATAACGGCGGCGCGGGAATTGATTACCGGTTCAGCGTGTCGGCTGTGAGTGGGCCGCAACCGCCTCCCCAGCCGCAGGGCCTGGCCCTTACCCCGGTGCAGACGAATCAGATCAACCTGAGCTGGTCGGCCGCGGCAAGCGCCACCTCCTATATCATCAACCGTGATGCCACCCCCCTGGCGATGATTCCCGGCACCAGCTATTCCGATACCGGGCTTGCCGCAAACACTCCGCATTGCTACTGCATCGTCGGCTCCAACAGCGTCGGCTTCTCGACGCCCAGCGCCACGGTGTGCACCAACACGCTGGCCGCCGCGCCCACCAACTACCCGCCGTTTGTGCTCGATGGCACGTTCCGTTACCCCGGCTACCTGCTGGCCTCCAACAGCATGGTGCTCTACAGCGCGTTGCGTGGCACCACGCTCTACGTCGCCACGTGGTCGCCCGGGACCAACGGCCCCAACGACCACTTCATTTTCGTCAGCGATCAACTGCTGCCCGCCGCGACCACTAGCGCGCCCTGGGCCAAGACGGGCAAGGTGGCCGTCGCCTCCAGCAAGCCCTACCTCGCCACCGAGAGCCTCAACACCTATATCGCCTGGTACAACGCGCCCACGTCCGCTCAGGCCTTCAAGGCCGGCACCACCTCCGGCGCAATGGAAGGCACGATAGACCTTGTCGCGGCCTTCGGATACATGCCTACGAACATCTATCTCTGCGCCGCCGCCTACCAGACCGCCGACGGCGGCGTGCTGGCTGCTGCGTGCCCGGCCAGCACCGGCCCGGACATCGGCCCCAGTGGGTTCCTGCTCCTTCCAACGGCTGCGCTGGCCGACAGCAACGCCGACGGCACGCTCGACCGCCTCGAACCGGCGCTTGGGTTCGTTCTGGGCAGCCCACAGTCCGCCCCCGGTGGTTTCACGATCAACTGGGCTTCCATGCCCGGCCATTCCTACCAGGTGATTTGGGCGAGCGCGCCCGGCCTGGCGTGGAGCAACGTGTCGGGGGGCCTGACCACGGCCGGCCCAACACAGCTCTGGCTCTCGTGCACGGATGCGCCGCCGGCCGGAGCGACGCAACGCTATTACCGCGTGAAGCTGCTGCCTTAGGCCGTCGAGCGTGACACGAGAGACATGAATTGTATAACCTGATCTGCGATGGATTCCTTATGAACGACCACCTAACCAACCACCCGTTGAGAAGGCTTACCGCAAGCGCGGCCGTGCTCTGTGCTCTGCTGGCGCTCGGATTCCTGGGCACCGGCTGCCGCACGGCCCAGCGGGGCGCCCCCACCACACCAACCGCTGCTGCGTCGCCCAAAGTGGCGCGCACCAGCCCTGCCTGGCTTCGCGACGGCACCATCTACGAGGTGTTCCCGCGCAACTTCTCGCAGGCAGGCAACTTCAACGCCATTACCGCCCGGCTGGACGAACTGAAGGACCTCGGGGTCAACGTCATCTGGCTCATGCCCATCCAGCCCTCAGGAGAAAAGATGCGCAAAGGCACGCTCGGCAGCCCCTACGCCGTTCGCGACTACTACGCCATCAACCCCGACTACGGCACCGAGGCGGACTTCAAGCACCTCGTTGCGGAAGCCCACAAGCGCGGGCTCAAGGTCATCATAGACATTGTCGCCAACCACACCGCCTGGGACTGCGTCCTGATGGCGCACCCCGAGTTCTACAAACACGACGCGCACGGAAAGATCATACCCCCCGTAAAGGAATGGACGGATGTCGCCGGCTTGAATTACCAGAACCCCAGGCTGCGCGAGTACATGATCGCCATGCTGAAGCACTGGGTTGATCCCGCCACGTTCGACGTGGACGGCTTCCGCTGCGACGTGGCCTACGAGGTGCCGACCGATTTCTGGAAGCAGGCCCGCGCCGAGCTGGAGAAGGTTAAGCCGGACATCATCATGCTGGCCGAGGCCAGCAAGCCCGAGCTCCTGACCAATGCCTTCGATGCGGATTATTCATGGCCCCTGCACTCGGCGCTGAACGACGTCCTGCTCCGCGGCGCGCCCGCGTCCGAGCTGAAGCGTTCCTGGGAGGAAAGCCGCAAGCAATTCCCCGCGGGCTGCCTCCACATGCGCTTTTCGGATAACCACGACGAGGCGCGCGCCATTGCCCGGTTCGGCTGCAACGGCGCCCTCGCCGCCTCCGCCCTCATGTTCACCCTCGACGGCGTGCCGCTCATCTACAACGGTATGGAAGTGGGCGATGCCACGGAATCCGGCGACCCGGCGCTGTTCGAGAAGCTCCCCGTCTTCTGGCATCCCAAGGACCGGCCACCCTTCCGCAAGGTGTACAAGGACCTGATCCGTCTGCGCCGGGAATACCCGGCCTTCACCAACGACCGCGTCGTCTGGCTCCACAACTCGGACGAAGCCGACCTGGTCAGCTTCATGCGCGCGGACCGCAGCGACGAGTTTGTGGTGCTGATCAATTTCTCCAACCGCCCCATCAATGGCTCCGTAGAGGTCACGAACGACCAAGGCTTCCAGCCGATGCGTATTTCCGGCTTGCCGGCGCCACACGCGAATGGTTTTCCCCAGTTTCGGCTGAACGGCTTCGAGTGGCGCATCTACCACCGGAGCCTGCGGCACTAAAGGCCATCTCATAAACACGGCTGCGGTTGCCGCTTCGTCCTCGTTCTCTTCCTCGTCCTCGGTTTACGCGCCGTATCGAGGGAGGAGGACGAGAACGAGGACGAAGCGGACGCGGCGCAGGACCTTTTGTCAGATGCCTGCCGAGAGGGCAGGCCGGACGAGGCCCACCCGCCTCGCTGCCCCGCGCCCTTGCTTACATGCAGTCTTCAGCTTATGGTAAAGTGTTCTAAAGTCGTCCGCGGCAGGGATCCGGGGCGAGGAATCCCGGGTGCAACGAGAAGGAGTTTTAACCGCGCTGGCGCTGAGGAACACTCGAACATGGAAACAAAACAGCATACCAGCGGGACGGCGAAGGCCAATAGGAGCCATACCTTCCGATTCACCGCGCACGATGCTTCGAGCGTCCTGCTCGTGGGGGACTTCACCCACTGGCAGAAGGGGGGAATCCCGATGCGCAAGAGCAAAGATGGGGTCTGGGAAGTCTCGGTGCCTTTGGCCCCCGGCAAGCATTCTTACCGATTCATCGTGGACGGCGAGTGGCGCGACGATCCGGAGTGCAAGCTGCGGATTCCCAATCCCTACGGCAGCGAGGACATGATCCGCGAGGCGGCGTGAGCCGGCTCGACCGTGGCCCGTGCGTATTGCGGGGAAGCGTCACCGACGCTTCTCCACCTAAAGCCGTACCTGTGCAGAAGACTTTTAACGCAAAGGCGCAAAGGAGCGAAGGCGCAAAGGTTTTGGACGTCTGAGTCCAAGACCTCGGAGCTAACCGTTTAGTTGCCATTATCGGGGGCCTCGAAGGGGGCCTTACCTGCTTTGCGTCTTTGCTCCTTTGCGCCTTTGCGTTGAATTCCGGTTGCATGGTTACGGCTAAAGGCTCCACCCCGCGCGGTAGTTGCGGCGAAGGAACTGGTCGGCCTCGGCCAGGTTCCGGAATTTCAAGGTCGAAGCGTCCCAAAGCAGCTTGCTCAAGGTCAGGTCTTCCCGCAGTTGCACCCGCAGGGCGACGTTGCCCAGCAGCACCGCCTCGGTCAGCGGACCAGCCCAATCGAAGTTGGACCCGGCGGGCTCGCCGCCTTTGCACGCGGCGATCCACTCGGCATAGTGACCGCCCGAGCGGCGGAGCATGGCAGGTATTCTCTCTGCCCTGGCCGCGCGCGCGGCGGGGAAGACCGTCGTGCCCAGGATGAAGCCCTTCTCCCCAACCAGCAGCCGTCCGTTGTCACCCATTTTTGTCCCTTCGGGCAGGCCCGCTGGCCGGGGCGGCCGCAGCCCCCCGTCGTACCACACCAGCTTGCAAGGCGGCATTTCGACGCCCCCCGCCGCCGCGCCGGACAGGCCCTTGATATGGCGGTTGATCGCCTGCGGCGGCGCCGGGCGCGCGGGGAACTCCCAGGTGACCATCGAGCCGAGCGGGAAGGTCTCCTCGTTCACGCGGGTCGAGGCGGCCTGCACGCTCGAGGGCGCTCCCAGCTTGAGCGCGCGAAACAGCGGGTCCATCGCGTGGCAGCCGATGTCGCCCAGGGCGCCCGTGCCGAAATCCCACCAACCGCGCCAGACGAACGGCAGGTAGGCCGGGTTATAGGGCCGCTGCGGCGCCGGGCCGAGCCATAGCTCCCAATCCAATGTCTCCGGCACTGGCGGCGTATCCTTGGGCCGCGCCAGGCCTTGCGGCCAGTACACCTCGAACAGGCCGCGCGATGGCCGGTCGGTCCACACATGCACTTCGTGCACCCGGCCGATGGCCCCGCCCCAGACGTATTCGCACAGCCGGCGCGTTTGCTCGGAGGCCTGGCCCTGGTTGCCCATTTGGGTGGCAATCTTCGCCTCGCGCGCCGCCTGGGCCACGCGCCGCGCTTCCCATACCGAGTGCGTCAACGGCTTTTCGCAGTACACATGCTTGCCGCGCCGAATGGCCTCCATGCTGGCGAAGGCGTGGTGGTGATCGGGCGTTGCGATCACCACGCCGTCAATCTCCTTCATCTCGTCGAGCATTTGGCGGTAATCGGTGAAATGCCGCGCCCTTGGGTACTTCTTGAAAATGTGCGCCGCGTGATTCTGGTCCACGTCGCATAGGGCTACGATGTTCTCGGTTTCCATCTCCCCGAGGTCGTGCCCGCCCTGGCCCCCGATGCCGATGCCGGCCAGGTTCAGCTTATCGTTGGCGGAAGTCCCGGCCCGCAAGCCGCGAACTGCCGCCGGCAGCGTCAGGAATGCCGCGGCGGAAACGGTCGTGGCGCGGAGGAACTGCCGGCGGGTGAAGCGGTGTGGGCTGCGGGGCGAAGTGATTTGCATAGGTCACGCGTAACTTGCCGTGACTGATAGGGGTAGGGATGGCGTGGTTAGCGCCACCCCTCCCTCCGAACCGGACTGGCGGATTTCCCGCATCCGGCTCTCCAGTCAGTGGTATCTCGGTGAGACTAACCATAAGCACAAGAGCCGTGTTCCAGACTGAACAA
>DATKNZ010000205.1:0-15578 GCA_035541055.1 Candidatus Acidiferrum sp. | reverse complement strand
CCCGCGCGGTTCGTGATCTGTTCTTTCCCGCGAAGCCGGTTGCCGAAGATCAAGGCCGCCTCGACCCCTGGCTCCAGCGTGATCTGCGCCTTGCCTATATCCATGAAATCACAGCCGGTGACGGTTAACCCGCCGGCACGGGCGAGGATGGCCGAGGCGTTGGTGTCGCGCTGGCCCCAGCCGATGAAGTGGCAGGCGCTGAAGGTGATGTGGCCGGTGCCCTCCAGCACGGCGTGGTGGTCCGTGGTGGGGATGCCCCAAAAGCCGCAAGCGGTGAACTTCACCGGGCCGGTGTTGGTCCGGGCGATCTCGATGCCCGCCATGAACTGCCCGTTGACGAACGAGATGCCCGCGTGCGCCTGGCTGTTCTCGACGCGCACCGCCGTTGGCCCGATGTCCGAGCCGCACTGGGTGAGCAGGCAATTGCCCGGCCCGGGCCCGTTCTGCACGAAGTGGTAGCCAATGTGGTAGCCGATGCAGAAGCAGTTGGTGAGGAATTCCCAGTCCGTGCGGCCCAGGATAAACGCCTCACCCTGCGCGCGGGTAAAGGCGGCCAAGTCTCCCTCCCAGCCGCCCCAGAAATCCCAGAAGTGCACGTTGGCAATGCGTCCGACGTCCAGGCACTGGTCTATGAACAGCCCGCGATAGAGCGGCTGGCCGTAGAGCCCATTGATGAAGTGCCGCCCGGCGGAGAGCGTGCCGAAGTCCACCGCCTGGTAGGGGTTGACCAGCAGCACGTTCAGCAGCGAGATGTTGTCCCCTTGGCCGCGAATGGTCCATGGGTAGGCGATGGGCGGGTTCTTCATCTTCTGTTCGGGATAGAAGATGGTGAGTCCGCTGAGCGTGCAGCTTCGCTGCAAGGTGATGAACGGCTTGCCCTGGGGATCGCCCGCGCCGGCCACCGCCAGCAGGATGCTGCCGTCGTGCGCATTGCGCCCCGACGGCGCGTTGAACACGCCTTCGAGCCTGACGTTGGCCGGGACCTCGAGCGTGCCCTTCACCAGGTAACTCCCGCGAGGCACGAAGACGGCGTAGTTGCCGGTCTGGGCCGCTGCCCGCATGGCGGCGGTGAAGGCCTGGGTATTGTCTTTCAGCCCATCGCCCACAGCCCCGAAGTCCTGGACGTTTAGCGCGTGGGGCGACGGCCGCTGCGGGCCGGGTTCGGCGGCGCTCGCCGACAATGCGGCGGCCAACGTGCCCGAGGCGGCGCCCAGGCCAAGGTGGGAGAGCAGGCGGCGGCGGGAAAGCATCTCTGTGTGCATCCGGGTGCAGACGCGTTTGGGGGCGGCGGTATTCATCGGCGCGGTTCCGGTGACGTGACTGTCCCTTCGCGCTGGTGTCTAATGTTGCCGTGCCGTTCCTGCCTATCGCCGACCGCGAACTGCGGGTCGCCGCCCACCAGTCGAGGACCTGGTCACGGCGGGTGATGGCCATGACGGTGGGCCTGGCGCTGTTCGCGTTCCTTATCGTGATCCTGGGCCGATTTCGGGTGTTGAACCTCCTGGGGCGTGAGCTTTTTTCCTGCCTGAGCTGGGTGAGCATGATTTACGCCCTGCTGGCGGGGCCCCTGACTACCGCCGATTGCCTGAGCGCCGAGCGGCGCCAGGGCACTCTCGGCCTGCTGTTCCTCACAGACCTGCACAGCTATGACGTGGTGCTGGGCAAGATGGCCGCGGCTTCGCTGCGGATCGTGTTTGATTTGACGGCGCTTCTGCCCGTGGCGGCGCTGCCGATGCTGATGGGGGGCGTGAACCTGGAGCAGGTTGCGAGTGTCGCGCTGGGCCTGGTCAATGTGATGTTCTTTTCGCTGGCATTGGGCACATGCGCCTCGGCGCTGTCCGTCAGTGGCCGTTCGGCCCTCGCCGGCACGGTAGGGACTCTCTTCTTCCTTTCCCTCGGGGTGCCGCTCTTGGGGGAGATGCTGCGCGTCAGGGGCGCGGCGGCGATAGGTTTCTGGGCGTTGTGTCCTCCGTACTGCCTGCAGTGGTGCATGGCGGGCTTGCTCAGCACCCGGCACTGGGAGCCGTGGCTGAACCTGGGCATTATGCACGCGCTGGCCTGGGTCTGCCTCGCTATCGCGGTCCGGCGCACCCGCAACTCCTGGCGCGACCTGCCGGGCAGACCGGGCCGGATGCAGTGGAACGAGCGGCTGGAGCGATGGGCCAGGGGCAGCGCCCCCGTTCGCCAGGCTTGGCGCTCGCGCATGATGGACCGGAATCCTGTGGGCTGGCTGGAAGGCCGGGACCGCCTCCAGGGTCGTGTGCTCTGGGGGATTATCCTCGGGGTCGCGCTCGCCTCGGCCATCGCGCATGCGCTGATACCCAAGCGCTGGCCTGACGCGGGCACCGTTGTCCTGTGGACCATCCTCAGTCACTACGTGCTGTGCGTTTGGATCGCCCTCCAGGCCCCGCGCCGCCTGGCGGACGATAAGCACTCCGGCGCGCTGGAACTGCTGTTATGCACCCCGGTCAAAACGCGTGAGGTGGTGGCCGGGTGCATGATCATCCTATGGCGGCGCTTTGGCCGCGCCGTCCTGGCCCTGGTGGCGCTCGATCTGTTCATCGGGGCGTGTTACTTCAGCGAGAATGGAGGCTGGGACAAGTTCACATCGGGCGACTTCTGGCAACTGGCGGTTTGCCTGGTGGCGGTGGCCCCGGTCCAGGCTTATTGTCTGGCGCGGATTGGTGTTTACGAGGGCCTGGCGCAGACAACGGGCGCCCGAGCCACTTTCATAACCGCCTGGAACGCCGGCTTGCTGCCGTGGATTTGCTGGTTTGGTGTGATGTGGTGCGGTGAGCTCTCCCGCCGAATATTCGGCTACCCGCGCAACGTCACCGACGTGTTTGCGTTCTCCGCCTGGGTTATTGTGCAGTTGCTGGTGTGCGGGCTTTGCGTGGGCTGGGCGAGCTGGCGGCTGCACCGGAGCTTTCGCGCGCTGGCGGCGCAAACGACCGGGACTGCCTGGTGGAAAAGGCTGCCCTGGATGCGCTCAGGGGTGTAGGCGAGCAACCTGCCGCCAGCCGTGCCCCCCGCTCACAACGGCAGCCCACCAGGCGCTGCGAGCCGGGGACAGCTCATAATGGCGCTTACTTAGAGCGTAAGACATTCAGAAACAGGCACTTGCAGCGTACACTACTCCGGTCTGCCCATGCCCAGGCGCAAGGCCCGATCTCACACCAGATTCGTAACGGCCTATGCCAGGGACACTTACCCATCGCCTTCCCCACCCGCACCCTCCCCTCTCCGTCACCACACCGTATCCTCGCCGTATACACACCGTAGTACCTCTAATAGCCTATTAGAGGTACTACGGTGATTATACGGCGATTATACGGTGTGGTGACGGAGGGGTGAGCGCGCGCAGGGGGGCTTCATTCCGAGAGCCTGCTTGTTGGAACCGAGCGAATCCGGCCCTGGGAGGCCACCCTACGGCCCTGAGCCGACCAGTCCCGTTTGGGCCACGAGCGCGGCGAAGTAGTTCTTGGCGTGGCTGTGCGCGGTGTATTCCCAAACGGTTGTTCGCTGCTCGCGCAAGGCCAGCACGGCGGCGGTCCATGCCTGGCCCCAGCCGCTTTCCAGGGACCACGCGCCCCAGCCGATGTCCGCCGAGCTGGCCCAGGCTTCCCAGCGCCGGTCGTCGAAGGCGCGGAACCATGTGCCGCTCAGGTAAGGCAGCCGCTCCGAGCGCGTCTGAATCCGGCAGAGATACTCCGCCAGCTTGTCCTCGGCGGCTTTGAGCTGCCGATCGCCGGTCGCGCCTACGGCTTCGTGCAGACCCAGCAGCGCGAAGCCGGTGGTGTAAAGCTGGTCGCTCACCGGGTCGCCGTTCTCCTGGATGAGCGGGGTTTCACCTGTGCCGTAGTCCTCGTTGCGCTGCGGGGCCTGGAAGAAGCCGCTCTGAACGCGGTCGGATCGCTCGTAGATGGAGCCCGAGGGACGCTGTTGGGCGGCCAGGTCGCCGGCGACCTTGCGCAGCCATTCGCGGTGCTCGGGAGTGTCTTCCACCCGGACCATCCACGCCAGGCACAGCAGCATGCGGGCGCGCTCCAGGTTGCTTCGCCATCGCCACTGATCGGGATAGACCTTCATGGTCATGCCGATGGCTGTGAGCGCGCGTTCGAGGAAGGGTGCATAGCCGGTCTGGTGATAGGCCCAGAGATAGCACGCCCATAGGTACGACTCGAAGTGCGGCGAGTAGTCCACCAGTTCGCCCTCGTAGTAATGTTTCCAGCCGTTCTTCTCCAGGTCCGGCAGGTCGAGGCGGTCGCCGCGAAAGCCGAGCTTGCCCGTGGTGCGCAGGTTCGCCAGCAACGCCCGCATCAGGCGCTGGTCCCACCGGTCGGTGCCAAGGCTGGCGGCGACGACAGCGGTGGACAGCATCACGCGCGCATCGTCGTCGCCGTAGCTGGCGACCAGCCAGGCGGGGGAGATGTCGCCCCAGCCAATCAGCCCGAAGGCCCCGTGCTGGGGATCAGCGCGCGGGCCGGCGCAGGTGCCGGACGTGAAGTAGATGAAGTCCAGCAGGTTGCTGGCGATGAGCGAGTTGGGCCGGTGCCGGTTCAGCCGGCCGTCCAGCGCCAGCACCATGGCGGTCTCGGCATTGCAGTCCGAGCGCAACGGCAGGCGGCGGACCTGGGTGCCGTCCCAGCGTATCCCCGAGGCGTAGCCCTCCAGGATGCCGAGCGAGCCGTCGCCTTCAGGGGCGTCCAGGCGGGGCGCGGCCGTGGTCTCCTCGTTGCGGGCCAGTGCCTGGTAGAGTTGGTCCTTTTCGGAGGGATGCACCAGCAGATGGGAGTGCGCGAACCAGTTCGCCGCCGCGGCAAAGGCCTGGCGCTGAAAACGGCGCGGCAGCCGCTCGTCCGCGGCCCACGCCGCGTGCACCAGGGGCCTTGCCTGCAAATGGACAGGATGGTCGGGGCACAGCTCGGCGAGAATCCGTTCCCAGATCAAGAGCCAATCCCGGGCCGGCGCGTAACGGCCAGTGACGAAGCCACTCAGCTTCGTCGTCGCCACGATCCACTTGCGCCCGTGCACCTCGAACAGGACAGGGAAGACATCCTTGTCCGGAAGGCCGTAAATGGCCGTGTCGTAGCCTGCTACCCGCGCCACGACGAGGTCCACAGAAGGGGGGCCGGCCGGCGGATAGGTGGCGCGGGTTTCGCCTTTGGCGGAGGGCGTGGTACAGATGCCGCTCACGGGCACGAAACGGCAATCGTGCGCCGCCAGCAGCCGCATCCGCGGCAACCCCGGCTGGAACTGGTCGGAGGACACCACGAGCCGTTCCCAGACCGTTGGACGTGGGGCGCCGACTTCCAGGCCGGGAACGCTGGCCGGGTATTCGATGAACAGGCGCAGCCCTTTTGCCTCAGCCGAGGCAAAGTCGCTGGGCTGGGTGGCGGTGGTTTGCGCCGGGTAGCCGTCTGCCAGCAGCAGCACGGCCGAATCGGGCGCAGCATGCTGTATGGCCGCTGCGGGGCTCTCGTATCGCGGCACGCTTGGCTTGCCCAGGGCGAGGTATAGATCGTTGCTGGGCGAGCAGCAGAACGTCAGGCCGGAGCCGTCGTTGCCCAGCGCCCCCGCCGCCGCCAGGCCCAAGGCGAGCGGACCCGCCGCGAACACGAGTCCAAGCCACGCCGCCAGCCGGCGTCGCTTCCCGGCTGAGGCCCTGAAACCGCTTGCCTTTAGGTGTAGATGATGCAAACTACCGAAAGGTTGCCTCGGTAGCTCAATTGGTAGAGCAGTTGACTCTTAATCAATTGGTTCTAGGTTCAAGTCCTAGCCGGGGTACCAACTCCCGCTTCTCTTCCTTAAGCCTTCCCGCCGAAGCTCACGTGATCGTCCACGTCGAGAAGGTCGAACCAGGTGGAGATGTCCTCTCGCTTGGGCGCGACCTTGGCATGGTTGGCGTGGAAGAATTCGCGGGACTCGGTGTCCGCGGGGGCGCGCTGCTCGGCGTGGGCCGACCAGGCGGCGATCTCCGACTCGGAGCGCTTGTGCTTACCGTTCTTCTCGATCCACTGTAGGATTTCGCCATCGCTCTTGCCGGCAGCCAGTTGCTTCTTGAGCGGCTCCGCCTCGATGCCAATAAAGCCGAGGAGCCGTTGGTCCATCGGGCAGTTGAAGTGGTATTCGCCTTGTTTGCCGGCGATGGTGGCGCGGCCTTTATCAAGCATGCGAGGGAGGATCACATACCCGCCCAGGCGCACGCGGGGGCTGCGGGGCGGTCGCTTAGTCAGATCAGGAGCATTTTCGAGAGCCATAGTTGTATTGATGTGTGTTTCCAGGTTCAAGGCGCCCGGCCCGTGCCGGTGCGTTTGGTCTGACTAAGATGAGCCCAGCCGGGCGGAATGCAAGTGCGCGAACGCCGCCGACGGAGGAGCGAGCGCCCAGCCCCGAGAGCCGCTGGCGAAAGGCCTGGATAACCACAAAGAGCACAAAGTGCGCAGAGAAACAGGCCGGTTCTCTCCTCTCGGCGTTCCTCTCTGCGTTCTTTGCGCTCTCTGTGGTTAATCCGGCAATTGGCTCTCGGATTTCGGGCTCCGGATTTCGGGTTTTTCCTACGGTCACTTCGGCGCCGGAGCCTGCGTGTTGAACGGATTCTCCTTTACACCCGCAGCCGCCGTGACCGGCGGGAGCCGCCGCACCGAGAGGGCGAGGTAGAGCCAGCCAATCGCCAGGTGCACGGCGGCGAGCATGGCCAACTCGACGAGACCGAAGGCGCCGACTCCATACAGGAACACGGCCGCCGACATCAGCAGAGCGCCCGGCATCAATGCCGCGCCTGCCAGGCACCAACTGCCGCGCAGGCTCAAGTCACGGTTGGCGAAGAAGCCCGCAATCCAGACGGGAAGCGCGTAGGCTGTCGCCAGCACGGCCCAGATGATCATCAGGCTGACCACGCCGCCCAAAGCGGCCATCCCGAGCAGGGCCGGCCTCCAGGCGCCCCACCAGGGGACGAGGTACTCCCGGTTGAACGGCATAACCCTGTCCGGGGGATATGAGCCCTGCACGAACCCGAGCAGAGAAAAGACCTGGTAGTCCGACCGCCCGAATTCAACCTGTATGTGCGCTGGCGAACGCGCCTTGCCTTCGTGCTGCAGGTCCACCGTGAATGCCAGAAAGCGGCCTTCCGCCAGGTCGGTCGGCGAGGCTCCGTCCCAGCGGAGCTTGCCGCCGCGAATTTCCCCGGTCGCCGGCAGTTGGGTGATGGCCTGGGCGATCGTCGGGAACCAGGCGGTGCTCAGAAACCACACCAGTATGGCAGCGGCGAAGAGCGCGAAGATCATCTGCACCGCCAGCAGGCGCCCGCAGCTTGCGTGCCCGAAAGCGGCCACGCCTCGCGGCGTCAGCGGCTGCCACGCGAAAGCTGGTTTGCTTGCCGGTGAGTCCATAGCTGGCCGGATACGGCCGGTATCGGGCGTGAAGATAGCAAGTCACCCGGGTCTTGTCGCGGATGTTTGTGCTTCGGTGGACTCAGGTAGTAGCGTAAGCCTCGGGCTTGCGCCCGTCCCGGCAACTCTCTGGGTTGCCGCAACCAGCGCGTTATCCAAACAAGCCAGAGGATTGTTGGGACGTTCGCCAGCCGGAGGCTTACGCTACCTGGATAGCTACGATTGTGCTTTAGGCGGCTGTGGTTGGCCGGGCGCCGGCGGATTTGGCGGCGGCGTGTGGATGACCGGCACCGGGTAGCGCACTTTCATCACGTCATCCACCAGGACCTCGATGTAGTAGATGCCCGCTACTTTGAACTCCACCTGGTTGAACATCGTGAAAGTCGTGGCGTTGTGGCCCGCATCCTGCAACACGAACTTCACCTCGCCTTTGCGCAGCACCGTGGTCTGGTCCGGCGCGATCAGCCGGTCCACCTCCGTAAACTGCCCCACGCCCGCCGTCCACCGGTTGAACAGGCTCAGCTTGAAGGCAACCACCGGCAACTGCGGCACGCGAATGAAGTTGAGCACTCCGATGAGGAAGAAGTTGCCGTTGGACTCCTGCCGGATTTCTTCGCAGAGCAGCGAGCATTGGAGGTCGGGTAAGATGCGGGTCGGTTGCATAGGAGGATTGAAAGAGTCAGGCGGCAGCAGCTTCCGCCGCGCGGACGGTGTTGTGCATCAGCATGGCAATGGTCATGGGGCCGACGCCGCCCGGGTTCGGGGTGATCCGCCCGGCGATGAGCTGCACGCCGGCAAAATCCACATCGCCCACCAGGCGCGTGCCGCCTTTGGCCCCGGGGTCGGGCACGCGGTTGACGCCGACATCTACTACGACGCTCCCCGGCCTGACCATGTCGGCCTTGACGAACTCCGGCACGCCCATCGCTGCGATCAGGATGTCGGCCCGCCGGCAGTGCGCCGGGATATCTCGCGTGGCCGAGTGGCAAAGGGTCACCGTGGCGTTAGCGTATTTGGCTTTCTGGCAGAGCATCGCGGCCATAGGCTTGCCGACGATGTTGCCCCGCCCGAGCACGACGACTTCGGCGCCGGAGAGGCTGACCCCGGACCGCACCAGCAGTTCGCGGATACCCGCGGGCGTGCAGGGCAGAAACCCGCTCGGGTCGCCGAGCATGAGTTTGCCGACGTTCACGGGATGGAACCCATCCACGTCCTTCTGCGGCAGCACAGTCGAGTAAACTACCGTGCTGCGAATATGCGCCGGCACGGGCGCCTGGACGAGGATGCCGTGGACACGAGCGTCGGCGTTCAACCGGTCCAGCAGGGCGAGCAACTCGCGTTCGCTGGCGGTCTCCGGCAGGACATGGGTCTCGGACTTTATGCCCAGGTCGCCGCAGGTCTTTTCCTTGCGGCCGACATAGACTTTCGAGGCGGGGTCCTCGCCCACGCGTACGAAGGCGAGACCCGGCTGCACGCCGCGCGCCTTTAACGAAGCGATGCGCTGGGCCAATTCGTCCTGCAGTTGCCTGGCAATGATCCGACCGTCAATAAGATTGGCGGGCGGCATTACTGGACGACGTGTATCTCGTGGATCGTCAGGACAGGGGTATTTCCCCAGCGTTCGTCAATGCCTTCTTCGCCGGTCACGATGATGCGCAAGCCTTTGTAGCGCCGGAGGTCCAGGTTGGTCGAGGGAGTGTAAAGGTAGTCAATGTCCTTCCGGTTATCGGGGCTGATGAGCACGAACCGAGACGGGGCCTGGATGCTGGTCATGCCGCGCACGATGCCTTCGCGCTCGACGATGCGAGGCGGTGGCGGTTCTTCCGGAACGGCCGTCTCGGCGGGGGCCGGCACGGCGGGTGTGGTGACGGGCGGCATCACCGCTGCCGTTTCCGCCGGCGCGGGCTTGGGTGGGGGCGCGGGCGGCGTCGGCACGGATGGGGCCTCGGTCGGCGGCGGGGCGACGCTGGGCGCGGTGGCAACAGCCGAGGGCGTCGGAGTAGGTTCCGGCGGGGGTGGCGGCGTAGTCGGCGGCGGTGTGACGGCCGTCGGCGCCGGGGTGGTCGGCGGGGCCGTGGGCGTGGGAGCGGGCGTGGGCGCTGGAGTCGTAGCCGCAGCCAGCTCGGACTTCTCCTGGCTGAGGAATTGCGCGGCCACGAACGCATACGCTCCGGCCGGCGGTTCGATCTCGGTCCAGTCGCCCTTGGTCTTGATCTCCTTCACCGCGTCACCCTTCTGCAGGAGGCCGATCACGCTGTAGTTCTCGCCCGGCCCGCTGCGCACGTTGAGTTTTTTGGGCCGAACGGCGGAGTTGGTGATGAAACCCGCATTGACCCAGGCATGGGCGCCGGGCGGCAGGGAGATCTTCGCCCAGGCCGAGGGCTCCTCCGGCCCGGAGTTGTTGTTCACAAGCTCCTCCAGCACGGTGACGGTGTCGCCCTTCGTAATGTGGGTCACGACCTCGCTCTTGAGCTTGGCCTGGCCGCGGACGTTGACATTACTGGCTACCACGATGGCTGGCCCGGCCAGCAGCGGGGTGGTCTTCAGCTCTGGCGGGGCCGGCTTGCTCGCGGCGGGCTTCTTCGCCTTGGCGGCGCTTTCGGTCTTCTTGGCGCCCTGCTTCTCAGACTGCTTGCCGGACTTCTTCTTGCCCGACTTCTTCTTCGCCGTTTTGGCCGCGGGGGCGTTGGTTCCTGTGGGGGCGGGCGCCAGCGTGGGCGCAGGCGTGGCCGGCGCCTCGGGGGCGGTATTGGTTGCCTGTTGCGCCAACAGGCTGGTTGAAAGCATGGCCCCGATCACTAACCAATGGTTCAGTTTCATAACTCAGCTCAGTAAAGATTTAATCTCTGGTTCTGTCAATGTTCGCCATCGCCCCGGCTTGAGCTCGCCCAGCCCGATCCGGCCGATCTGGATTCGCTGCAACCGTTTCACTGTTTTGCCCTCGGCCTCGAAGAGCCGCCGCACTTCGCGGTACTTGCCTTCGGCGAGTTCCAGCTCCACCACGCTCTTCGCATGGCCGGCCGAGAGAATTCTTGCCTTTTCCGCCTTGAGCCGTTCGCCCTGGTGATACACGCCGTGCACGAAGCGGCCCAGCATCTCGGCCTCGACCCGCCCCTCCACGGTCGCCACGTATTTCTTGCGGACTCCGTAGCGCGGGTGGGTCAGGCGCAAGCTGAATTCACCATCATTGGTCAGGAAAAGCAAGCCTTCACTGTTGTAGTCCAGGCGGCCCACGGAGTGCAGGTGCTGCCACTCCCTGGGCAGCAACTCGTAAATCGTCGGGCGCTGGTGCTCGTCCTTGTGTGAGCAGACCAAGCCCCGCGGCTTGTTCAGGGCGAGGTAAAGCTTGCGTTTGACCCGGATGGGTCTGCCGTCAACCGTGACCCGGTCGTGCTCCGGATCTATCTTCCGCCCTAATTCCTGCGCGGCCTCGCCGTTGACGGCCACCCGGCCGGCCAGCATCAGTTGCTCGCCCGCCCGGCGCGAGGCCACCCCGGCGTCCGCCAGGAATTTCTGCAAGCGCACCATACGCGTGCGGGGGGCGGAATGTGGAAGTCGGGGTGCGCAATCAACCGGGCTGGCGGAGGCGTCGTGCCGCGATCATGCGGCGGGGCAAACTCTGCACTCCGCGCTCCGCACTCCGCATTCCGCACTGCCTCAGGCTTCCTTCTTGGTCTTCCGCAGACCGGTGATGCGGCTGCCTTCTTTCCACTCGCCGCGTTTTTTGAGCAGTTCAATGCGCTCGAAGCGCTTAAGGACATTCCGCTTGCCGCCCAGCGTGGCAGCCGCGCGCAGACTCCGATGCTGTGACATAAATCGTATGGCTGTTCAGTTCGTTAACGTTACACCGCTCCAAGTGGAAGCGGACGTGGTATTTAGCATAGCCCCGCTCCAAACGCCAACCCTTTATTTCCCCAGCCCGGAGGCTCCGGCGGTACCGCCAAAGTCCGCCGTGCCCGGCCCCGGCTACCCCCCTTCTTCCCGGCGCTTTCCCGGTGTTTCCCCTGTGTATCTCCCATGTGGTTCGACCCACATGGGAGATACACCGGGCAATCACCGGCTATGCAGCCTGGTATCGCCGTGGAAACGCCGCCAAGGTGGGTGTTAAGCGGCCCGCGAGCCTCGGTATCGAATGCAAGTGGCTGCCAGCCAGCGGCTTAGCCGCTCGCCACGATCCCGGGAACGGCTTTACACCAGGCCGGACACGTCTTCGGAGGGTCCTCCCACGCTCTCCGGGGCGCTGCCGCCGTGCAGTGCCCGGCGCAGGTTGTCCAAAATGGTGATCTTCTGCCAGATCTTGCGGGAAAAGCCCGCCGTGAGGTCTTCGACATCGTCCACGGCGTCGAGCAGGATAGGATCCTGAAAGCCCTGCACGTACAAGGCGGCGATCTTGCTGATCAGCGCCAGGGCGTCGCTGCAATAGTCCAGGTAGCGGTTCAGGTCGAAGGGCGTCATCCGGCGCTTGCGGATCTGGGAGGTGTGGCTCGAATGGCCAGCGTAGCTTTCAGGGTCCTTGGTCAGTTGATGCATGTCCACGATATGGGCCAGCGCCCGGAGTTCGTGGATGGCCTTCAAAGCGCGGTCCCGCTTGATCCGGTGCTCCCAGTTCAGGAAGAACAGGATGGCCGCGCCGACGAAGACGACCGAGCCGATGCTGGAGTCCAGCGCCTGCACGGAGTTGGTGAAGTCATCGAAGTTGAATTGCCGGATGTGGGCCACGAGGAAGGCCAGCAGGACCAGGATGCCCAGGCTCAGCAACACGGCGACGCAGCGGAGCAGCAGGTGCGGCTGCTGAATCCAGCGGGTGCGGGCCACAGTTTCCTCAGCGACCTGCTGCAACTCGGCAATCACCTTGCCCAGGCCGGACCCGGGAAAGCGCTCCTCGATGCGGTCGTGCAGCGCTTTGACCGTCTCGATGATCTTCCCGGCTTCGAGTCGCCGGAATCGAGCGCTGGAGGATTCCATAACAGTCTCGCAGGATAGAATGCCGGGGCGCGCCGATCAAGCCGGAGCCCGCGCTTACAGCCTCAGGAATATCTGGCGCCGGTAGAGAAAGCGGGCGATGCAGAAAACCAGCCCCAGGGTCACGAGCGCCGTCACCAGATCGCCATAGCGCGCCAGAGCGGCATGGACATCTCCGCCCACGAAGCGACCGGCCAGGCGGTGGAAGTTCACCAGGCCGGCCACCAGGTAGAGGGTGATGGCATTCATGCCGATCCAGACAAACGGCAGCGCCCAGGCGCGGAGTTGCCAGAGCTCAATGACTTGGTAAAAAACCGCCAGGAGGATGGCGCTCCAGCCGCAGGCCACCAGCACATAGGTCGAGGTCCAAAGGAGCTTGATGATGGGGAATTCCCGAGACCAGACGAACCCAGCCCCGAGGCTCAACGCGCCGGCGGCAAGGAGCCAGTACACCTTGCGCTGGCCGGGCACCCGATTGCTGCGGAGCAGCAAGCCGGCAAAAACGCCGATCAGGCAGTTGGCCACCGCGGGCATGGTGCTGAGGAGGGTGCCTTCGAACCTCTGGCCCGGCAGGTAAAGCTCGTCAATATAGTGCGCCAGGTTAAGCCCAGGCTCGGCCAGGGACGGCGCTTCGAGACCCGGCACGGGCACGAAGGTCATCAGGGCCCAGTAACCCACAAGCAGTGCCACGCAAATCCCCACCATTGCGCGCCACCCGCAGAAGCAGAAGATCAGCGCCGCAAAGAAGTAGGCTCCGGCAATCCGTTGCAACACCCCGGCCAGGTAAACGCCCCTGAAGCCATCAGCCAGGCCTCCCATGTAGAAGGTCCCGAGCAGGAACAGCAGCACGGAGCGGATAAGGATGCGCCGCATCGCCGCGGCCCGCCCCGCGCTTTCCAGCAGGCGGCTTATCGAGAACACCAGCGACACGCCCACGATGAAGACAAACAACGGGAAGATGAAGTCGTAGAAATGGAACCCGGCCCATTCGCAGTGCTGCATCTGGGCGGCCAGGGCCCTAGTGAACGGAGAGTCGTGGATGGCGGGAAGTGAGCGCACGACATAGTCACCCCCCATGATCCAGAACATGTCGAAGCCGCGCAGGGCGTCCAGCGACACGAGCCGCGGCGCGGCGCTCATCGCAGCCACCAGACTATAAAGGCCGCCGCTAGCAGCAAGGCGACCACCCACCAGAACCAGTGGATCCCGCGCGGAACAGGGCCCGGGCTGCTGAACTCCCGTTTGACAAAGTCGTTGTAATCGAAGTGCTCGTCCGGCAGGTCCAGCCCGTCCGTTCGCGCGTCCTCCGACCAGCCGGTATGCTCATCCGCGCCGCATTCGGGGCAGGCCCGCGCTTTGGGCGGGACCTCGGCCCCGCAGTTCGGGCATACCTCCGGCGGAGTCATCCCATCCCCGCGTATTCCTCATCGGTCTTCAGGTCCAGCCCCATGAGGACGTAGTCGTGGGAGATGGCCTGCATATCCTTCACATAGTCGGGCAGCCGGACGAGGTTGCTGAACCCCAGCAGCGCAAACATCTTGATCGCTGCGTCCTGCTCGCCGATGAACTCGGCTTCGACCTTCTCCAGCCCCAGGTGCCGGGCGATGCTGACGATCTCCCCCACCAGCGCGCGCGCCAGCCCGCGCCCGCGATACTTCGGGTGCACCAGCACGCTCACTCGGCCAACATGGCGCTTCCAGCCCCCAAGCTGCTGATGGAGCGTGGCATCGCCGATGATCTTGCCGTCCATGATCGCCAGCAGCGGCAGGTTGCGGCCCAGGTC
Source organism: Candidatus Acidiferrum sp. (assembly GCA_035541055.1). GTDB lineage: Bacteria > Verrucomicrobiota > Verrucomicrobiia > Limisphaerales > UBA8199 > JAPLUA01. The sequence continues at coordinate 1,442 of DATKNZ010000205.1, read as the reverse complement.
AATGTTCTGGCACCAATCCCGGATGATCTGCAGGTCCATCACTCGATGCTTGATGAACATGCGCTCCGCCTCCGGCACTCCCTGGAAGAACGCATGAAAGCCCTTCTCGTCGTCCTTGCGCAGAGGCCGCAGTTTGCACTTGGAGCCGTCCTTTAACTGGATCTCCTTGGGAAACTTCTGGAGTTCGTATTCGAGCGACATAAGCTTTGGATTGTTCGGGAATGAATCTGCCGCAAGCCAGCATTCACCGCAAGACTTAGCTATATTCCGAGCGATGCCGGAAATCGTTCTCACGACCCTTAACGCCAAGTACATCCACGCCGCGTTCGGGCTCCGGTATCTGCTGGCCAACCTGGGCCCGCTGCGGAGCCGGGCCGCGCTGCTGGAGTTTGACATCAACCAGCGGCCGGTGGATGTGGCCGAGGCGCTCCTCGCCCAGGATCCCAGGATCATCGGGCTGGGCGTTTACATCTGGAACGTGGGACCGGCCACGGAACTGGTCGCTACCCTCAAGCGCGTGCGGCCCGAGGTGGCAGTCATTCTGGGCGGGCCCGAGGTGAGCTATGAGGCCGAAGGCCAGCCGATCGTGCAGATGGCCGACTACGTCATCAGCGGTGAGGCCGACCTCGCGTTTGCGGAACTCTGCGGGCAGTTGCTTTCCGGAAAGAAGCCGGCCGGCAAGCTTATCCCCGCCGCCCTTCCTGAATTCTCACAGCTCGCCTTGCCCTACGATCTCTACGGCGAGCAGGACATCGCCCACCGCATTCTCTACGTCGAGGCCTCGCGCGGCTGCCCGTTCTCGTGCGAGTTCTGCCTGTCGTCGCTGGACATTCCTGTGCGACAAGTGCCCCTGCCGGCGTTATTCGACGCCTTGGAGCGCCTGCTGCAACGGGGCCCGAAGCAGCTCAAGTTCGTGGACCGCACCTTCAACCTGAATGCAAACGCAAGCCGCGCGATCCTGGAGTTCTGCCGGGAGCGCTACCGACCCGGCCACTTCTTCCATTTCGAGATGGTGCCCGACCGCCTGCCCGAGAGCCTGAAAGAAGTGATTGCCCGCTTCCCGCCGGGGGCGCTGCAATTCGAGGTGGGGGTGCAAACCTATAATGAGCAGACCGCGTCGCTCATTCACCGCCGCCAAAACGTGCAGCGGCTGGAAGAGAATCTGCGCTTTCTGCGGAACGAGACGGGCGTGCATATCCACGCCGACCTGATCGCCGGGCTCCCGGGCGAGGACGTCGAGAGCTTTGCCGCGGGATTCGACCGCCTGCTGGCGCTAGGGCCGCACGAGATTCAAGTCGGCCTCCTCAAGCGCCTGCGGGGCACGCCGATCGTGCGCCACGATGTCGAGTGGCAGATGGTCTATAACCCGCACCCGCCGTATGAGATCCTGCAGAACAGGCTGATAGAGTTCGGCGCCATGCAAAAGCTGCGCCGGTTCGCGC
>DATKNZ010000204.1:0-9471 GCA_035541055.1 Candidatus Acidiferrum sp. | reverse complement strand
AAGCTGCGCTACCACAAGATCATCATCATGACCGATGCCGACGTGGACGGCTCCCACATCCGCACCCTGCTGCTGACGTTCTTCTACCGGCAGATGCCGGAGCTGGTGCGGCGCGGCTTCGTATACATCGCCCAGCCGCCGCTCTACCAGATCACGCGCAAGAAGCGCGTCGAGTACGTGGACGACGACTCGCGCCTTAACAAGATTCTCATCGAGCTGGGGACGGACGAGGTGCGCCTGCGGAACGTGGCCGATGGCAATGAGCTGACCGAGAAGCAGCTTGCCGAAATCCTCGAGCTTCTGGAGTCCCTGGACAAATACGCCAACGCCCTGCGCAAGCACGGGGGCGATTTCGCGACCTACGTCGAGAAGCGCCATGCGCAGACTCATGAGCTGCCTCGTCATCTCGTGAAAGTGCGCGACGGCAACGACGAGACAGTTCACTACTTCCACACTGAGCAGGAGTTGGAGGAATTCGGCGACGCCAACCCCGACCTGCGCCTCTTCGGCGAGGAATCCTCAGACACCGACCTCGTGGAGAAGCCCAGGAACGGCCACAGCCGCCGCGCCCGCCACGTCGAGTTGCACGAAAGCAAGGCCGTGGCCGAGCTCCTCGCGAAGCTGGCGAAGAAGGGCCTGAGCGTGGAACACTATTCGGCACAGGACCAGCCGCTGTTCGAAATCCTCGAGGGCGAGGGCGACAAGGAACAGGTCAAGCCTATCTTCTCGATTCCAGAGATTCTCTCTAGCGTGAAGGAGGTGGGCCGGCGCGGCCTCTCGATCAAGCGCTTCAAGGGCCTGGGCGAGATGAACCCGAAGGAGCTGTTCGAGACGACTATGAACCCGGCGCGGCGCAAGCTGCTGCGCATTGATCTCACCGATGCCGTCGAGGCGGAGGAGATGTTCACCAAGCTCATGGGCGAGGAGGTCGAGCCCCGCCGCCAGTTCATCGAGGATAACGCGCTGAACGTGCGGAATTTGGATATCTGAATTGGTTGATGCCCACACTCCCGTTCTCCAGCATCCCAACCCATCTTTCCCATCCCGCCCATGCCTGACGACACCCCACCTAACACCCCCGACACTCCCGCGCCGGGCCCGACACCCCTCTTCGCGGCTAACGAGAAGCTGTCCAAGATCAACGTAGCCGACGAGATCAAGAACTCCTTCCTCGACTACTCGATGTCCGTGATCATCTCTCGCGCGCTGCCGGACGTGCGCGACGGGCTGAAGCCTTCTCAGCGCCGCATCCTTTACGCGATGCACGAGCTGGGCCTGTATCCGCCCAGGAAGCACATGAAGTGCGCCAAGATTTGCGGCGATACCTCGGGCAATTACCACCCGCACGGCGAGGCGGTCATTTATCCGACGCTGGTGCACATGGCCCAGCCCTGGGCGATGCGCGAGCGGCTGGTTGACCCGCAGGGCAACTTCGGCTCGGTAGAAGGCGACCCCCCGGCGGCCATGCGTTACACCGAGGCTCGCCTGACCCCCCTGGGCGGCACGCTGATGCAGGACATGGACAAAGACACGGTGGACTTTGTCCCGAACTACGACGAGCGGCTCACCGAGCCGGTCGTCTTCCCCGCGGCCTTCCCGAACTTGCTGGTCAACGGCGGGACAGGCATTGCGGTCGGCATGGCCACGAACATGCCGCCGCACAACCTGGGCGAGATTATTGACGGCATCTGCGCGCAGATTGATAACCCCGGCATCACGCTTAAGGAGTTGATGCACCACGTCAAAGGCCCCGACTTCCCCACGGGCTGCATGATCTGCGGCCTGGAAGGCATCAAAGAGTATTTTAAAGATGGCCGGGGCAGCCTCAAGGTGCGCGGCAAGGTGGGCCTGGAAGAACTCAAGGGGGGCCGCGAGCAGATCGTCATCACCGAGATTCCCTACAACGTGAACCGCGCCCTGCTCGTCGAGCGCATCGCCGAGCTGGTGAACGAGAAGATCATCACCGATATCACCGCCGTCCGCGACGAGTCGGATGAGAACACACGCGTGGTGATCGAGATCAAGCGGGACGCCCTGCCGAAGGTCGTCATTAACAACCTCTACAAGCACACGGCGCTCGAGACGAGCTTCGCGGTCAACGCCCTGGCGATTGATCATGGCCGGCCGAAAACGCTCGGGCTCAAGGACCTGATCTCCTGCTACATCGAGCACCGGCGCGAGGTGATCATCCGGCGCACGAAGTTCGAACTGAGCAAGGCCGAGGAACGCGCCGAAACGCTCGAAGGTTACCTTATCGCGCTGTCCAACCTGGACGAGTTCATTCGCATCATCCGCAGCTCCGCCACGCGCGAGGAGGCCCGGATCAAGCTGCTGGCCTTCGACTTCACCCGCCAGCAGGTCGAGAAGATTGGCATCCTGATCCGCAGCGAGGCGCGCTTGACCAGCGGGCGCTATTCTTTCAGCGAGGCCCAGGCCAATGCCATCCTCGAGTTGCGCCTCTACCAATTGACGGGCCTGGAAATAGACAAGGTCAAAGCGGAGTACCGCGAGCTCCTGGCGAAGATCAAAGACCTGTTGGACATCCTCGCCAAGGAAGAGCGCGTGCTGGCTATCATTAAGTCCGAGCTGCAGGCGATCAAAGAGAAGTATGCCACGCCCCGCATGACCGACCTCGTGCCGGACGAAGGCGAGATTGCCATCGAAGACCTCATCGCCAACGAGGGCGTCATAATCACAATCACGCACTCCGGCCTGATCAAGCGCACCAACATCAGCTCCTACCGCTCGCAGCGCCGCGGCGGCAAGGGCGTCATCGGCATGGTCACCCGCGAGGGCGACACGCAGGAGGACAAGGACTTCATCGAGCACCTGTTCACCGCCGGCACGCACGACCACCTGATGTTCTTCACCAATACCGGCCGCGTCTATGTCGAGCGGGTGCACGAGATTCCCGACATGGGCCGTGCCGCCAAGGGCCGCAGCATCGCCAACCTGCTGGAGTTGAAGACCGGCGAGACCATTGCCGCCCTCATCCGCATCGAGGCCAAAAACGGCCCAAACAAAGAAGATGCCACCTGGCAGCAGCCGGGCTGCCTCTTCTTCGCAACGCAGCAGGGTACCGTTAAGAAGACGCCGCTCGAGGACTTCGCCAACGTGCGCAAGGGCGGCATCATCGCCATCGGCGTTGACTCGGGTGACACGCTCATCGAGGTGAAGCTCACCCGCGGCAGCATCGTTGAGAACAACGACGTAAAGGACCCGGGCGACGACGTCGTGCTCATTACGCACGACGGCATGAGCATACGGTTCAGCGAGTCCGACGTCCGCTCCATGGGTCGGGCCGCCGCCGGGGTAAAGGGAATCACTCTTGGGCAAGGCGACCGGGTAGTCGCGCTAGCAGTGGTCATTCCCGACGCCATGCTCCTGGTCGCCGGCGAGAACGGCATCGGCAAGCGCACGCCTTTCGACGAATACCTGGTTCAGGCCGAGAGCGGTGTGCGCAAGCAATCGCGCGGCGGCAAGGGACGCATTACGATGAAGGTCACGGAAAGGACGGGCGGCGTCGTAGGCGCCCTGGCCGTGCGCGAGACCGACGAAATCATGCTCATCACCGCCGGCGGCCAAATGGTCCGCACCTTCGTGAAAGACATCCGCGAGGCGGGTCGCGACACCCAAGGCGTGAAGCTCATCGACCTGGCCGAAGGCGACAAGCTGCAAGCCATTGCCCCCGTCATCAGCGAGCAGCAGGAAGACGCCGCCGCCGGCGAAGGGACGGGCAAGTAACGGCGGACGCTTCGCCGAGGCAAGCAGGGTGCATCGAGACTGCCGCCAAGTCCGCCTCACCCCTTCCCTCTCTCCCTCGGAGGGGGAGAGGGTGGCCGCAGGCCGCGGGAGGGGGCAGTAGGGCGGCAGTGAGATGTCTTCCCTGGGTTCGCATCAATGAAACCTGAGAAGCTATTCCTTTGGGCTCTGCCTGGGAACATGGCGGGGTGCTTCAAGGGACGGATGATCCTGTGGCACCTGGGCGCAATCACCATCACAGCCGCCCTCGTGGCATCCGGATTCGACTGGCGGTATTTTCTTTCCACGCGCTGCCGGGCCTTGCGTGAATGGATGTTCCCCGCGGTTGCCATCGGGGGCCTCTTGCCGATTGTCCTGCCGCTGACTCTTATCGCACTCGGAGGCCTTCCCGATCGTGCCCGGCTTTGGCTGATGGGCTGGGCGGTCGCCCAGGCGGAGGTCATCGGCGCGGCAATCGCCGCCGCCTACAAGGCGATCACCGGGCGCACCCACCCACCACACGGCATCGGGGCCGACCTGAGCCACGTGTTCAAATTCGGCCTGCTGCGCGGCGGCGTGTTCTGGGGTTGGCCTTCCTCCCATACCACCATCGCCTTTGCGATGGCGGTGACGGTCTTCAGGCTCTCTCCGAAGCACCGCTGGCTCGGGTATCTGGCAATCGCCTATGCCTTCTACGTCGGCGTTGGGGTTTCCGTGACCATCCACTGGTTGTCGGACTTCGTGGCCGGCGCAATGATGGGCACGGTGGTCGGAGTGGTCGTCGGGAATAGCTTTTCGCGGGTTGAGACGCAATAGGGCCTCATTTTGCCCGGCTTCAACCAACGAGCAGGCTCTCGCACCAAAGCGCCCACCAATTCCACCGTCACCACACGCTCACCACACCATATCCTCCCCGTATCCTCACCGTCGTACCTCTGCAAAGTTTGCAGAGGTACGACGGTGAGGATATGGGGAGGATACGGTGTAGTGACGGTGGGGGCATCGTGCGGTTGGGCGGGGAGATGCGAAAGTGCCGCCAGGAGCGGCAGTTACGAATCTGGAACGAGAACGGGCCTCGCGATTGGCCCTGGACAGGCCGGAATGAAGCGTTCTCTGTAAGCATCTATCCCTGAGTGATTTAGGCCTTAACTAAGTGCCAATCGGGACGGCTCGTGGTCCGGGGGCAGCTTAAACTCCAAGTTCTGCTGGTCTTGGCACAGCACCTTGCCTACGCTTCGCCGCGTGAACCGGCTTGCCCGACACCTCCCGCCTTTTCGCGTTATCCCCGCGCTCACCTGCCTGCTCGTGGCAGATCTGGGCTTCGCGGCTCAAACCGATTACGCGCAGCACATTGCCAGCCTCATCGCCCCGGCCAAGCTGGCCACGCTCGGCTCCCGCGAGGCCAATCCCCGCGTGCAGAAGGCGGTGTACTGGCTGGACACAGCCCGCAAGGAAGGCGAGAAGCCTGAAAAGGTCCTCGACCGGGCGGTGGCGCTGGCAGGCTACACCGAAAGCAAGGCCGCCAAACTGACCAAAGACGCTCTGCTGCGTAACCTGGACATCGCCGGCAAGCTGGGCTGCCTGGATGACGCCGGCCTGGCTGAAATGCGACGCGGCCGGGCCGCCAAGGTCAGAAAGGGGCCTTACAAAGGCGACGAGCTGTCTGTGGACCACATCATTCCCCTGGCGGTCGTGCCCGAGTTGGACAATGTGATTGCGAATCTGGAGCTGATGCCGCTGCGGATGAACGAGACCAAGAACGACCACGTTGGCGAGCGCCAGCGCGACCTGGCCAAGAAATTCTTCAAGGCCGGGCTGCTGAGCAAGCAGGGGCTCGAAGCCGTGCTCCGCTGAAACCCGCCCTTTGTCCCCGGCCAGCGCTCCCTCGACGCCCATTTTTGCCGGCCCCGAAAAGCGTGTACGCCCGCGCAAACCCGGGTATGTATCAGAGGTATGTTCTTCGGGCCCCTTCTCCTCGCCCGCGTTCCTCTTCGTTCCCGACTCTGACAGATTTCCTATGGTGCACCCCGCGCTTCCCGGCACCACTCTGCGCCACCGGGCGAATCAGTTTATTCGACCCGATGGCTGGATGAGCCTGTAGAAGCCTGAGTTGCCGTTGATGTAATTGGTATAGCCATAGACGTTGCCCTCGAGTGTCGGCTGGGGCAGTGCCGTTGTCCAATTGGTGGAGGGGAGACCGGAGGTGAACTGAAGTGTGTAATTCGCCGGGTTATTGGTCCACTGGATGATGATGTTGGTATTGTTGAGCGACAGGGATAGCGACGGGCCTGAATTGGGAGCGCCACCCAAACGGAAAAGCGTGCCCAGGTTATATTTTCCGCCAAGCCGGGTCACGCCATAAAAATACCCGTCGTTGGCCTGGAGCAGGCCGGCGGAAGGCGCGTTGCCGTTCGTGTTGGCGAACGTGATGAGAGTTGTTAAACCGCCCGCGGGGCTGATTTTGAAGATGGTGCCATCATTGGCGGGGCCGCCGCGTTGCGTCATGCCGTATAGATAGCCGTTGGCGGCAAAGCCCTCTTGGAGCATCTACCCCGACGAAAGAATCAACCGGAAGTAGAGGGGCGAAGCGCTCGGCAGCGGAGTGGTGAGGCTGAAGTTGGTGCCGTTAGTTGGGACGATGGTGCCGTTGAACTGCTTCCAGCCTGGGCCCAGCACGGAGTTGGTCTGGACGACGAAGGATGACAACGAGGACCAGGTCAGCACCAGGTCGGGGCCGGCCAGCGACACGTGGAGCACGGGCGAAGCGGAGGGAATGACCCAGAGGGGGCTGAAGATGGCCAGGGTGTTGGTATTCAAACTGGCACAGACCAGCTCCTGGTTGCCGTCGCTCTTCAGGTCCGCGGCGATCAGGCACGATGGTCCGGGGCCGGGCGTGCTCGTTGCCAACAGGCCAAAGCCGCTGCCGTTGTTGGTCAAGACCGTCAACATGGGTCCGACGCCACTCACGTACGCCAGGTCGAGCTTTCCGTCGTTGTTCACGTCCGCCGCCGTCATGCTGGCGATGCCTGGCGTGATCTGGTTTGTCGCGTAGCCGCCAAAGCCGGTCCCGTTATTCGTGAAGACACGGATGGCGTTGTCGGTGTAATCGCCAATGGCAAGGTCCACTTTGCCATCGTGATTGAAGTCACCGGCGGCAAGCCAGAATGGGTTGTCGCCCACCTTTTGCGTCGAGAAGAGGCCGAAGCCGGCGCCGTTGTTGGTGTAGGTGGTGAGGAACCCACCGCCGTCATGTGCATTGGTCGTCCCCACCACGGCAATGTCCGGCCGGGCATCATTGTTCACGTCCGCCACCGCCATGTAGCTGGGCTGAAACGGCAGGTTGATGGTGGCAAACGACGAGAAGGCTCCCGCGCCGGTGTTCCGATACACGACCACGCTGGTGTGCAGGGTCAGGGCGGCGACGAAATCGGCCTTGCCGTCACCGTTGAAGTCCGCGGCCGCCAGGGCGACGGGTGCTTCGGGCAGCACGACGAGGCTGTTGCTGGCGAAACCTCCGCTCCCGTTGTTGGTCAGCACGACCACATTCCCCGAACCGTCGGACCCGATCACGTCCAGCCTGCCATCGTTGTTGAAATCCGCCACCGCGACCCGCGTAGCGCCCAGCATCGGCGAGGGAAGGAGCGTTGGGAAAGTGCCGGTGCCGCCGTTGATGAGCACGTTGAGATAATCCTCCGGGTTGGCCGTCGCCAGGTCCTGGCGGCCGTCGTTGTTGAAGTCGCCCGAGGCCACGGAAGCCGAAGCGCTGAAGTAATACGGTCCGGCCAGCACCGTGGTTGAGGTGAATCCCGCCAGAACGTAAGGGGAGGGTGTGGTTTGCGTGAACACCTGGAGGTAATCGCTACCGTTGGCCACCGCCACATCCACTCTGCCGTCGTTGTTGAAATCCGCCGCCGTGAGGGCCACGCTGGCTAAACCGGTGAGCACAACTGTGTTGGTGTTGAAGCCGGCGCCGGTGTTGCCGAAGACGATGAGGTTCGTGCCGCCGGCCAGGCAGACCAGGTCGGGTTGATCGTTATGATGGAGGTCCGCGGCGATGACGCGAGCCGGGCTTGGCCCCGTTCCCAACATGGTGCAAGTGGCAAAGCCGCTGCCGGTGTTGGTCAAAACCGTTAGCGTCCCGTTGCCGCCATTAAGGTAGGCCAGGTCCAGTTTTCCGTCGCGGTTCAGGTCCGCCACCGTCAGGCTGCCCACGCCGGCCGTGACGATGTTGGTCGAGTAACCGCCGAATCCCGCGCCGTTATTGGTCAGCACCCGGATGGCGTTGTCGGTGTAATCGCTGATCGCAACGTCCACCTTGCCGTCGTGGTTGAAGTCCCCGGCGACGACCCAGATCGGGTTGTCACCAATCTTTTGGCTCGAGAACAGGCCGAAGCCGGCGCCACTGTTCGTGTAGATGTTGAGGAATCCGCCGGCATTATAGGCGTTGGTCGTCCCGACAACGATAATGTCCGGCTTGCCGTCCAGGTTGACGTCGGCCACCGTCATCGAGCTGGGTTGAAAGGGCAGCGTCAAAACGTTTCTGGCGATGAAGCCCTGGCTGCCGCTGTTGGCGAAAACGGTCACGTTGCTATTGAGGGTGCTCGCCGTAATGACATCGGCCCTGCCATCCCCCGTCACATCCGCCGCGACCAGCGCAGCCGCCGGCTTGGCCAAAAGCACGGCGCTGTTCGAGCCGAAGCCGCCGGCGCCGTTATTGGTCAGGATGATCACCTGGCCGTTGCCGTCGGCCGCCGCCAGGTCCATCCTGCCATCCTGGTTGAAGTCCGCCGACACGACGAGCACTTGCCCGACGGCGGGAGTGTTGGCGCCGGAGAACGTAAGCGTCTGGCTGAACGCCGAGACGGCAGGGACAATCCAGGCGCCCTTAATCGCAAGCGCCTTGCTGATATTCTTGAGCATCATTTGGGTCCACAGGTTGGCATGCCGGTATCAGCATTTCAGCTTTTCCGGAATGCCCGGCAGCCTGCCGCCAAGGCAGGCAACAACAACGACATCACGGAGGGCTCGGGCACAAACGTCAACGACGACAAGCCGTAGCCGTCGCCGTAGGTTGTCGGGCCGATCCACTGGGCCGCACCCGTATTCGGGTCAATGGTATAAAGGCTCGAATCAGGGTCGGTGCCGCAGGCAAGGTATAACGTGCCGTCGGGTGCAAACGCCAGGCCGGCAGTGCCTGTGGTTGTCCCCCTGAGGCCGGACAAGTTGATTGTCTCCAGGGTGGCGCCCGTCGCGGGGTCCAACCGGACCAGGAGGCTCGTATTCTCAAAAGCGTAGAGCGAGCCATCCGGCGCGAAAGCCAGTCCGGAGAAATCTGTCGCCGACCCGACGGGCCCGATGACGGTGGCCGCACCGGTGGCCGGGTTCAGAGTGAACAGGTCCAGGGCGCCGATGGCATCCCAGAGTGCGAAGAGGGTGCCGTCGCTGGGCCGGATGCACAGGTCGCCCTCCCCGATCAGGCTCAGGCCTGTGTTGCCGATAAATGCGGCGGCCCCGGTTGTGGGGTTGACGCCGAACAAGGCGTTGGGTGGGCTGCTCCCGAAGCTGGTGAGCGCGTATCCCTGCTGGCCATCAGCCGTGACCGTGAACCCGGCCACCTGGCTCAGGCCGGTGCTCCGTGGATTGGTGCAAGCGCCGGTAGCCGGATCCACGTCATAGATCACGCCGCTGAAATCGCTGCCGATCAATCCGGTCGAGGCACTGGCGGCGGAC
>DATKNZ010000203.1:0-8448 GCA_035541055.1 Candidatus Acidiferrum sp. | reverse complement strand
GGCGGCTCGCTCTCCCCGCGCGGCGATTGGCGCGCGCCGAGCGATTCCGAGGCCGAGGTCTGGCTGAAGGAGCTGCACGCCAACGTGCCCGGCTGAGAGCGTTGTCGCAGCCGACGTGAGGGCGTGTTGCTCAAGCCACCGTTTTCCAAAAGCGATCCGGTTAGTCTCACAAGCAGCGCGGCTCTGGTGCGTTGCCACAGCGCCCAAACAAAAGCCTCGGTGTGCAGCGGCCCAAAGCCTTGCCAACTGGCTCCGGATTGACTGGAAGTCGGTGCCTCCGACGATCTTGACCAACGCGGTAACGGCCACACTGGTCGGTTGATCGGTCTGATGGTGTAGCAGAAACCGCAGATTACAATGTCCGGCGCGACAGCGTAAACGATCCGGGCACGGCTCATACACAAACTGGCTCAGCGGCAGCTTGCCTCGTTCTTCCAGGTTGGCGCTCTGGCCGAAGGATCGGGTGACGCTGGAGGTGCGAGACTACCTTTGGTCGCATCGGGAGCCCGAGAGCCTTCAGCAGCACGAACAGAACTTAAATCGGTTATGAACACGAAAGCGCAAAGAGGACCAGTAAAATCAAGGCTTTCGAGAGGGGCCGAGAAGCAAGGAAAGTTGGTGCGCATAGCAGGACTTGAACCTGCACGGATTACTCCACTACCACCTCAAAGTAGCGCGTCTGCCAATTCCGCCATATGCGCCCGGAACTGCTGATAATGAAGCAGCCGCGGCCCCGCGGCGCAAGGGTTTTCTGCGGATCGCGAGCCGAGGACGGCTCGCGGTCCGGTGGCGGCGCCCCGTGGTCAATACTCGGAAACGGCTTTGGGCTTGTGGAGAAGACTGGTGCGCGTGTAACACAGCCGGGTGACCGGTGAGCGTGTATTTCGAATCGGCGTGCTCGGCTCAGGCAAGGGGTCGAACTTTGTCGCCATCGCCCAAGCCTGTGCCGATGGGCGCGTGCCCGCACAGATCGCGCTGGTGGTGAGCGATGTCCCGGAGGCCGGCATCCTGGAGCGCGCGCGCGCGCGCCATCTCGCCGCCGCCTACCTGTCCCCAGGCAAGTTCCGCACGAAGTTGGACGAGGAGGGCGAGCTGAGCTATATCGCGAAGCTGCGCGAGGCGGAAGTTGACCTTATCGTGCTGGCAGGGTTCATGCGGGTCCTCAAAGGCGAGTTCCTGCGCGCCTTCGAGGGCAGGATCATCAATATCCATCCTTCCTTGCTGCCGGCCTTCCCCGGACTGGAGGCGTGGAAGCAGGCATTGAACCACGGGGTGAAGGTCACCGGCTGCACGGTCCATTTCGTGGATGCCAGCGTGGACGGCGGGCCGATCATCGGGCAGCAGGCCGTCCCGGTGCTGGATGACGACACGCCCGAGACGCTGCAACAGCGGATCCAGGCCGCCGAGCATGAGCTGTATCCGCGCTGCGTGGCGGCCCTGGCGCGGGCGCAGGTGCGAGTGCAGGGGAGGCGGGTGATGCTGACCGGGCCGGTGTAAGGGAGTTTGCCCACGCGTAGTAGCGTAAGCCTCCGGCTTGCGGCTGTCCGGGCAAGCTTCCAGCTCGCCGCGTGCATCCCAGCGGGGCATCAGCCTGCAGGGCCGGCGAAGCAAGCCGGAGGCTTGCTCGACTAGAGACAGCAGCGGCAGAAAAGGTTGGCTTGACAGCGGCAAGCGTGTAACGTTACCAGAGCCGAGGTATGAGAGCCGCTGTCCTTCACGGGAAAGAGCAGATTCGCGTGGAAAATGTCGCGCTGCAGCCGTTGCAGCCGGGCGAGGTGCGAATCCGCATCGAGGCGGCGCTCACGTGCGGCACCGACTTGAAGGTCTTCAAGCGCGGCTACCACGCGAAGATGATCATCCCTCCCGCGAAATTCGGACACGAGTTCGCCGGGGTGATCTCGGAAGTCGCACCACAGGTATCGGGCTGGAACGTCGGGGATCGCGTCGTGGCGGCCAACTCCGCGCCGTGCGGCGAGTGCTTCTACTGCCGTAACCGGCAGGAAAACCTGTGCGAGGACCTGCTGTTCCTCAACGGCGCTTACGCCAGGTCCATTGTCGTCCCTGCCCGGCTTGTGCAGAAGAACCTGCTCCGGCTCAAGCCCGAAACGGCGTTCCGCGACGCCGCGCTGGTCGAGCCGCTCGCCTGTGTGGTCAATGGAATCGAGGACACGCGTTTGCGGGCCGGCCAACGGGTGCTGGTGATCGGCTCGGGGCCCATCGGCCTGATGTTCGTGGCCCTAGCCGCCTCGATGCGATGCGCGGTGACGGTCGCCGGGCGCGGCAAGGCGCGGCTGGAGACAGCCCGGCGCCTGGGCGCGAGCGCGGTTCACAGCGTGAGCCGCCAGGCAACGGTCGAAGCGGCCCTGCCGCCGGGCGACGTATTTGATGTCGTCATCGAGGCCGTGGGCAAGCCGGAGACGTGGGAAGCGGCGGTGCGGCTCGTGCGCAAAGGCGGCACGGTCAACTTCTTTGGCGGCTGTCCCAAGGGCACGCAGGCGTCTCTGGACACCGGCCTCATCCATTATTCGAACCTGACGCTGCTGGCCAGCTTTCACCACACCCCGCGCACGGTCCGGCGCGCACTGGAATACATCGAGGCCGGCGTCGTGCGGGCCGATGATTTCGTGGACCGCGAGTGCTCGCTGAGCGAGCTGCCCGAGCTCTTCCAGGCCATGGCCGCCGGCAACCAGGCGGTGAAAACGTTCGTGCGCGTGCAGGAATGAACCTGGGGACACGCATCGGAGCAGTGGTTGGGTGCTGCGCGGTTGCTGGGCTGGTGGCCCACGCAGCGGCGCGACCGAGCAAGGAAAAGGAACCTATGCAATTAACCAGCAGCGCATTCAACGAGGGCGGGCCCATTCCCGCGAAATACACCTGCGACGACAAGAACGTGTCACCGCCTTTCAAGTGGAGCGGCGTGCCCGCCGGCGCCAAGGCTCTGGCCCTGATTGCCGATGACCCGGACGCGCCGGCCGGCACGTGGGTGCACTGGGTGCTGTACGACCTGCCGGGGACGGCGACCGAGCTGCCGGAAGACGTGCCCAAGAGCCAATACGTCGCCGCCGGCGCCCGCCAGGGACTGAACGACTTCCGGCACCTCGGCTACGGCGGGCCTTGTCCGCCACCCGGGAAGCCGCACCGCTACTACTTCAAGCTTTATGCGCTCGATTCCGCGCTGGACCTCAAACCGGGTGCGGCCAAGACGGTTGTTGAACGGGCCATGGAGGGGCACGTATTGGCCCACGCCGAGCTGATGGGCACTTACAAGCGGAAATAACGGGCGGCCCTCGCCCCCCGCGGTACCCAGCTACTGGGAAATGAGCTTCTGGAACTCCGGCATCCGCTGGAGTGCGGCGAAGCGCGGCTCCTTGCGGGCATTCACGAGCAGGTTGCTGGCCTTGGGGTCATGCTGCAGGCGCTGGGTATTGAGATCCAGGCACTTCTTCAGTGCCGCGAGCCCTTCGTTCGGTTTGCCGATGCCGGCCCGCACTACCGCCAGGTCATACCACGCTTCCGGGCTGCTGGGCATGAGGCTCGTCAGCTTCTCGAGCGCGGCCTCCAGGCGCGGGGCGTTGTTCAAGGCGGCGTAGGTCGAGGCGGCGCCCAGGATCGCCGTCGGATTCGCCTTCGGGCTGGCGAGCACATCGTCCAACTCCTTGCTCGCCTCCGCCGGCTTATGGAGGGCGCGGTATCCTTCGGCAAGGTCGAGCTTGGCCTGCAGGTTGGCGGGATCGCGGTGCACCAGCGCCTCCAGCTTCTCGACCGTCTTTTGAAGCCCCTCGGCATTTCCAAAGCTCTCGTAAGCCTGGATGAGGCTGCGCAGCGCCGCGGTGTCCACCTTCGGGTTCTCGCGCACATGCTCCAGCACCGCCAGCGCCTGGTTGGTTTGCTGCATGCTCAGGTAGCTGCCGGCAAGGTCGAACGCCGCCTGGAAGTCATTGGGATTCCGGTGCAGCTCGTCCTCCGCCTTCAACATGTTGCCGCGGAACGGGTCTCCTCCGGCTGACTCGCGCTTATACTGCTTGATGCTGTCCACCAGCCCGCGCACCTGGCCGTTGTACGGGTCCAGCTTGAGGCAGGTCTCGGCAACCAACTCGGCGTCGTCGAACCGGCGGAGCTGCAGCAAGAGCTGGCAATACCGGAACACCGCTTCCGGGCTGTAAGGGCAGAAGGCAAAGGCCTGCCGGAAGGTGAAATCGGCCTCGCGCAGCAGCCGCTGATACTCGGCATTGGACTTCGGGCGATATTCCGCCGGGGCCTGCGTCAGGCGCCAGGCGTAAACGCCGCCAATCGAGCTGCGCAGCTTTGAGAACGACTTCTGGGCATCGTCATCATGCAGGAACTTGCGGTCCCCCGTGAACCCGGTTAAGTCCCAGCGCAGGTAAGTCTTCTCAATCCAATCGCAGATCTGCTTCACCGGTGTGTCGTAGTCCACCACGTCCCCGGTCAACCGCTTCGAGAACTGCTTCCAGAACTCGTGATCCCGGTCCAGGATGTCATCCGTCAGGGTCGGCAGCGGCTGGCGGTTAACCTTCATGATGATCCCAAATGGCGTCTCGTAGGGATACATCCAGTCCAGCGGGAAGCTTTCCTCGACGAAGAACTCGTTCTTGGGGTTGTGGTCGAAGATGACCTTGGTCAGGAGGCCATTGATATTCATCACGGCGACCTGGCCCGACACCTGCACCCGGTTGTCCACCAGCTTGACGTCCTCCCCCGGCTTGAGCTGGTTCTGCTGCATGCGGCGGGAGGCATCGGCCATGTATTCCTGGAAGCAGCGCTGCGAGTCGTCCGGCGTGGGCGTGTAAATCTCGCGGTCGGGATAGACCCCGCCCAGGCTCTTGGCGATTTGCTTCGGGTAAGCGGCCTCGAGGAGCAGCCGGTTCAGGCGGATACGCGTCCAGCTCTCCGGGTCTTGCTTGATGAAGTCAGTCAGGTACTCGCTGAGCGGCACCTGCTTGAAGCGCTCGGGCTCGTAGAGGGGCCCGGTTTTGGACAAGTCGGCAATCTCCTTCGCCAGCCGTTCCTGGTCGCGGTGCAGCTTCTCGGACGTGCTGCCGTCCGCGATGTCCTGGTCCACGGCGTCCTTCTCCTGCTTCTTGGCGTTAAGGCGCTCCTTGATTTGAAGTTCGCGCTCGAGCAGCGCGTTGAGGTCGTGGGCCAGCGCGGTGCGCAGGCCCTTGGAATCCCCGTTGCTCGTGAGCAGCTTCTGGGTGTCCGGGCTCAGGTTGTCATAGAGCCACTTCGAGAGCGGGTCCTGCTGCGCGCTGGGCCGCAGCTTGGCGGCGAAACCGTCCAGGTCCGTGAAGGTGCCCTCCGTAAACCAGGAAGTGTAAGTGCGGCGGCGCTTCTCGATATGCGCGCCCAGGTTGGTGAAGAACCGGTCCAGCGGCTCCACCGCCTTGGCCAGCAGGTTCGTCTGGTATTCCTTGTCCTTGCAGGCCGTCCGGACCAACTCGCTGAAGAACGGCGGGTCAATCTGCGTGCTGCGATCGTAATGGGCGCGGATGTAGCAAAGGTAAGTGCCGTCGGCCAGGGCGTTCTGCGTGATGATATAGACATCCCGGCGATCGAAGTGCTGATCCAGCGGCGGTTGGCAGTCGTGCGGCGTGAAGCTCTCGCAGAAGATGGTGTAGGTCGGGCAGAAACGGCCCGGGTCCGTGCCCCCGAACAGCACCGCGTCCTTGGTCATTTCCGGGTAGAGCGGCTTGCCGTCCTTGCCTTTGAAGGGCGGCGTGAACATGTCGTGGCCGAACCAGTAGCCGAACCAGTGATTGCGCTGGTCGCTGGCCTTCCAGTGTGCCAGGCCGGAGCAGAGCGGCATGGCGGCAAAGATGCCCAGCGTGATGAGCAGCGGCCCCCGCTGCCGGTAGAGCACGAGCGCGAACACGAACGCCAGGGACAGGACGACCAGCAGCAGAGCGGCGTAGATCGGCAGCCCATACTGGTTCTTCGCGAAAGCCTGGCCTATCCAGTGGCACAGCTCCGAAGGGCTCAGCGCATCGAGCGGCCCGCCCGGGCCGAAGTAGTGCTTGCCCGTGGTATCCCATAGGAATACCACCGCCAGCACGACAGCCACGATCGCCCCGGCCAGGCCCCACAGCCGGAACTTCTGGTAATGAGTGGCCATGAAGGCGGCCGTCAGGGCCAAACCGTAGCCGATGAGGCAGGCCACAATCGTGTGCGACGAGCACAGGAACACCTTGTTCAGGTCAGCCGACGCCTTGTCCAGCGACGGGTTGAGCAGGATGATCAGGAGCCCCCCGACGAACACATACATCGCCGAGAGCGCGATGATCCAGGCGCGCTCGCGCTTTTGCATCTTGAAGAAGAACACGAAGGGCACCAGCGCGATGAACAGGTACACCCAGTTAAACTCCTCGGCGGCGCCGTTGATCACCATGCCGAGCTGGCTCACAAAGCGGAAGGGCTCCTTGAACAGGTCGGTGGGGCTGGGCTGCTCGTATTGCCCGCGGCTGATGGCATGGAAGAAGCCCTCGACCGTGCGCGGATAACCCCACTGCATCGGCGGGTTGCTCATGCCCGACAGCGCCATGTAGAAGTAGAAGGACACTCCAAGGCACCAGAGGAGGAACATGATCCCGATGGGCTTCCAGTAGGTGCCCACCCCTTTCGTCTTGATCGCCAGCCAGATGCCCGCCGCCAGTGAACCCCAGCCCACGAGGTTGAAGATGACCAGCATCCCCTCCTTGCCGAGATTGTGGAAGATATGGTCGTGCGTGACGGCCAGCACCAAGTAATCCAGCAGGTAAACCAGGAAGTTGCCCAGGAAGACGTCGCGCCCGAGCCGGGGGTTGCCCGCCGTGAGGGCCACCTCGATGCCCAGCGCCGCCACGATGAGGCTTTGGTGCAGCGTGATGCACAGGCCGAACAGGAACGCCGCAAAGTAGGCATACCGCATCTGGTGCGGCGCGTAAATCCACCGCATCAGGCACAGGAGCACCGACAGGAACCACGGCACGCTGGTCACCGCAATGCGGTTCACCACCACCGATTCCTTCCACATGAACCCGTCCAGGCCCAGGAGCAACCCCGCCGCCACGCCCGACACCAGGCAGATGGCGCTTTCCCATTTTCCCGTTATGCCCTTGAGTTCCTCGATCCCCTCCACGAACATGCTGCTGCCGCGCGAAACCATCAGCGAGAGCAGCCCGCAAGCCACCGCCCCCGAGAACGCCTGCCCCACCGACACGCGCCACGCCATGTTGCCGATCGGCAGCAGCGTGGTCCAAAGCCAGCTATAAATGGACCAGACCGGATAGCCCGGCGGGTGCGGAATCCCGGCGTAAAAGGCGCCCGTGACCAACTCGCCGGAGTCCTCGAGCGTCAGTTCCGGCGCCAGCGTCAGCAGATAGACGGTCCAGACCACGCCGAACGTGATGGCCAGGGCGATCCAGTCCAGTCGGCGGAAAAGGGGCGGAACAGTCAAGGGCTGCGCCACAGGCGTCGGCCCTGCAAGCGGTTTCACGGGCTTGCGGACAACCTGCTCCGGAGCCTTCGGTTTCGGCATACTCATGTTCAAACGGATAGACACCATACCCGGCACAATTTGTGCAAAGCCAGAGCAAATTTGTGCGCCCTGCCATCGAAGCGCAGCCTCCAGCCGTAACCATGCACTCGGAATTCAACGCAAAGGCGCAAGGGAGCAAAGACGCAAAGTGGAGAAGACCCCCATCCCCGGTCGTGCCGACCACCCGGGTCATGGACTCAAAGCCTTCGCGCCTTTGCCCCTTTGCGTCTTTGCGTTAAAACTCTTCTGCGTAGGCCCCGTAGAGGAGCTTCAACGCCAGCGCCAGCACAACCGTAAGAAATATGGGCCGAATGAACCGGGTGCCGCGCCGGATGACCATCCGGGAGCCGATCCGGGCGCCCAGCACCTGGCCGATGCCCAGGCTCAGCCCCGCAACCCACTGCACGTTGCCGCCAGGCATCCCGTGTGCAATCCCTGAGCCGGACGGTCCCAGCCCGGGTGAAATGCCACGCCGCGCTCCCCGAGCCGCAGGTGGACTGCAGCTTATTCGTTCCCAGGGCCTGTGCCGGGCTCAATCCAAAGCTCAGCACCACCGGGAGCGTGATCAATCCCCCGCCGCCGGCTATGGAATCCACGAACCCCCCCGCCAATCCCCTCAGGAACAGCAGCGGCAGGTGCCAGGGCGCAAACACCCGCCTATCTTAACCCTCCAGCACTCCCACAAACAAGCCGCCAGGATCAGCATGGTGCGTATTTCCAATGACTTGCGAGCCCGACTCGACCCTCGACTAGGCATACATTCGGCCGACCCGCCCGCGGTTTCTCAGCTCTGAGAAAATGCAGGGATTGTGCCGCCTCTTCCCGCTTACCACCCCGTCACTACACCGTATCCTCCCCGTGACCTCACCGTAGTACCTCTAATAGCCTATTAGAGGTACTACGGTGAGGTCACGGGG
>DATKNZ010000202.1:0-9697 GCA_035541055.1 Candidatus Acidiferrum sp. | reverse complement strand
AGCGTGTTCGAGAAAACCCCTGTGGCAGAGCTCTTTCATGCTCTCGGTCCCCAAGATGAAGCTGCGCTTGGCCCTAAACAGTTGCTGCTGCCCGACTTATAACCGGACACGCGTGGGGTCGACCCACATGGGAGATACACCGGGGGCTCGCCGTAATCTGGCCGTGGCAACACGCCACAAGCTTATGTGTAACCTGCTGGAGCACAGAGGGTTGCGTGATGATGCCTTAACTAAGCGCCAACTCAGCCTGAGCCGCCGCGTCGCCGTCCAGACTGCCATCCTCCATAAAAAGGCCTAGCGCGAGGCCGCCCTCGAAGAGCGCGCCCGCATCGCCAGGGACGTCCACAATGACGTCGGTTCCAACCTCACCTTCGTCATGATGCTGGGCGAGCGCTCCCGCGAGGACATAGCCAGGCTGCAGGAACCAACATTCTCAAGCACGCGCAGGCCACCGAGGTCACGGTCGCCGTGGCCGAGTCCGCCGAATCCGCAGGCCGAAGCCCGAAAGAAGCCCGCAAGCCGAAACCCGAGAGCGACCGCCCGAGGACGGGCGCACTCCGTGATTCCGCTTGCGTTTTCTTGATGCCGGGGGCTTGACGCCTGCGCCGCCTTTTCCTATATTGCGCCCGATGTTAGTGAATACTCGACAAGTTGCACTGGTCGTCGTCGTAGTTAGCGACGCCGTGAGCGCTTGTCGAAGCTGAACCCGATTTCGACAAGAACCCACGGCTGGCAAACAGTCGTGGGTTTTTTCATGCCTGCGGCTGCCAGCCCTAAACGCAAACATACAGTTATGAGCAAAACAGCAGAACCGACCAAGACCGCCCCGGCTGCCAAAAGCGTGGAACTCGGCCCCACGATGTCCGGCAGCGAAATCCTCGTGGCCTGCCTCGAGCGGGAAGGCGTGGACACAATCTTCGCCTATCCTGGCGGGGCGAGCATGGAAATCCACCAGGCGCTGACGCGGAGCAAGCAGATTCGCACCGTCCTGCCGCGGCATGAGCAGGGGGGCGCCTTCGCCGCCGACGGGTACGGGCGCGCGACGGGCCGGGCGGGCGTCTGCATGGCCACCAGCGGGCCCGGCGCCACGAACCTCGTCTCCGGCATCGCCGACGCCTACATGGATTCCGTGCCGCTCATCGCCATCACCGGCCAGGTCCCGCAGGCCATGATCGGCAAGGGCGCATTCCAGGAGACGGATATTTACGGCATGACTCTGCCGGTAGTGAAGCACAGCTACCTGATCACCGACATCAACGACATCCCGCGCATCGTCAAAGAGGCGTTCTACATCGCGCAGACGGGCCGGCCGGGGCCGGTGCTGATTGACCTGCCCAAAAACGTGCAGCAGGCGCGCACGCAGCCGGTCTTCCCGAGCGAAGTCCGCCTGCGCGGCTACATGACCCAGCCGCACGCGCCCGACCTCGCGCTGAACGAGATCATCGGC
Source organism: Candidatus Acidiferrum sp. (assembly GCA_035541055.1). GTDB lineage: Bacteria > Verrucomicrobiota > Verrucomicrobiia > Limisphaerales > UBA8199 > JAPLUA01. The sequence continues at coordinate 8,250 of DATKNZ010000202.1, read as the reverse complement.
CTCATCGAGAAATCCGAGCGCCCGGTGCTCTACGTCGGCGGCGGAATCATTACCGGCAACGCCAGCGAAGAACTGCGGCAGTTCGCCGAGGCCGCGCAAATCCCGGTGACGTCCACGATCATGGGCTGCGGCGCTTTCCCGGAGACGCACGCGCTGTCGCTGCGCTGGCTGGGCATGCACGGGGCGGCCTTCGCCAACTGGGCGGTCAGCGGCGAATACGAGCGCCGGGAATCCGTCACCGAGGAGATGCGGCCAATCGCCCCGGGCGCCGACCTGCTGCTGGCGTTCGGCGTGCGCTTCGATGACCGTGTGACCGGCAAGGTGGACAAGTTCTGCCAGCACGGCACGATCGTGCACGTGGACATTGACCCCTCGGAAATCAACAAGAACAAGGCAGTCAACCTGCCGGTGGTGAGCGACATCAAGTACGCGCTGGGGCGGCTGGCGAAGATGATCAAGGAGCGGCCCATCCAGAAGAAATTCACGGCCTGGCACAAGCAGATCGCCGCCTGGAAAGCCAAGGCCCCGTTCGGCTACAACGTGACGGACGAAGTGATGAAGTCCCAGCACATGAGGGAGCACCTCAAGGGCAAGGAGAGCGAGGTCATTCTACCGCAGATGGCGATCGAGATGCTTTACGAGCTGTCCAAAGGCGAGGCGATCATCACCACCGGGGTGGGCCAGCACCAGATGTGGGCGGCGCAGTACTATAAATGCAAGTATCCACGCCAACTCCTGACGAGCGCCGGCCTGGGCGCTATGGGCTACGGCTATCCCGCCGCCCTCGGGGCCAAGGTGGCCTTCCCCGACCGGCAGGTGGTGGACATTGATGGCGACGGCTCGTTCCTGATGAACATCCAGGAGCTGGCGACGGCGCATATCGAGAAGATCGCCGCCAAGGCGATCATCCTGAACAACCAGCACCTGGGCATGGTGATGCAGTGGGAGGACCGCTTCTACAAGGGCAACCGCGGCAACACCTTCCTCGGCGACCCGGACAACCGGAAGCTCATCTATCCCGACTACACCGCCGTCTGCACGAGCTTCAACGTGCAGTGCGAGCGGGTGATCTATAAGAAGGACCTGCGGGCGGCTGTCCAGCGCATGCTGGACGCGAACGAGCCGTATGTGCTGGACGTGATCGTGCCGTACACCGAGCACGTGCTGCCGTTCATCCCGGCGGGCCGGACGGTCGCGGATATGATCTGGAAGGCGTGAGGGGACAAGTCCGAAGGCCGAAATCCGAAGGCCGAAAGAAGCCCGAAATCCGAAGGCCGAAGGTCGGCCTGACGATAACGGTCATAACCAACCTTGACTCGGTCCAGATGGAGCCACTCGTGTCGGCGAGTCAGCGGGAGGGCTTTCGATTTGTGGCCCGCTTATGCAATGAGTGGGCCGACGGGACGAACCGCTTCGACCGACCCGGTGAGGCCTTGTACGGGGTGCTTGGCGATGCTGGACTGGCAGGCGTGGGCGGCCTTAACCGGCAGGACGAATCTACGGGACGGCTTCGGCACTTCTATATTCTGCCGCCGTATCGTCGCCGGGGGATGGGCCGCTCCTTGTTGACCCACGTCCTCAGCCGCGCCGCTGCCCATTTCCGTTGGGTTGTGCTGCGGACGGATACAGTCTCGGCGGATAAGTTTTACCGTGCCTGCGGGTTCGCACGCGTGCAGGATTCCGGCAGCGCGACACACCGAATAGGTTTGCCGGCCAACAACACGAACGGTTAAAGACATGAAGCTCAAATTCACCGCAGCCTGCGTTCTGTTCGCCACCTGCGGTTTACTCACGAGTCTCGCGCAGGAGACCGCACCGGGCGGATATAGCCCCGTAGCGGTGACCAACAAAGCGGTAATGGGCGCGGCCGCCTTTGCCGTCAAGGCTCAGCAGCAGGTTATGCAGGATAACAAGACCGAGCCGCCGGGGCGGATTGAACTGGCTGCCATCACCGGAGCCGAACAACAGGTCGTGGCGGGCATGAATTACCGGCTCAAGCTAAAGGTGAAGGTGGATGGGAAAGAGAAAGAGGCGGAGGCAGTCGTCTGGTGGCAGGCCTGGAGAAAACCCGAGCCCTACCGTTTGACTTCATGGCAATGGAAGTAGCCGGTGCCGGCGGAAACAGAAGGCACGACCGGCAGCAGGGTAGGGACGCCTCGCCGAGGCGTCCGCCGCATAAGAGATAACTGGCGCTTACTTCACGGGTTCCGCATCCGCCGGAGTTGCCGGCTCCTGTTTCACCTCGAGCTGTTTCTCCAACTGCTTCACCCGGCGGTAGAGCTCGGGCAATTGCTGCAAGGCAATCATCTGCCGCTTGGCGATGCGGTCGGGCTGCGCCGGCGTCCAGAGATACTTCTCGCCGTCCGGGATATTGCTCATGACGCCCGACTGCGCGCCGACGGAGACGCGGCTGCCGATCTTCAGGTGCCCCGCCAGGCCGACCTGGCCGCCCAGAATCACATAGCTGCCCAGCTTGGTGCTGCCGGCGATGCCGCACTGCGACACCAGGATGCAGTTCTCGCCGATCGTCACGTTATGGGCGACCTGCACGAGGTTATCAATCTTGGTGCCCTTGCCGATGACCGTTGGCCCCAGCGCCCCGCGGTCAACGGTGACGTTGGCCCCGATCTCGACGTCGTCCCCGATGATGACATTGCCGATCTGGGGGACCTTGCGGTGCATGCCGTTGTCGAGCACGTAGCCAAAGCCGTCCGAGCCCACGACCGTGCCGGCATGGATGCGCACGCGCTTGCCGACCTGCGTGTCAGGATAAAGCGTGACGTTCGGGAACAGGTTGGTCTCCTCATCGAGCTGGCACTGGGCCCCGACGTAATTACCGCCTTGCAGCACCACGCGCGGGCCGATGCGCACGCGCTCGCCCAGGACGCAATAAGGCCCGATATGTGCCGAGGCGTCCACGCTGGCGCTGGGCGGAACGATAGCCGTGGGATGGACGCCGGGCGCGTAGACCGGCTCGGGGAAGAACAGCGGCAGCACCTTGGCGAAAGCCACGCGCGCATTGGGGACGCGGATCAGCGTCTTGCGCGCGGACGTGAACGGCCCATCTACCAGCACGGCGGAGGCGGCGCTCTGCTCGGCGCGGGCGAAGTAACTCTCGTTCTCCGCGAAGGTGAGGTCGCCCGGCTGGGCGCGGTCGGCGGGGGCAAAACCTCTCAGGGTCAGCGCGCCATCCCCCACGACTTCGCCCCCGAGCCGTTTGGCAATGTCAAGAGCGGTATAGGGCATAACTTGTTGACCACAACACAGGCTCTCACTATAAAGGGCGGGGCTGCTAATTCAACCCCAACTTTGGATTATGGCTAAGACACTGCGGGTAGGAATGATTGGTTACGGCTTCATGGGCAAGGCCCACTCCAATGCGTGGCGCCAGGCCCCCTTCTTCTTTTGCCTGAAGGCCAAGGCGGAGTTGCATACGATCTGCGGGCGCAACCCGGCCGGCGTGCAAGCGGCTCGCGCCCGCTTCGGCTGGCAGTTCGCCTCGAACGACTGGCGGGAGCTGGTGGAGTCGCCGCTGATTGATGTGATTGACATCACCACGCATAACGACTCGCACGCCGAGATTGCGGTTGCCGCCGCCAAAGCCGGCAAGCATGTGCTCTGCGAAAAGCCGCTGGCCCTGAACGTGAAGCAGGCCGAGTCCATGCTCGCCGCCGCTCAGAACGCCAGGATCGTGCACATGGTCTGCCACAACTACCGCCGCGTGCCCGCCATCGCCCACGCCAGGCGGCTCATCGCGGAAGGGGCGCTGGGCCAAATCCGCCACTTCCATGCGCGCTACGCCCAGGACTGGCTCGTGGACCCCGAGGCGCCCCTGCTCTGGAAACTGGACAAGGCCGTCAGCGGCAGCGGCGCGCACGGCGACATCGGGGTGCACCTGGTTGATCTCGCGCGCTACCTCGTGGGCGAGTTCCGCGAGGTGTGCGGTCTCACCCACATCTTCGTGAAGGAGCGCCCTTTGCCGCGGGAAGCCGCTCAGGCACAGGCTGCGCCGGCGAAAGCACCGGCTTCCAAGCCCAAGCCCGGCAAGGCCGCTGTGCTCGCCCCGCCGCCGGTGCCGATGGGCAAAGTCACCGTGGACGATGCCGCTGTGTTCATCGGCACCTTTGCCAACGGCGCCCTGGCAAACCTCGAGGTCACCCGCTACGCCCCGGGGCGCAAGAACCAATTGGCGTTCGAAATCAACGGCTCCAAAGGCTCACTGGTCTTCGATATGGAGGACATGAACCGCCTCAAGTTCTGCGACGCGAACAGCCTGCCCGACCGCCAGGGCTTCCGAGACATCCTGGTCCTGCAGCCCAACGGCGCGCATCCTTACGTGAATCATTGGTGGCGCGCGGGGCACCTGCTTGGTTACGAGCACACGTTCGTCCACACCGTCGCCGACTTCGTCAATGCCTGCGCGGAAGGGAAGCCCGTCCAGCCCACGTTCGAGGATGGCGTGGCCAACCAGCGCGTCCTGGCGGCGGTGGAGGAATCCTTTAAGAAGCGCGCCTGGATGAAGCTCTGAGCCACTGGGTAGGGACGCCTCGCCGAGGCGTCCGCCTTGCGCCCGCAGCGGACGCCTCGGCGAGGCGTTCCTACCTTGCAGCTTCACACCGCGCGCTCGTAGATCCGATACGTCTTGTAGCGTACCCCGCCGATGGCCTCGATCACCCGGCACATCGCCTCGTTGTCCTCCAGGATCCACGACGCCTCCGACTCCCTCACCCCCGCGTTGAACCCCACGCGCAGTCCTTCGATCAGCATCGCCGATTCCAGGCCCTTGTTGCGGTACTTCTCCTTCACCCCGAGCGTGATCACCCGCGTGCGCGGCGGGCACTTCCAGCCCAGCAGGTAGGGGATAAAGCTCAGCACCCGGGGCGTAAGGAGGCGCCCGCGCAGCGGCTGGAGCGGGATATTGTAGTCGGGCAAAGCCAGCAGGAAGCCCACTGGCTCCGAGCCCGCCTCCGCCAGCCAGACCAGGCCTTCCATCAGCAGCGGCTTGAGCCGGGCCGCCATGAAGTCCACCTCGGGATCGGTCATCGGCACGAAGCCCCAGTTCGCCTGCCAGGCCTCGTTATAGACCTCCTTCACCTTGGCCAGGTCCTGGTCCAGCGTCTTGCGCCGCACGGGCCGGAAGGCGAGGCCGGCGTGGCGCTGCCTGATCTTGGCCGCGATCCGCCCGAGGCGGTCCAGGGGAACGTTGTTCAAGGGAATATTGAAGGCCAGCAGATCCTTTGCCTTCCGAAAGCCCTCCGCCTCGACCAGCGGCAGGTAGTAGCGCGGGTTGTAGGTCATCATGATCACCGGCGCCGAATCGAAACCCTCGACCAGCAGGCCGCACTCGTCGTTGGTCGTGGGGTTCATCGGGCCGAGGACGCGCTTCATGCCCTTTGTGCGCGCCCACTCCAGCACCTTTGCGAACAGGGGCCGGCTCGCCGCCGGGTCGTCCACGCACTCGAAGAAGCCGAAGAAAGCAGCCTGGTCGTTGGCGGCCCGGTTGTGATTGTGATCGAGGATCGCGGCGATGCGGCCCACGTCGTGTCCGTCGCGCGTGGCGACCCAGAGCTGCATCTCGGCATGCGTGAACAGCGGGTTCGCGTCCGTGAAGACCTTCTTCAGGTCCATGAGCAGCGGCGCCACCCAATACGGGTCATCCCCGTAAATGCCATAGCTGACCTGGAGGAAACGGGCCACGTCGCGCGGGCTGCGCGACAGCGGGAGGATTTGAATGTCGTTGCCCATGATGCCGCCGGGGAAACGGCCCGGCGAACAGGCGTGGAAGTTGGCCCAAGCCTGCCTGCGCGTCAACGCCGGCCACGGAGCGCCGTTGGGCCGGTTTGGCTATTGGCGATGGGCTATCGGCTATTCCCGACGTTCCATCCTCCCTTGCGCCGCCGCCGCGCCGGGAAACCCCAACCCTAGAACACCGCCGTCATCTGGCGCAGCCGTTCGACCCCCACCAGCCGCAACGCCCTGATAATGTCCCCATCCTCCGAGACCCACAGCTCCGGGCACGCTGGCACCCCGAACACGTCGCCCGCCAGGGGATTGTGCCGGAGCCTGCAGCGTATGCCTGCTTCGGAAAGCTTCTTCCTCACCTGCCGAATCTCGGCGGCGTCGGTCGCGGAGAATAACATCTTCATCTTGCACCTACACCGGAAGGTCCGCCCCGGACTTCGTGGGCGCAACCTAGGCGTAATCCCGACAAACCTCCCGGGCTTTTGCGTAGGCCCCGTGAGGGGTTTTACCCCATGTGCGGCACAGGCATGTCCGTCGGAAGCAGCAAACCCGGTGGTGCCTGCAGCAGGCGGGCCGCGGCATTTACCAGGGCGGCGACCGTCGCCTGGTCACCGGCTACGCCGCCGCGGATCACCACGTCCAGCGGCGGCTCGCCTTCGATCTGCACCGCATCGTGCGGGTCGGCGGCGTCCAGATACATCTTCAAGTCCAGTGTCAGGCGGACCTTGCCGTCCACCCTGGCCTCGGCGCGCTGGTGCAGGCCGCACGTCTGGCCCTTCTTGACCGAGAGAAACCGGGTTCGAATGTCGTGGTCTGCCACTACCGCATCGCCCGTTTCCACGACGCTCCCGAGCTTCCAGCCCAGACAATGCGCGATCAAAGCGAGAGACTCCTTGAGCCCGGCATGCCCCGCCTTGCCCTCTTTGAACAGCCGCCGGAAGCGCGCAGGTGGCCAGCCGCTGCCGATCTTGCGCTGCAAGGGCTCGCGCCGGGTCGAAGCGTTCACGACCCGTTGCACGTGCACCGCCCGCACCTCACGGCTGACGCCGCTCAGGCACACCGGCAGCACGTCCATCACAAAGCCCGGGTTAACCCCCGTGCCGAGCACGCGCGCCCCGTGCGCCCGGCAAAGCCGGTCGAGCCGTGCCGCCAGCCGCGGTTCCCGCAGCCGGGGGAAGACCAATTCCTCGCAGGAGGACACCACACTAATGCCCTGCCGGACCATGGGCTCAATCTGCGTGAATGCGTCCTTGAACCGGGAAACGGCCGTATGGAAGACCAGGTCTGGCTTGGCCTGCCGAACCAGCTCTCCAAGCGAGCGATAACCCCGGCGCCCCCGCAGCGCCTTGCTGCCCGTTAGCTCGCCCAGGTCCTTTCCAGCTTTTGCCGGGTCAATGTCTATGCCGCCGACGATCTCCACCCAGGGCTTCGTAGCGGCCAGCTTCAGCGTCTCCAGCCCAATCGGGCCCAGCCCAAACTGCGCAATTCTGATCTTCATGGCCGGGGAGCGTAACCACAAACTTGCATCGGGGGGAATAACTATCAACCTGGCAGGTAGGGGCGCCTTGCCGAGGCGACCGTTTTCGGCGGGAGCGGACGCCATCTTCGGCGGGAGCGGACGCCTCGGCGAGGCGTCCCTACCATACCAGGGCGCCACAGCCGCATTGGCTATCGGCTATTGGGTATCGGCTATTTTCGGTCCCGCAACGTCGGTTGCGGCTCTGCCGCGCTGTGTTATTCGCGCCCCCGTGCCTAATTTCTGGACAGCATTCCACACCCCACGCCTCGCTGGTGCTCGCATCCCTTCGCACCCCCGCCCTACCCCCTCAGTTACCTCACCGGAGAACCTCTGCAAAGTTTGCAGAGGTTCTACGGTGAGGTAAGGGCGAGGATAGGCAGGAGTTCCGGCTTGGCAGGGGCGGCAAGCGGCCGACAGGGCGGAGCGCCGGCTTTAGCTGGCAGGGCCAGGTGGGGCTAAACCTGCCGTCTAAGGCGGGCGCTCCGGCTTACGCCGAGCCGGTCAGCTCCTTGAGGTCGGCGCGGACGGCTTGGTAGGTAGTCGAGTAGGCGAGCACGGCCGGGTCGGGCTCGACGCCCCAGTGGCGGCAGGCCTGGCGATACAGGCCGGGCCACCAGTTGCGGTGCTGTGTCAGGCCCTGCTGGCGCCAGGTGTCCCAGTTCATCAGGACCCGCGACCAGCATTCGTCCCCGTAGCGGACGGCTTGCTGGGCGTTCGGGAAGTCCCGGAGATACCAGTCGCGGCCAATGCGGGCGTGCAGCACTTCGTCGGCCCAGTCGTAGTCCTGGAACAGGGCGGAAAGGGGGTTGTGCGAGGCGACGCCCAATTCCCATTCGAAGCGTTTGCCGGTTTTGGGCATCAGGCCCTGCTCGATGAAGTAGAGGACGGCGTGGCGTTCGATGGGCTTGAGCTGCGTGTTCAGGGCCAGGGACCAGGTGAAATTGATCATGACCTCCTTCGGCCAATCAATGCCCAGGTTGGCAAAGCCC
>DATKNZ010000201.1:0-29027 GCA_035541055.1 Candidatus Acidiferrum sp. | reverse complement strand
AATTCTCCAAATCTTGAGCGTCAGCGTGTTCGAGAAAACCCCTGTGGCAGAGCTCTTTCATGCTCTCGGTCCCCAAGATGAAGCTGCGCTTGGCCCTAAACAGTTGCTGCTGCCCGACTTATAACCGGACACGCGTGGGGTCGACCCACATGGGAGATACACGGGCCACTCACCGGGAGCACACGGGGGCCTCAACCGGCAGCCGTGCCAAAATGGGTCAGGCTGAAAAGGGGCGCTGCGTCAGCTCCGGTACGCAAGCTTCAGGGTTTCAATTACTTACGAGTTGGCCTTTACGGCACTATCACCCGCAGGGCGGAAGGTTGGACCGAGAACGTGGCCGGCAATTGGCCGACCAGCTCGCCGTCGGCTTCCAGGGGGGTACGTGCGGGGCTGGTCAGGGTCAGGGAATCCGCCTGGAATCGCTTCACGGAGGCGGCGGGCAGGCTCCGACTTAAGAGCAGGCTCGGGCCGCACCGCGCCAGGGTGATCCAGTTGATGCGCGGGAAGACACAAACCTCGAGCTTCCCGTCGCGCAAGTCGGCCTGAGGGAAGATGTTATAGCGGCCGCCGTATAAGCGGCCATTGCCGATGAGAACCATCTCGCCGGCGACTGCCTGCCCTCCGCCGGCGGCGGTGATTGTGGATTGCGTGCGCAGGAGGGCCTTCAACCCGGCCACGATATAGGCCAGCGGGCCCACGACCTTTTTCAAGGGCCAGTGCACCAACTCGACGGCCATGGCGTCCAGCCCCGCCCCGGCGAGCTGCGCGAAGCACCGCCGCCGCGCGGTGCCACCGGCGTCGTATTGCACGGCAGGCAGATCAATGAGGGTCTGCTTGCCGCGGCGGATGGTCTCCCAGGCAGCGTGCAGGCTGGTGGGGATATCCATCTCGCAGGCAAAGACGTTGACGGTGCCCAGCGGCAGGAGCCCCAGGCAGCCGCGCGCCAGGCCGCCAGGGGCATCCGCGATACCGTTCAGCACTTCGTTGAGCGTGCCATCGCCGCCCGCGGCGACAACGATCTCGAATCCCTCACCCACAGCCTCGGTGGCCAGGCGGCGCGCGTCGCCGATCCCAGCGGTGAGCTTGAGCGTGCTCTGGACGCCGAGTTCATCCAGGTGCCGGCGAAAGCGGCGCGCCTTGTCGCCGCGAGCGGCGGGATTAAAGATGACACACGTGCGCACGCGGCATCATTTGGGCGCTGCGAGTAGGATAGTCGAGGAGAAAGCGTCAAGAACACCCCCCTTAGAAACATCCAACATCCAACATCGAACATCCAACATCCAATGACTTCGCCCGCCGCGCTCATTGGATGCTGGATGTTTGATGTTGGATGTTGGATGTTGTTGCCCTCGGGAATGCGCCCCCGGCCCTCCGTTCTTGAATTTTGCCTGTACATCCCTTACACCGTTCAGCCATGAACGACCGGAAGGAACCTAACCTGCCCAAGTGGCCGTTTTACCTGGGCGACGCCCTGCTGCTGGGGGCAGCTTATTTGATTTACAGCCGGAGCAGCTTGCCGCTGGGGCACTGGAGCGGCGTGCTGATCGCGCTGTGCGTCGGCGCGGGTGTCGTAGTATGCGCCGCGCCCTTTGTGCTGGAATACCGCGCCCGCATACGTCTGGCCGAAGCCGATGGCCTGGCCACCGTCGTGGGCGAGGTGCGCAAGATGGAGTCCATCGCCGACCAGATCAGCGGGGCCACGGGGCGCTGGCAGGAGGCCCAGGAAGCGGCCGACCGCACGGCGGCAGCGGCGCGGGAGATCGGGGACCGGATGACGTCGGAGGTCAAAGCGTTCATGGACTTTTTGCAGCGGGCCAACGATAGCGAGAAGGCCACGCTGCGCTTGGAGGCGGACAAGCTGCGCCGGGGCGAAGCCGAGTGGTTGCAATTGGTGGTGCACCTGCTGGACCACGTCTATGCCCTGCACCAGGGGGCGCTTCGGTCCGGGCAGGTGAAGGTGATCGAGCAGGTCGGCCATTTGCAGGTTGCCTGCCGCGAAGCGGCGCGCCGGGTTGGCCTGACGCCGTTCATTGCCGAAACAGCGGAGCCCTTCGACGCGCAGCGGCATCAGGCCGTCGAGAACGGAGCGCCTTTGCCGGCTGACGCCAAGGTCTCTGAGACCCTGGCGACCGGATACACGTTCCAGGGCCGGCTGGTCCGGCCCGCGCTGGTCCGGTTGAACTCCGGCACCCCGGCAGGTGACGCCGCTGCCACCCAGACCGAGCCTGCAGCAGACGGCGCGCAAAGCCAATTGCCCCTGGACCGGGCGGGGGAGCAGTTAGGATAAAGTAAACCCGGTAGGCACGCCTCGCCGGGCGCCGTGGGAAGGCGAGCGTCCCCGCGAGCCCAAGCTTTTTGCGCCCACCGCCGAGAACAGGGCTCGCGCGAACGCTCGCCCTCCCCGGCGGGGGAGGCTCCCTCAATGCAGTATCTGTATGGGGATCTCTATCGAGGCGCCGAACCAGGGCTTGTTGTCGCTGTTATTGCCGTCCACGACGATGTCAGCGTGGAAGCCGTACTTCCAATGGCGCTTGGAGGTGGTGTAGCTGAAGCCAGCCTGGATGGAATCCCGGATTTCCCTTACGTCGCGCGGGTAAATCAGCGTGGGCAGCACGCCCGGCACCCCGAAGGTGATATCGCTTCCCGATAACGTCTGCAGGTGCTGATAGCCGGCGTCCAGCTCCCAGCCCCTGATCTGCTGGAAGAAGCCGACGGCGACCATGTAGTTGTCGTTTTCGGTGGTCATGTTCCAGCGATAGAAGGCGTCGAAGTACGCGCCGAGGCCGCGCCAGCCGAAGTGCTTGCGGGCGAGCAGTTCCGGCTGGATGGCCGCGGAGCGGAACCCCGGAGCGTAAGCGATGCTTTGGGAGTAGGTGCCCGGGAGCACCGCCCCGGCGCGGAACGTCAGCGTAGGAATCCACGGCGAGTTGGTGCACTGGGCCTCATTGAAGATCTGGTAACGCACGCCCAGGGCGGTGTCTATGAGGCCGATAGTTGACTCGACGTTGTTGCCGGGATCGAAGGCGCGCCAACCGACGGTGGTGCCGCCGAATTCCAGATCGGCAGCCCAGCGTTCGGTGATGCCATATTGCAGGGCGAAGTAGCCTTGCCGGATATCAATGCCGTAGTTCTCGCCGCCGGACCGGACCTTGGCCTGGTATTGCACACCGTTGGCCCAAATCTCGTATGACTTGGATTGCTCGTACACCGCGCCCAGGATGAACTGGCCCTCGGCGGGCACATTGGCCCACTCCGCGAAGGGCAGTTGCGGCACATTCTCCGACGCCAGCACGCCCGGGCCGGATGCCGCCAGCAGCAGGAAAAGCGCTTGCCGCGCGGCTCGCCCGAACAGGCGCCGTGCCGGCGGGTTCCCTGGGCGCGTTTCAGAGGTAAACCGCTTAAGACCAATCATAAGGCATTCACTTTCTTTGGTGCCTGCTGTGGCATTCGCCTCCGCGCAGCAGCTTCTGGGAAGCAACCCTACGGAATACGGCTTGATTGTCAAGCCGTGGAACGGAAATCCGAAACCGGAAGGCCGAAGGCTGAAATCCGAAGCCCGAACCCGCTAGGCGGCCATCCAAGCACTTGGCCGGCAGGGAGGCCCCCGCTGGCGCCTAAGCGCAAACACGAAGCACTTCCAAGCACCCGGTTTCCACAAGGGCCCTGGGATGGCAGTCTTCGGGTTTAGCCCCTTAACGGCTTTGCGTCTTTGCCTCTTTGCGCCTTTGTGTTAGCTCCGCTGCGCGGCCCCGGCTGCTTCCGCTGCCGCATCTGCCGGCGCACCGATTCCCGGAGCTTCTGCTGCAACGTGCCGTTTTTGCTCTCCTTGAGGCGTTGTTCCAGCAGGGCCACGACGGCGGCTTCCCCGGGTCGGAGCCGGCCCTGGCCGGTCCGCAGCTCCCGCTGGGTCTTCCGGCGGAGCGCGGCGACCAAGCCTCCGTCCAGGTACGATTCAAAGATCACGGGATGGATGTAGCACTTTTTGCACACCGCCGGGGTATTGCCCAGCCGTTGCGCAACCTGTTCGACCGCCCGGACAACATTCCGTTTGGCCTTGGCCTTCGAGCCGAGGGGTTGGAGTTCGCGCAAGGCCAGCGCCGCCAGCACCGTTCCTGTCCAGGTGCGAAAATCCTTGGCCGTAAAGTCCTGGCCCGTGACGGCGGCAATGTACTCGTTCACATCCCCGGAGGTCACGTCGTGCACCTTGCCCTCGTCATCCACATACTGGAATAAATCCTGTCCCGGCAGGTCCTGGCACTTGCGGACGATGCGGGCCAGGAGAGGATGTTCCACGTCCACCCGCTGCTCCTTGCCGCTCTTGCCACGGAACTGGAAGTGTATCTTCGAGCCGGAGACCGCAGCATGCCGCTGCCGCAAGGTGGTGAGGCCATAGGACTTGTTCTCGTTCGCGTATTCCTCATTGCCAACCCGCAGGGCGCACAATTCGAGCAGGCGCACCACGGCGGCCAGCACCCGGTCGCGCACCAGGCCGTGCTGGCGCAGATCCCGGCGCACGCGCTGACGAATACGGGGCAGGGCCTTGCCGAACGCGATCATGCGGTTGTACTTGGTCTCGTCCCTGACGGCGCGCCAGCGCGGATGGTAGCGGTATTGCTTGCGCCCGCGCGCGTCGCGGCCCACCGCCTGCAGGTGACCCTGAGGGTCGCGGCAGATCCAAACGTCCTGCCACGCGGGCGGGATGGCCAGCGACCTGATCCGGCCCAGGGTTTCCTTGTCCCGGATCACGGCGCCGTCCGGCCCGCGGTAGCGAAAGCTCTCGCCGGCCCGGGTTCGGCGGATGCCCGGCTGGCGATCGTTCACGTAGCGCAGCCCGGCCTCGGCTGCCGAGCGTTCCGGAGGGGGAGAGGAGGCCAGGGACTTCAATTGGCAGCCATTCGCACCAGCGCCTCCACCGGGAGCGCGATCTCCCGTTGCGCGCAGAGCTTGCGCGTGCCCTGGCAAGCCAGGCCTTTTACGTCCTGCATCGTCTTTGCGGGCCAACCGGTCTGCCTTGAGCGTATCCGCAGGGCTCGTTGCCGGCAATGCCCGACCCACCTCACAGCAAGTAACACGCCGCGCTGGTTGCTCCCCGCGAACGGCGCTGATTGTCGCGCCTCTGCCGCCGCACTCCATGCCCCGGCGCTTGCACTTTGCACATTTCCATGCCGCGGCCGAGTGCAAGATGCAGATGCCCGCCCCCGTTTCCGGCAGCCCCAGCCCGCGCCCGCGCACCCTCCAGGCCGAGCGCCGAACTGGCATGCCACGGGCTTACATAGATCTGGTAACTGTGTTCACAATCATTGGAGCAAAGACAAAGCTATGAAGAACGGACTGCATGCGTTGTTCCTGGAGGAGTTGGCGGACGTCTATAACGCCGAGAAGCAACTGACCAAGGCGCTGCCCAAGCTCGCCAAGGCCACGAAGAACGATCAACTGCGCCAGGCGATCGAGTCGCACCTCGAGGAGACGGAACAACACGTCTCCCGGCTCGACCAGGTATTCGAGTCCCTGGACGAATCGCCGAAGCGGAAGAAGTGCAAAGGCATGGAAGGCATCATCGAGGAGGGCGAGGAGGTCATTTCCGAGCACAAGAAGAAAGACGAGATAGATGCCGCCTTGATCTCGGCCGCCCAGCGGGCGGAGCATTATGAGATCGCTGCGTACGGCTGCCTCTGCACGTGGGCCAAACAGATGGGGCACGACCAGGCGCTTGACCTGCTCAAAGAAACCCTGTCCGAAGAGAAGGCCGCGGACGAGAAGCTTACGCAAATCGCCACGTCTTCCGCCAACGTTCAGGCCGAGAAAGCCGGAGCCGGCCAGGGCCGCTGAGCCTGCCGAACTCTGCTGGCGCTCGAAGCGTCGGCGACGAAACGCCGGGCCGCGGTTGCGCCCCGGCAACGATTGGCTTATACGCCCTCAGAGCAAATCTGAGGGCTCGTTCGCATCCGCGACCCTCCCCGGTGCGGCATTTGCGGAGACGCGTTCATACGTACGCCCGGGTTGCGCGGGCTGGTGAGCCTTCTTAGGTTGCTCTAGCCTCCTGAGCGGGCGCGGCGTGCTGGCAGACGGCGTTTTGCATCTCAGGCTGCCTGGTCCGGGGAGGCTGTGAAATGGCCTATGCGCACGCTGATCATAGACGGGGCTGAAAACGGCGAGGGCTCTACCTCCTCCATGCTGGCTGACATGGGCCACGAGGTCGTCTCCGTCACGGACGCCGACTCGGGCTTGCAGCAGCTCGACAAGACTCCCTTCGACATAGCGTTCGTTGAGCTGAAGCTCGACGGCAAGAACGGCCTCGAGGTGATGCGCTCACTGCAGAACCGGGATCCGAGCATGGACATCGTGATCTCCACTGCCCGCCCCTCCTTTGAATCCGCCGTCGAGGCCATGCGCGCCGGGGCCGCCGACTATTTGCCCAAACCCTTCACCTCGGACCAGGTCCGGCAGGTGCTGGGCAAAATAGCCAAAGCCCGCAAGCTCCGGGGCCGAGTCGCCGATCTCGAATCGCGCGTGTCGTCCAGCGTCCCCCAAGCCGATTTGACCTCGGCTGAGCCGCAGGTGCAGAAGGCCTTCGAGGTCGCCCTCAAAGTGGCCGCCATGCCGGTGACGGCCCTGCTGCTGGGCGAAAGCGGCACCGGCAAGAGCGTGCTGGCCCGTTACATTCACGAGAACAGCCCCCAGCGCGAGAACCTGTTCGTCACCGTGTCCTGTCCCAGCCTCTCGCGGGAGTTGCTGGAGAGCGAGCTGTTCGGCCATACCAAGGGCTCGTTCACCGGGGCCGTGGGCGAAACCTGGGGCAAGGTGGCCGCCGCCGATGGCGGCACGCTGTTCCTGGATGAAATCGGCGAGCTGCCGCTGGAGATCCAGCCGAAGCTGCTGCGCCTGCTGCAGGAGAGAGAATACGAGCGCGTCGGCGAAGCCAGGTCCCGCCAGGCGAACGTCCGCGTCATCGTGGCCACCAACCGTGACCTGGAGCGGGCAGTGCGTGAGAGCCGCTTCCGGGAGGACTTATACTACCGGGTGAAGGTGGTGCCGCTGCGGCTGCCGGCGCTGCGGGAGCGGCGGGCGGACTTGCTGAGAATCGCAGCGGGCTACCTTGCATTCTGCAATGCGCAATGCCGCAAACGCATCATGGGCCTTTCGCCGGAAGTCGAGCAGGCGCTCCTGCGCTACGAATGGCCGGGCAACCTGCGCGAACTGCGCAACGTCATCGAACGAGCCGTCATCCTGGCCGACGAGGACCAAATCCAACTGCACGACCTGCCCGAGGAACTGACCCAACTGCTCGAGGGGCACAACTCGAACGTGCAGCTTGGCGGTGATTTCACCCTGCGGGAGCTCGAACATGAGCATATCCGCCGGGTCATTCGCCGCGTCAAAACGCGGAACAAAGCGGCCCGGATTCTGGGGATCGACCCCATCACCCTCTACCGCAAACGCAAACGCTTCGGGCTATAAGGGTAGGGACGCCTCGCCGAGGCGTCCGAGTTCCGGCAGGCGTGGACGCCTCGGCGAGGCGTCCCTACCTTGCTGCGGCCTACCCCCGGCGCTTCTTTGTGGGCAGCCCCTTGCGCTTGGTCTCGGCCAGGTGCCGGAGCTGGCTGCGGCTCATGGATTCATACATTCCGCGGGAGGCCCCCCTCAGGGAGCCCTTGCTGCGCTTGCCGCGCTTGGCTGACAGGGCGATGCCAGCCGCCATTTGTTGCTTCTTCGATTTAGCAGGCATAAGTCTCTGCGTGTGACGCTTTCAGCATTGAAACCGTCCTCGAGTATTTGAATGCAAGAACCTTGCCAACTAGCGGCGGCGCGGCTCGATTCCAGCGTGAAGGCCAAATGCCATCGCAGGTGCCAGCAATATGATCTGCATTGACCTCAAGGGCCGCATTGACCTCAAGGGCCGGCTTGTCGCGCCATCTGCTCCCGTGCCAGCACCGAAGGGCGAGGATCATCTCGCCGCGTTGAGCGCTGCATCCACCTTCCTGTCAATGGCCATGGCGGCGGGGTGCCCGGCCGCGACGATCTTGCCGGCAGCGTCAATGATGTAAGTCGTCGGGACGCCCGAGACCCGAAACGCCTTGGCGGGCGCGCTCTGCCAGCCCCCGGCGGCCCAGACGTTGAACGTGTTGGTCCAACCGCGCTTCTCCACGTGCCGGCGGACAATGTCCAGCGTGTCATCAATGCTCAAGGGAATGATCGCCACCTTGTCCGACCAGCCTGGATGGGCCTGCCTCAATTCCTGCAGGTCCGCCATCGGCTTCTGGCAGGGACCACACCAGGTAGCCCAGAAATCCAGGACCACGACCTTGCCCCGCAGCTCCGATAGCTTCATCTTCTTTTCGCTGCCAAGGGGAATGAATTCGATCTCCGGCGCGGCGGTCGCCGGAGGCAGGGTGCCGTGCTCCGCCACATAATTCTCTAGCTCCAGCGCGGCCGCCGCCTTTTCGTCCAGGATGCCTTCCGGGACCCGGCACCAACGAATGCCGCTCTGGACCTTCCAGGCATCCCCGAGCCTGGTCGCCTCACGGACTGCTACGACGTACTCCCCCGACAGCGATGCCCCCGTCTTTGATTTCCCATCGCCCTTGACCGCGAATTTCACTTTGAGTTCCTCCCCCACCATTCCCTCCAAAGAGCCCGACGCCCCCGCCTGCTGGAGGCGGCCAACCGAGACGTCCGCAATGCTGAGTTCGGCATTCTTGAAATCAATGCCGGCTTCCTCGGCCTGGGAGAGCATGGCCTGAGCGATCTGGATCTGCTCCTGCCTCGAACGGCTGACCTCGCGATCCAATTCCTGGCGGGAAGGGCCGCTTTCACCGCTCTTCTGCATTTGCGCCCAAAGCAGGTCGCTGTTCACTAAGGCCTCTCTTGCATAGAGGTTCGTATCTCCCTGCCGAAGGAAACGGACCAGGCTCTGGGCGAGTTGCAACAAAGCAGGGTCATCCTTGTCCGTTAGGCCGGAATTGCGGAGGTTAGCGGCCTTTCCCAGGATGGCCAAATCGCGCAGGGTCTTTGCGTCGGCGATGCCCGGCGGGAACGACTCCCACTGAACACCCCCCGCCACACGCCATCCGCCGGGGAACTTCTTCAAGCGGCGAAGGACGACCTTGAATTCTCCTTTGGGCGAGCCGTCGGGGCCCGCATCAGGATTCAGAATAATTTCCAACTCTTGCACAACGGGTATGGTCTCGCCCTCGGCCTGGAGACTGGGGAAATGGGCGCGGCCAACCCCCAATCGACCGAAGCGGGGCGGGTCAACCACGCGCGCGTGCAAGTCGCCTTTGGAAAAATCCAGGTGCAGCGACTCGGCCCTGGCCAGGAATGCCCTGGCTGAGGCCTCAGCCTCGCGACGCTGATCCGCTATGCCATCGGCGAAGCTTTTCAGCGTCTCGCCGATGTCGGGCAGATTGGTGGAGGCCACGGCCTTCCAGTCTTCGGCGGATGCGGTAATCTCCTGGGCGAACTTCGCGGTGTCCCGCCTCTGCAGCAGCGCGACCACGGAACGGCTCACCGCCGCAAATTCATCGGGTGCGGGCTGAAATCGCCCCGGCGCCGCTGCATTGGCGGCCAAGCTCGTCTGCCGCCCAGGCAGAGCGAGTAACAGAATCGCCATCCCACACGGCAACGGAAACCCAGTACAGCCGGGAAGCCTTCTCATGGAACCCTCGTACAGCAGAAAAGGGCCCGAGGCAAGGTGGAACGAGGATGCCTGCCTGGTGAATGCTCAGGCGCCGACCACCCAATGATTTGTGCAGCCAAGCACTAGTTCACCAGCTTTGAACTGATTACTTCACATGCGTTGTCGTCGCAGCGAGTGATTTGCAGCTTCCCGCCCGTAATGACGCTCCGGATCTTGTGCAAGGTCACAATCTCCCCGTCCACCACCATCGCTATGCGGCCGCCGAGGTGTGCGCGGGTAAAAGCTTCCGCGCGGTCCGTGTTCCTGCGTGCCAGGCACACGGTGAGAACGCTCTTGCCCTGCCCGTCGCTTCTCATCTCCGGCGTCCCTTCGATGGCCAGCGGAACGTAATCGCTCGGATTAATGGCCACGTAAGTGAGCGGCTCATTCGGTGGGGCGCCGCTGTACTTTCTGCGGTCGTAAGCGAGCACAACCAGGTGGCCATCTGCCCCTCGGGCCTCTTGCGCTGTGGGCGCCTCACGCAGGACGAGGTAGGCGCCGTTCTCAAGGTGCTGTGCCGCAGGGTTGTGCGCCGCAGGCGGTGGGTTTGCTGGACCCGCGGGCGGACTCTGGCATCCGCAGATCGCGAATCCGAGGCAGAGCGCCGTGGTAAGCGGGGGAATGAGAGCTTTGTGTATCTTGTTCTTCATAAATCTCGCGGCCGAGTTTTTCGGCCAACACCGGACGTTGGACGCCCCTCTCCCATAGCGCTAATGCATCCCGGACTTTCGAACATTAGGCGACTTGCGGTGGGTGTAAAGCCACTTCGATTTGCAACCTGGGAGCCGAGCGGTGAACTTGCCTCCTCCTGGGTGTCGTCCTGGTTCTTGCACTCGTTCTCCTCGAACCAATCGAGTACGAGCACGCGCACGCGCACGAGCACGAGGACGAAGAGAGATGCGGTTTACGAGCCCGCTCCCGGTTCGGGCGATGACCTCGTGCATCGCAAACCAGCGCCCCCGGTTCCTTCCGGGTTGTCACCCGCCTACCCGGCGGGGCATATTCCGTAGCTCGATGTTCGCCGCGTTGCAACAGGCGCTGAATCCGCGATCCGCAAGTCGCGGACCGTGGAGCCGGCTCTTGCGTCACCGAGGCTGGTTCCTGGTTGGGCTCACGGTGCTGTTCGCCCTGGCCGTGCGCGTGCGCCTCGGTGATATGCCGCTAGAGCGGGATGAGGGCGAATACGCCTACGCCGGGCAGCTCATGCTGCATGGCCTGGCACCCTACAAGGAAGCCTACACCATGAAGCTCCCGGGCACTTACGCCGCGTATGCTCTGAGCATGGGCCTGTTCGGCCAGACCCCGGCCGGAATCCACTTCGGCCTTGCCCTGGTCAATGCCGCCTCGATCATCCTGGTGTATCTGCTGGGCCGGAGGCTGCTGGATGAGGCGACCGGCATCGCCGCCGCCGTAGCGTTCGCCTTGCTCTCGTTGAGTCCCTGGGTGCTGGGCCTGGCCGGCCACGCCACGCACTACGTAGTCGTGTGCGCCTTGGGGGGAATGCTCCTGCTGGTGCGTGCGTGCGAGCGCACCGGAAGCGCGGCTCGAGGAATGGAAGCGGCCCCGGATGACGCTCCTCGCGGCACCCGGTCAACCGGCCGGCCCCGCCCGCTGAGCGGGCTTTCCTCAGTTTTCAGCGTTCAGCTCTTAGCCTTGTTCTTCAGCGGCCTGCTCTTCGGCCTGGCCTTCCTTATGAAGCAGCACGGCCTGTTCTTTGGCCTGTGCGGGGCCTTGTACCTGCTGCGGACGCGCCTGGGCCAGTGGTTTACCGATGAAATGGAGGAAGTGCCGCTCGCCGACGAGCAGGGGTGGCGCGTCGCCAAACCCGAGCTCCGCGCCCCCCAGCGCCGGCAGGCCAAGGCTCGGCGGTTTCTGCGGGATGCCGGGCTGTTCGCGCTGGGCGGCTGCCTGCCCTACGCGGTCACCTGCCTGGTGTTATGGATGGCCGGTGCGCTCCCCGCCTTCGTGTTCTGGACATTCACCTATGCCGCCAGGTATGCCTCCTCAATTCCGCTCGTCAGCGGCCCGGACTTCCTGCGGGCCGGCGTGCACGCCGTGGTCGGACCGGACATCGTGCTCTGGGTTCTCCCCTGGGTGGGGGCGCTTGTCATGTGGTGGGAAGAGCGGCTGGACGTGAAGCGCAAACCTTCGCTCGACCGCACAATAACTATGGCGGGCGCGGCCATCCAACCGGAGGAGCCCGAGCTGAAGCCCGCCGCTCGCACCCGGCGCTCCGCGGTGGCGTTCCCCCGTTTCTTCGTCACCTTGCTGTTTCTCTGCTCACTTGCCTCAGTCAGCGTGGGATTCTACTTCCGGGCGCATTATTTCATTCTCCTCCTGCCCGTGCTGTCCCTGCTGATCGGGCTGGCGGTCAGCCGCGGACTGCACCTGCTGCGCCACGACACCACCATCGAGCTGTTCCTCGCCCTCGCTATCCTTGGGCTGTTCGCCATCGGCATCGGCGCCGCGGTCCTTGGCAACGGGTCCGTCTGGTTTGGCATGTCCCCCGCCGAGGCAACGCGCAGCATCTACGGCGCGACGCTCTTCGCCGATACCGCCCGGGCCGCCGAGTACATCAAAGCCAACTCGCCGCCCGAGGCCCGCATCGCCGTCCTCGGCTCAGAGCCCCAGATTTACTTCGATGCCCGCCGCCGCGGCGCGACCGGCTACCTCTACATGTATCCGCTCATGGAAGCGCATCCGTATGCGCTCAAGATGCAAGAGCAGTTGATCGGCGAAATCGAGCGCAACCAGCCCGAATTCATCGTCTATGTGGATGACGATTACTCCTGGCTGCAACGGCCCGACTCCGAGCGAAAGCTCTTCGACTGGTGGCAGGACTACTGGGGCAAGAACATGGACCTGGTCCAGAGCCTCGACGTGCAGGAAAACCTGGAGCGTGGCGCCGAGGTCAACAACCCGATGCGCCGCTCCCGCCGCCACTCAGAGCAGCAGGCGCACATCCTGGTCTTGCAAAGGCGACATTGACTGTCCCGGGGCGCGCCGACCCAAGCTCAAGGCCCGAGATGGCCGCGAATCAAAACCCGAAGGCCGAAGGCCGAAACCCGAAAGAAGGCCGAAATCCGAAATCCGAGAGGCAACTGCAGAACGAACAGCAAAGAGCACAAAGAACGCAGCGCGGCAAAGCCGCAACCGAATCGGGCCGCGACGAGGATAGAGGATAGAAGATGGAGGATGGAAGTCCGCTTGCGATGGGCTGGCAAGTTGTTAGCAGCCTGCGAACCAGTTGCCAGCCCATTGCAGAAAGGCGGTTTCCATCCTCCATCTTCTATCCTCCATCCTCGTCGCGGCCCGATTCGGTTGCGGCTTTGCCGCGCGGTGCTCTTTGCGCTCTTTTCGGTTATCCCAGACCTTTGTCATTGGCTCCGGAAGGCGCCGGCGCGGTGCTCTCGGCCTTCGGATTTCGGCCTTCCTTCGGGCTTCGGCCTTCGGGCTTCGGGTTTAGGCGGAATCATCCGGTCGGCACTTAGATCTCAATCACCTCCCGCATCCCGGGCAGTTCGCAGCGCAGGCCAAACCGCTGCTGGATTTGCCGCGCCAGCTCCTGCCGGGGTCCATTCTCACCGTGGGTCAGGACCACGCGCGGCCGGGCCGGCGCCATCGCGCTGAACCAGCCCAGCAGGTCCTTCTGCCCCGCGTGCGCGCTGAACCCGCCCAACGTATGCACCTGCGCCTTGACCGCGATCTTCTCGCCGTGAATGCGCACGCTCTTCGCGCCCTCGACCAGGCGCCGGCCCAGCGTCTCGGCGCTCTGATATCCCACGATCAGGACATGCGTATCCGGCTTCCACAGGTTCTGCTTCAGATGATGCTGAATCCGACCGGCGTTGCACATCCCGGCGCCCGCCATGATCAGGCACGGGCCGGGCTGGTCGTTGATCTTCCGCGAATCATCCGCCGTGATGCTCAGCGTCAGCGTCTTGAGATCCTCCCGGACCGGCTTCTCGGCCAGGAACTTGATCATCTCATCGTCGAACAGTTCACGGTGGTGGAGATAGATGTTCGTGGCCTCAACGGCCATGGGGCTGTCGAGGAAGATCGGAAAAGGCCACACCTTCTGCTCGCGGAGCATGCGCGCGAGCAGGCTCATCAGCAACTGCGCGCGCCCCACCGCAAATGTCGGCACCAGGATCTTGCCCCGCCTTTCCACCACGTCATGCACGATGCGGACGAACTCCTCAACCGTCTCCACAAAGCGACGGTGATCGTGATCGCCGTAGGTGGACTCCAGGAACACCATGTCCGCCTCGCGGAACGGCTCGAAGTCCCGCAGGATCGGCGCGCCGATCGGCCCGAGGTCCCCGGAAAAGACCACGCCCTTCTGCCGGCCCTCCTCCTCCACATCCAACTGGATGCTGGCCGACCCGAGCATGTGCCCCGCCTCCGCCCAGACAGCCTTCACGCCGGGAGCGACCGTCACCGCCTTCTGGTACGGCACAGGCTGCAGGAGCTGGATGGCCTCCTCGGCGTGCAGCGGCGTGAAGAGCGGCTCCTCGGGTGGTTTGCCGGCGCGCTGGAGCTTTCGGTTCCGCCGCTCCATGTCACCGGCCTGGATGCGGGCTGAGTCGCGTAGGATAAGGGCGGTCAACTCCACGGTTGCGGGGGTTGCGAAAACCGGCATGCGCAGCCCGGCTTTGGCGAGTACCGGCAGGCGGCCGGTGTGGTCCAGGTGCGCGTGCGTCAGCAGGACCGCATCCACCGGCGGCCAGGGCCCGGGCGGCGGGTGGTTCAAGGCCTCGGCCTTCTTGCCCCCCTGGAACATGCCGCAATCCACCAGCACGCTGGCGCCGTTGGTTTGGACGTAATATGCCGAGCCGGTGACTTCGCCGCCGGCGGCGCCGATAATGGTGATCTTCATCAAAAAACGAGGCGGACCCCCTCACGGGCGTCGCGCCGACAACACAATCAAATTGAGCCGCCCGGCAAGCTCAGTCCGGCGAGGCCGTCCAACTGGGGTCGGGATCATAGGCCTGGATCGCCGGCGCCAGCTTGTCCGTCTTGGGTCCCAGGTCCTTCTGGTAAACCCGTCCCTGCTGGTTGACGATGAAGGTCATGATGCCGGAGTCGCCGTACTCGGCAGGCCAGGCGAGGAGGGCAAAGCCGCCGATCATGTGGCCGTTAATGATGTAGCTGTATTTGCCCCCCGGCGCGTGCTTGCCCTGACGGGTGAGAATCTTGAACAGGTAGCCGTGGAACGGGAGGCGCGTGCCGCTCTGGCCGTTGGCGCGCACGGAGTAGCCTTGCGCCTGGGCCTCGGCGGCCAGGGGCCCAAGCGGGCTGATCGAGCCATCCAGCTCCGGCGGCCAGTAAAGGCCGTCCTTGGTGCCCGGCGTGCTGGCGATCCGCTGGGCGTACTCCAAAACCTGGTCCCCGTTGCGGTCAACGCTGGCGTATTCGCGTTGGGCCTCGACGTAGGTGCGCACGACCTGGAGCGTCGCCAGCTCGTCCTTGCCGATGCGCCGCGTCAAAATCTCGTGCTTGCCCGCCTCGGTATCGAAGAACCAGCGCCCGTCCTTCTGCACGATGGGCACCGGGAACGGCCAGAGGTTGGTGCCTACCTCCAACACGCATTTGGTATCAGACTCATGCACCAGCCGATTGGTCGTGGAGAGGGCGGCGCTGAACGCACGGAACTCGTTGGTCGCCTGCACGCGATCGGGGTTCACCAACTCGGCGGCGGCAGGGCCGAAGACTGCCCGCAGGTCACTGCGGCTGCGCTCGCTGGTGGCAGACACCAGGGCGGAGACGGCCTCCTCGGGCGTGGCAAATGTCCGGGCGGCATCCGCCGCTTTGAGCGTGCCCGGAATAGAGAGGGCCACGACCAGCAACAGGCTGGCCGGCGAGAGCAGAGGAGAGTGGGCTTCCGAAGCGTTCATACCGGACCAGTTGGTTGAGGTCTTCATCTCGGCAAGAGCACGTGTGATTGGCAAGACAGTGGTCTTCATCGGCGACCCCCTCCTCCGCGCGCGCCGCCGGCCCTGCCGCCGCTGAATCCTCCTCCGCCTCCGCCACTGAGGCTGGATGTGCCGCGGCTGCTATAGTTCCGCGCGGCGGAGCCGTTGCTCACCCCACTGAAGGCGCTGTTGGAGGTGGACGGCTGGCTGGCCGCAGAGCTGGACCGGTTCTGGAACGTGCTGGTCGAAGGCGCAGTCCGGTTCGCTGCCTGTGTGCCGGCGTTCCCCGTGGAAGGACGCGTCCCCACAGTGCCCGTCGAAGGCCGGGTCCCAACGTTGCCGGTCGAGGGCCGCGAGCCGATGGCACCGGTCGAAGCCTGCGCCCCTCCAGAACTCCAGCCCCGCGCCTCCCGCGTGCTGGCCGTCGCCGTGCCCGAGCCGCCGGTGCGCATCCGGTTCGAGTCCGGCTGCCATTTCTGCACATTGTTCACGTTCGCAGTCCGGGAGTTGTTCACGTTCACGTTCCGGTTGTAGGTGTTGAAGTTATTGATATTGACGTTGACGTTCCCGCGATAGCCGCTCCCGCCCCAGACGAAGCCTCCCCGCGGGCCCACATAGATCCCGCCGTGCCACCAGTTGCAGTTGTTGGCGATAATTGCCCCAACCGCCACGCCTGCGCCAAACGTGATCAGCGGCGCCAGGGGATTATACACGTAGGCCGGCGGCGGGTAAAAGACCGTGGGGGGGTAAGTAGGCACATATACCACCTGCGGGCTGGCGGGGATGATCTCCACAATTTGCGCCGGCGCCGCCACCACCTGCGTCACGGTCGGCTGCACCACCACCGTGTTGGTCACCACCACAACCTGCTGCGGCGTGCTCTGAAGCGTGCCCGCCTTCACCGCCATGCCCCTCAGCACCTGGATCGCGTTCATCAAATCCGTCTGCTGGTTGATGAACGCCTCCCCCAGAGCCACCGTCCACGACAGGTTGGAATCCATCATCGAGATGACCTGGGGAAACTTGGCCACGGACTTCACGTTCTGGTCCCAGGGCTGCTCGTCAATGTGCGAGACGTTGGCCGGGTCCCGCACAAACCTTGCCGCCTGCACAATCTCGACCGGGTACGCCGCCGCCGGCAGCACGATGGAAATAAGCGGGTCGGGATAGAGGGCGATCGGCTCGGCCAGCTTCTGCAGCTCGGCCGCGCTAAGCAAAGGCGGGGCCGATGGTGGAGGAGCGGCGTTTGCGTCCGGGCTGGGGACCGGGGCTTCCTGGGCCGACGCACACCGGGCTATCGTGATGGCCAGCGCCAAGCCAAGCCAGCGCCCGCGGTTTGTGGAGTTGATTGCATGCATACGCAATGGACTATTCTGGTCCGAATGCACTGGCGGACCGACTACAAGCAATAGACTGGACTACGCGCAGGAGGTCAAGTCCCCGCTGCCGCCGGAGCGAAATTCACCCTGCCAGGGGACATCTTTGACCGGCTATCAAACCTCCGGTGGGCTCTCAGCCCGCCGCCTTCGTTCGCTTGGTTCTCTTCTGTGAGGTCCTCTACCCCGCCCCCGGCATCTTCCCGCCCACACGCCGACGCCACTCGACCCTGGGCGGCTCCGGCAAGCCTTGCGCCCGCAGCGCCGTCCGGAAGTGCATCTTGGCTACCTGCGGCAGCCCTTCGGCCCCGTGCCGCTCCACAAACTGCTTGGCCGCGGCGTCCACCGCCGCCGAGGCGCCCTTGGGCAGCGCTTGCTCGAACTTCTTCTCCAGCTTGCCCAGCCGTGTCACGAATTCATCCCGCGCCAGGATCGAGGCCGCGGCCACCGCCAGGTCCTCCTCCGCCCGATGCTTCTGCACCAGCTCGATGTCCCGCCCCAGGCTCATCAAGGCCCCCGCTACGACCTCCTTGCTCGACGCAAACTGATCGCTGATTGCGCGCACGGGCGGCGGGTTCATGCGATGCCGCTGGGCCATGAGGTTCTCGATCACCCGCGCATGGCCCCAGGCCAGCATCGCGTTGACGCTGCCCATCTTGGCATAGAGGCGGTTGTAAGCCTCGTTGCCGATGGGCACCACCGTCGTCACGCAGCCCGGCGTCTTGCGAATCAACTCCGCCAGCTCATGGATGCGCTTATCGCTCGAAATGTTCTTCGAATCCCGGATGCCCACGTCGGCCCACGCTTTCACCACCGCCTCGTTCACATACGCGCCCGCGACGCAGAGCGGCCCGAAGAAATCGCCCTTCCCGCTCTCGTCCACCCCCAAGCGCGGCAGGAGCAGGTCGGGATTCAACACCGCCTCGTAGCCGAGCTTGACCTCTTTCAGGATCTCGGGCTCCAGCACGAACTCGACAAACTCCTGGGTGCCTTTGCCTTGAACGACCAGCTTGCCGCTCTGGTAGAAGACCATGTTCGTCTTCTCCTTCTCGGCAGCGAACCGGGCATACGGGACCTCCCGGAACTGGTAATGGTGTGCCTCCAGCCAGGCCTTCAGCGCGGTGGCCTGGGCATCCGTCAGCTTGCAGGTGTACGAGGTCAGCGGCTTCACAAAAGCGGCCACAGCCTACGGCTGGCCCCCACGATCGGCAAGCCTGTCACACCCAAGGTCGCCCGGGCGGCCTGTCCGCCCCTCTATGTGGTACAACAAAAAAGCCGGATTTTACTCCGGCCTTCTTGCCACATTCTACACTGAGTCTACACTGAGAACAGCACTTAAATCTGTTTGCGATGCGGCGCCGCAGATTTACGCCTATCAGCCACACACGGTCTGACTACTGCGTGTTTGCACCGTCAGTGTCTATACCATACCAGAAGCCCTGTCCCCTGCATGTCACCAGTTGTGGTTACAAGCCCCAACCGGGTCAAATCCGCGGTTTACCGCCATTTATGCTTCGGATACCGCCGCTGCAACTCCTGCTTGATGCGCGGGTAATGCTCCCGCCAGAAGCCCGCCAGGTCCTGCGTGATCTGCACCGGCCGCATGCTCGGCGCCAGGATATGCACCAGCACCGCCACCCGGCCCATGGCGATCCGCGGCGTGGCGGTGACGTCATAAAGCTCTTGGATACGCAACGCAATGTGCGGCGGGCCGGTGCGCTCGTAATTGACCCGCGGCGTCCGGCCATTGGAAAGCGGCAGCCGTTCTGGGGCGTGGCGCTCCAGCAAGTCCTGCTGCGCCGGGCTCAGCCAACTCTTCACGGTGGCCTTCACGGGACGGTCCCGGATTTCCTTGCCGCTGAACGCGCCGTGGCAAACCTGCTCCACGAGGTGCCGCCGATCCTCCTCGCCGATCCCCGGCAGCGCCAGCTCGGGGCACCAGCCGTGCAGCAGGTTCAAGCGCACAATCCATTGCTCCACCGCCTCGTCCCAGTCGCTCAGCTCCAACCGCCCGGCGAGCACTTCGTCCGCCAGCAACCGCGCGGCGGCATCGGCCGGCGGCGGCTCGACCCGGCGGGTCGAAATGGCGAGCTCCCGGAACCGGACTTGCTCCTCCGCATAAACGCGCTTCGTCGTGGCGTCATAGAATACGCGCGGCACCGCGGACAGGTCGCCCGGGAAAAGCTCGCGCAGCCAGGCCTCCTCGATCGCCGTGGCAAGGCTCAACACCGTGCTGACGCCTTTGTCCTTGCCCTCGACCTCCTGCACTTCGGCGGCCACCAGCAGCGCGCTTTCCTGCACCACGCTTTCCCGGGCCAGCAGGCCCCGCCGTCCATGCACCAGTTCGCATCGCCCCGTCCCGGAGTCCAGCCGCCGCGCCACCCGATCGCTGAACCCGATCAGGATGCACTTCCGCCAGGCCTCTTCTGGCCTCGCCGGCTGCCTGGTTCTGCCATCGGCTATCGGCGATTGGCTATCGGCTATTCCCGCAGGGACCGGCCCGCCCCGGCGCGTGTCCAGCCCCTCCCGCCGCGCAATCTCCAGGAACTGCTGCAGCAACGGCCCAACCTGCCGCGCGGTCGCCGCATGAATCCCCAATTCCCGGCAGGCCTCGGCCCGAAACTGGTTGCGCGAAGCGTGCTCCCACGCGTGCATCAGGAGCCGGAAGTCGCTGCCTGGCGTTTCCCCGGCCAGGTCCCGGCGGCGGGCGGCAGTCTGCGCGTCCACACTGCGCACCAGCAAGTCGCGCCCTTGCGTGAGCGCGGCGATGAGGCAGGCGTCGTACACGCAGCCGTAGTCCTGCGCCGCCAGCAGCATCCGGGCATAGCGGGGGTGCAGCGGAAAGGCCAGCATCTTGCGGCCCACCTCCGTGATGCGGAGCGGGGCACGGAGCGCTGGTAGGGACGCCTCGCCGAGGCGTCCGCCCGAATCCACACCCACATTAGGACGCCTCGGCGAGGCGTCCCTACCTTGCTCCGCCTGCAGCGCACCCAAATCCGCCAGCAATTCCTCCGCATGAGCCAGCGCCTGCTCCTCCGGCGGCTCCAGCCAGCGGAACTGGCGCAAGTCGCCCACGCCCGCAGCCTTGAGCGCTAGCACTACCTCCGCCAGGTCTAAACGCTTCACCTCGGGCAATTCCTGCGCGAGCCGGTGCCCGTGTTCCTCCTGCGACCACAGCCGCCGGCAGACCCCCGGCGCCGTCCGGCCCGCCCGGCCGGCCCGCTGGTCCGCCGCGGCGCGGCTGATCTTCTCGATCAGCAGCGTGTTGATGCCGCGGTAAGGATCGTATCGCGGCTGCCGTGCCAGGCCGCTGTCAATCACGCACCGGATGCCCTCGATCGTGAGCGACGTCTCGGCCACGTTCGTGGCGACCACCACCTTGCGCCGATCGTAGCGCGCCACCGCCGCGTCCTGCTCTTTGGGCGGCAGCTCGCCGTGCAAAGGAAGCAGGACGAACCCCCGCGCCTCCTCGCACCGACGGAGGGCCTCGATGGTCTGCGAAATCTCAAACCCTCCCGGCATGAACACCAGCACGTCGCCCTCGCCGCCGGAACGCACGAAGTCCCGGAACGCCTCCGCCGCCTGCTCCCAAACCGGACGCCGGTCCAGGTACGCGGGCCGCGCGGCGAACTCGATGTCCACTGGGAACATCCGCCCCTGCGACTCAACGACCCGGCACGGCCTGAGGTAGTCCTCCAGGCGCGCCACCTCCAGCGTCGCCGACATCACCAGCACCTTAAGGTCAGGCCGCTCTTGCTCCTGCAGATCCAAAGCCCGGCCTAGCGTGATGTCGCCGTAAAGGTGCCGCTCGTGGAACTCGTCGAAGATCAGCGCGGAAACGCCGGGCAGCTTCGGGTCCTGCACCATCTGCCGCAGCAGCACGCCTTCGGTGACGAACCGGATGCGCGTCCCGGCGCTGGTCACATTTTCGAAGCGTATCTGGTAGCCGACCTCGCCGCCCACTTCCGCCCGGCGCTCCGCCGCCACCCGCTTCGCCAACAACCGCGCGGCCAGCCGCCTCGGCTGCAGGACCACCACCTGCCCCGCCCCCAGCAGCCCGTGATCGAGCAGCATCTGCGGCACCTGCGTGGACTTGCCGGACCCCGTCGGCGCCGAAATGATCACCCGCCGCTGCTCGCGGAGGGCCGCCACCAGGGCCGGCTCGATCTCGTATATGGGCAGGCGGCCCGCCATCGCGGCACTCTGCGCAAGCCCGGCCGGGGTCGCAAGTGCGCATCTCATCACTGCCGCCATTCTTTAGTAGCGAAAGCCTCCGGCTTGCGCCCGTCCCGCCAACCTTCCAGGTTGGCGCCGCGCAGGCGTGCACGCGGCAAGCTGGAAGCTTGCCGGGACGGGCGCAAGCCGGAGGCTTACGCTACTACTCGGCGGCAGTCATGAGACGCGCACGGATCGCAAGGCAACACTGGAGAAGGGTGGACGGCCTTCCCAAAACATGACATCCTCACCTGCACCATTCAGCACGGCTGCCCATGAACACCCGCGACATACCCAGGCAGACCCATGGCCCGTAGGCCGCCCAACCGCCCAGGCTCAGGCCCGCCTCGCAGCGACGCACAGCGCTTCGGCAGCGCCGCCCTGACATATGTCATGAGCGCTTGGGAGGGCTTGACCGAGCGAGAGTACCTGACCTGGCGGACGGCCGCCCGGAGCCGGCGGATGCAGGGCGTAACCTATTTCAAGCAGGTTAACCTGCGCCGTGTCCGCCGTGGCGACCCGGTGGTCAGACTGCCGCAGCCGTCCAGCACTCGCGATCCGCGGCCTATTCTCCGGCGATTGGTTATCCTTAACCGGGGCGGGAACATCGCCCTGGCGCTGGAGCTGCATCGCGTGCCTTCCGAACGGACCAGCGTATGGGCCTCCCGCCCCTGCAACCGCGGCGCGGCCAATCCCCGCAACTGCCCGCGCCTGGGCTGGTTGCCTGCCCGGCGCTCCCGGCTCGTTGATATAACCCGTCTCTATTTCGAAAAGCACGGCCCATACCTGCGCCAGCAGAAGGTGCGCATGGAAGCAAAGCGGATCTTCGTCCGCCTGCGCCTGGAAGTTGACGAGGGCGCCAGCCTCTACGAGCAGGTCAACGCGGTTGTTCCCCCGCCCGAGGGGGCATCCAACCGCTGAGAAATCCCCACGCCCTTCGAAGACCCTTCGAGCCCTGTTCGAAGCCTCTTCGAGTGCTCCTCGTAGCCCCACGCCAACCCCCCGCCGGCAACAGGCCCTCGCCGCCCTCAGATCCGCTTCGCGCGGAAGAAGCGCACGGGGTACGAATTGGTGACCGAAAGAAAGCGGAAGGAGTTGGTATTGATGATCGTTCCGTCCACGGCCCACACCGTGCCATTGGTGACGCTGCTGGCCTTCAGGACCTCGTTGCTCTTTCCCGTGGTGTCGTAAACGACGAGCAGGAAATGACCCGTGGTAGCGGGCGACAAGTCCAGGATGGGCGGGTCCGCCGCGAACTCCCAGACCTGGTAATCCGTATTGGGCGCCGGTGCGGAGGCAAAGAGCTGCAGGGAGTTGGTCAACGGGACGCGGGCGGCAAACACCCAAGGGTTCAACTCCGAAGTCGTGTCACGCTTCTCCACCCAATAGCTGTGCCAGGCCAGGCCGTAGAGGGTCAGGCCGCCAGAGGCGACCACCGTGTGCGGGAGCACCGGGTTGCCTGCCGGAATGCTGATGTCCACGTTGCCCAGGAGGAACGCGCTCGTTCCGAGGAGGATCGTGCCGCTGCTCTCGGCCGTCAGGCTCGAGGAGCTGTTGCCGGTGGAGATGAACCCCGACAGGCCGCTCAGGTTAATCGTGCTGCCCGACCCGGAGGCGTCGAACAGGACTGCCCCGGTGCACAACCCGGGCAACGCATGCAGGTCCACTTTGCCGCCGGCTTTCGCCTCCACCGTAAGTATTTGGGAAGGGCCGACGGAAATATGATTCAGGCGCGAAAGGTCAATGAGACTGTTGGCATTTTCGGCGTGCCAGACCGGGTTGTAGTTGCCCACCGTCACCCATAGCACATTCGTCAGATGGGCTGCGCCTCCGTCGTAGGCATAAAGCCAGGTATCATCAATATTGGTCAACCCGGTGAAGTTCGGCGTCGCCCCGTCTACCGTCAGGGTGCAGTTGGTGAGCAGGTTCAGTTGCGCGGTGGGGATCACGCCCGTGTTGTCCACCTCCAGCGAGGCGTTTTCCAGTTGCGTCACGTTGGGAATGAGAATGCTGGCGCCAGTTTGCGCCTGGAGCGAGAGCGCCGAATTGCCCGGGCTCCGCCAACGGCCGCTCAAGCCGCTGAAGTTCACCACGGATCCGGCATCGTGTGCGTCCACCAGGACAGCGCCGGCCGCCGTGCTCGCCTTGTGCAAGTCCACACTCCCGCCGGTATACGCCTCGATGGACAGCAGCTCAGAACCTCCCAGGGAAAGAATGGTCACTGCCGATAAATCAATCTTGCTGCCCGATCCGTCGGCGTGCCAGGTGGCGTTATACCTGGTATTGGCAACCCGGGCCACATTGGTTAGCCGGGCCACGCCGCCGTCGTAGGCGTAGACCCAGCTCTCGTTTATGTTTGTCACGCCGCCGAGGTTCGGCGTAGCCCCGTCCACCGTCAGGGTACAGTTGGTGAGCAGGTTCAATTGGGATGTGGGAATCACGCCCGTGTTGTCCACCCGCAGCGAGCCGTTTTCCAGTTGCGTCACGTTCGAAATGATAATGGTGGCGCCGGTCTGCGCCTCAAGCGAGAGCGCCGAGTTCCCCGGGCTCTTCCAGCGGCCGCTCAGGCCGTTCAGGTTCACCACCGTGCCGGCGTCCTGCGCGTCCACCAGCACCGCGCCGGCGGCCGCGCTCACCCGGTGCAAGTCCACCGCCCCCCCGTTGTACGCGTCGATGGACAGCAACTCCGAGGTGTCCTGGGTGATGTTGGTGACGGACGACAAATCGATTTTGCTGCCTGCTCCGTCCGCATCCCAGGTGGCGTTGTATCGGATGAGGTTAACCCGGTATACATTAGTCAGCCGCGCTACGCCGCCATCGTAGGCGTAGAGCCAGCTCTCGTTTATGTTCGTCACGCCGCCGAGGTTCGGCGTGGCCCCGTCCACCGTGAGCGTGCAGTTGGTGAGCAGGTTCAACTGGGCGGTGGGAATCACGCCCGTGTTGTCCACCTCCAGCGACGCGTTCTCCAACTGGGTGACGTTGGGAATGGAAATGCTGGCGCCAGTCTGGGCCTTCAGCGACAGCGCCGAATTGCCGGGGCTCTTCCAGCGGCCGGACAACCCGCTGAGGTTCACCACCGTCCCGGCGTCCTGCGCGTCCACCAGCACCGCGCCAACCGCCGCGGTCACCCGGTGCAGGTCCACCGTCGCCCCGGTGTTCGCCTCAATGGTCGTCAGCTCAGAACTTCCCAGGGTGATGTTGGTCAGCGACGCCAGGTCAAGCGTCCCGCCTGATCCGTCCGCGTGCCACGTGACATTATCGTTTCTGTTGGTAACGCTGTAGAGGTTCGGCAGGTGAATCGCCGCGCCGTCACTGGCGTAGAGCCAGGCATCGGCGAGCACCGTCGTGGAACTGGCGGTCACGCTGACCCCCGAACCGTCTATCGAGAGCTCCGCGTCATTCGTGATGGTGAGCGAGCCGCTGAACGACGAACTGCCGGCGGTGAGGCTGAGGGAACCGCCGGAAACAACGAATGGCTTGGAACATTGAATGCTCTTGACGGTGATGTCGTTGCCCGGCGAGATGATCACGCGCGTGCCGGAGCCGCTGGTGATGCCCACTGTGTCGGTGTCAGCGGGCAGGGTGCTTCCGCTCCAGTTGGATTTGTTGGTCCAGGAGAAGCCGTCGCCGCTGCCGGTCCAGGTCTTGGTCTGGGCGAGGCAAGTGATCCCGCCAACCATAACCAGGGCGGCGGCCAGTGCGAATGCAGTAAGTTTCATAGGGTGGCGGTTCTTGAATTAACGGAAACAGAGGCGTAGAGAGGAATCCCTGGCGGCCGGTGGGAAGCAGGCATCGGCGGCACGACGCGAAGAACTGTCACCGGCTGCTCTTCGTTTCGCCTTTGCCTGTCCGCGAAGCTTTGACGCGAAAGCATTTCGGCTGCCCTGGAAAGAGTTGGTCGGCGGCTCGCCCTGCCCAGGCTCGCCGCGGATGATCGGATACTAGGCCCGCTGGCGGAGGAATCAAGACTTTTCTGCTCGTTCTTTCGTGGTGAAGCGTCGCCGCCCCGCCGGCCGGTGGTGCGCACGGGCGAGGGCGCATCGGACACAGCCCGATCGGGAGGGGCCCCGCACCGGAGGCGGGGCGCATCTGAACACTGTCCTTGTTCAGGTAGGGACGCGTTCCACCGCGTCCCTGCTATCCTGTGATGATGGGGACGCGGTGGAACGCGTCCCTACCAAACTGGACACGCTGGCAAGATGCGCCCCCGCCGGCGCGTTCAATATGATTTGCCGTCAGGGCAGAAGAAGGGCAGGTTACACTGCGTCCAATGAGCACTCTCGGACAACCGGGCAACTGGGGAAGCCCTGAGTAAATAGAGAAAGAACGACTATGGCCCAAGCCGTCATGGACCCCGAGCAGGTCCGCCGCTTTGCCGAGGAACTCCGGCGCTTCAACACCGATTTGCAGGATAAGATCGTGTCCCTGCAGGCGCGCTTTGCCGCGCTGGCCGACACCTGGCAGGACCAGGAGCACGCCAAGTTCGCCGAGGAGTTCAAGCAAACCATGAAAGCGCTGAAGAAGTTCGTCGAGGTCTCAAACCAGCATACGCCTTACCTGTTAAGGAAAGCGCAGAGAATCGAGGAATACCTGAACCAGCGCTAGACACCGTGACGTGTGAAACGTGAGACGCCAGGCTTGAGACTTGAGACGTAACACACGAGACTTAGACGCCCATGCCGGAACGAGCCCATGTCAGCTCCATAGATGCGTTGGAGGCCTTCCGCTCCAGCCTGATCATCTACCTCAGCAAGGCTCGCCCGGCGCTGGACGAAGTGAATGCCGACGTGATGCGCACCCGCATCTGGCTGCAGGACGAGCAGCGCACGCACTGGGAGAATGAGTTTCGCCGCCGCTACCGCGCACTGCAGGAAGCCCAGGCGGCCCTGTTCAGCGCCAAGCTCTCGAGCTTTCGCGAGTCGTCCTCCGTCGAGCAGTTGATGCTGCACCGCGCCAAACGCGCGTTCGAGGAGGCTGATGAAAAGCTCAGGGTGATCAAAAGGTGGAACCGGGATTACGACCACCGGGTAGAGCCGCTGCTCAAGCAAATGGAGAAGCTCCACAGCGTTTTGGGGCACGAGATGAGCATGGCCATCGCGTTCCTGACCCACGCCATAGACAAGCTGCACGCGTATGCACAGATCCCCGTCCCCGCCAGCGCGCCGGCTTCAACTGCGCCTGCCGTCGCGAGCCCCGACGCCGCCCCGACCCCCGCCGGCACGACCGTTGCGGGGCCCGGCGAACCAGAGGTGAAACCTTGATGCGCTACCTGGAATCCTTTCGAGCGAGCCGTCCGGGCGTATGGGAGCGTGGACATTCCTGTCCGCCGCCGCGCTTTCCGGAAACCGGCAAGCTGCACCCCGGGCCATGAAAGCCAGCGCCAACAAAGTCAGCGCGCTCACGCGGGAGCTGTGGGCTCAGTGGCAACAGACCAAAATGAGCTGGAAAGACGAGCGCGCTCAGGAGTTCGAGCATAGATACCTGGACGAATTGGTCTCGAGCGTAGATCGAGCAGTGACAGTCATTGATCAACTGGATAAGCTTATCACGAAAGTCAGGAAGGACTGTGAGTAACAACCTGGGAGCCGGCAAAACGCTGGAACTGGTGGAGGGCCTCAGAGCCACGGTCCGGGACATTGCCGACAGGGCGGAGAAGCTAAACCAGGAGTTCGCCTCCCGCTGCAACCAGGAACACCGCCAGCGCGATCGCACCGCCGCGGAGCAGGCCCAGGAGTTGGACGCTGCCATTGCCGAGGCGGACGCAGCCTTCGCGGCGGCCAAGCAAGCCGCCACCGCCAAATTCGAGCGGCGCAAGGAGCGCATCGGCAATGCCTACCAGGCGAGCAAGGAAAGGTGCCTCCAGGCGGTCGAGACAACAACCGGCGCCAGCAAATACGAACTCCAGAAACGAATGCTGCAAGCCGAGCGCGACCGCGATGCCGGCCTCGCGAACGCGGC
The DNA here is from genome assembly GCA_035541055.1 of Candidatus Acidiferrum sp. Taxonomy (GTDB): domain Bacteria; phylum Verrucomicrobiota; class Verrucomicrobiia; order Limisphaerales; family UBA8199; genus JAPLUA01. The sequence goes on along the minus strand of DATKNZ010000201.1, from coordinate 1,887 downwards.
CACCGCCCTGCAAGAGTTCAAGGCCAGCCTCGCCGCCGAGCAGGAAGTCCTGGTCCAGCTCGAAGCCCAGGCTCACACCTCATTCAAGGGCCATCGGAAACTCGTTGCCCTCCTGGCCTCCGCCGCCGAAAGGGCCGCCCCGGAATCTTCGACGGACGAGCACCAGATGCTCGCCGCGCTGCGCGATCTGCTCGAGAAGGCCCGCGGCGACCTGCAGCGCCTCCGGAAGTTCCTGCTGCTAAGGCTATTCAAATACTGGCCAGGCTGGGTGCTCCTCATCCTGTGCCTCATCCCGTTCATCTTCCAGCGTTACGGCTATAATCGCGCCGCCCAGTGGGACGCGGGCTGGGCGGTCCTTGCGGGCATCGTTGTGCTGTTTGCCGCGCGCTATCTGGGGCGCCGCAACGCGCTGCCGCTGGCTCGCACCATCACGGGCACGCTCGGCAAGGCACGCCGGCTGCACGACGCCGCCTCCCAACGTTCCGAGGCCCACTACCAGCAGGAGCTCGAGCGGATCAAGACCGAGTTCGAGACCACGACCCGCGCGGTGGACCAGGAGCTGAAACAAACCATCGCCCGCGCCGGCGAACTGCGCGTCGCCTGCCGCATGTCGGCCGATGCCAAGACCTCCCGGGCGCTGCAAACGAACGAAGGGCTTCATCGCGCGAAGATGCAGCGGCTCGAGCAGGATCATGCCGGCGCCGCGAACCAACTCAGACGCGCGGCCGAAGTGCGCCAGAAGGCCGAGGTCGAAGCCGGCGCCATCCGCGAGCAGAAGTTTACTTCCGAATACAACGCCCAATGGCAGAAGCTCGAAGCCGAATGGCAGAGCCGGATCCAGCCGGTTTACGCCACGATCGCGGCGGCGACTGACGCGGCTGAAAAGCTCTTTCCGCCGTGGCAGCCGGAAACGCTCCAGACCTGGGCCCCGCCAAAGCGATTCTCCGCCGCCGCGAAGTTCGCCCGCCTGGAGGTTGACGTCGAAGCGCTCTCCGAGCTCCGGTCCCGAGACCACCGGCTGGCTTTACCGGGGCCCTCGAAGTTCTCAGCCCCGCTCTGCCTGGTCTATCCGGAGCAGGGCTCGCTCCTGTTCGAGACCGGCGCCGCCAGGCGCGACGAGGCCATCGGCGCGCTGAACAACGTCATTCTGCGCCTGCTCGCCACGTCTCCCCCGGGCCGGCTCAACTTCACCATCATTGATCCGGTCGGTCTCGGCCAGAATTTCGCCGGCGTCATGCACTTGGCCGACTACGAAGAGCAGATCATCAATAGCCGCATCTGGACGCAGTCCGGGCAGATCGAGCAGAAGCTGGCCGACCTTAACGAGCACATGGAGAAGGTCATCCAGATGTATCTGCGCAATGAGTACGCGACCATTGCCGAATACAACGAGCAAGCCGGGGTGATCGCCGAGAAGTATTACTTCCTGGTCGTCGCGGACTTCCCCGCGAACTTCACCGAGACCGCCGCCAAGCGCCTGCTCAGCATCGCTAACAGCGGCGCCCGCTGCGGTGTCTACACGCTCATCCACTGGGACGAGCGCCAGCCCCTCCCGCCCGAGTTCATCCCGGACGAGCTGCGGAAGAGCAGTGTGTGCGTGACGGCCACGGATTCGACCATGTTCCTGGGGCGCCGTCCGAAGGGTCAGACCCGTCCGACAGCGGTTCCGCCGCTGCCGGGCACGCACCTGGTGCTCGATGCTCCGCCCACGCCGGAGTACGCCATCCAGTTCGTGCAGCGCGTGGGCCAGAGCAGCCGCGACTCCAGCCGCGTCGAAGTCCCCTTCGAGCACGTCGCCCCGCCCGAGCCCGACATCTGGAGCGAGGAAACCACGGGCGAGCTGCGCGTGCCGATCGGCCGCACGGGCGCTACCAAGTTCCAATACCT
>DATKNZ010000200.1:0-11091 GCA_035541055.1 Candidatus Acidiferrum sp. | reverse complement strand
CGCCGGCATTTTGGCAGTCGGCGGCACGCTCAACAACAGCAGTGGGGTGCTGGTTACCAACACCGGCACGCTGGCAGGCGGTGGCACGATCAGCGTCCCCGTCTCGATTGGCTCCACGAACAGTCTTACCTCCGCTCATTTGCGTATGGGCAACAGCCCGCTGAACGTCCCTGGCACGCTGACCGTGAACAATAACCTGGCGCTCGGCCTCGGCACCGAGATGGATGTCAAGCTCGGCACGGCCACCACGGTAGGCGCGGGCGTGAACGATTTGTTGGTGGTCCAGGGCAACCTGACGATCAACCCCAACGCCTATCTGAACATCCTGCCGATCCAGCAACTCACTGCAGGGACTTATGTGATCGCTACCTACACCGGCAGCTTGACAGGCCAGTTCACGAATGCGGTAGGCAGCCTAAGCGGGTACAGCTTCAGCCTTGATTACAGCACGGCTGGGCAGATCAAGCTTAACGTGACCGGCAGCAACGCCGGTCTAGTCTGGCAGGGCACCAACAGTCTCTGGGACGTGCAGACGACCTGGAACTGGAAGAACGGAGCCAACCGGAGCACTTTCAACGAGGGCGATGCCGTAACGTTGGACGATACGGCCACCAATACCACGGTGCAGATCGCCACCACGCTCTATCCGGCCTCGATCACCTTCAACGGCACCTCGAACTACTCAATTACGGGGACCGGCAGCGGCAGAATCAGCGGCGGCACCGGGGTGACCAAGAATGGCACCGGCACCGTGCTGTTCCCGGCTGGCTTAGGCGTGGGCAACGACTTTACTGGCCCGGTCAATATCAACAACGGCATCTTTAAGATGAACGGCGCCTTGAGCCTGGGCGCCACCAACGGCGCGACTTACGTGGCTTCAGGCGCGACGTTGGACCTCAACGGGCAGACGCCGAATGACGAGCCCATGTTCCTCCAGGGCACGGGCTTCGGTGGAACCAACGGCGCGATTAACAACTCGGGCGCTGCAGTCAACCTCAGTGGAGGCCCGCGGAAGATCACATTGCAGGGGGATACCACCTTCAATGCTCTGTCGAACCGGTGGGACGTCGGCATCAACACCCTTGGCGCCGGCAGCGGTTATCTTATCGGCAACGGCTACAAGCTGACGAAGATCGGACCCAATGACATCTGGATGCACGAGGTCGGGGACACCGGGCTGGGCGACATCCTGGTGAGCGTGGGCACACTTGGATTCCAGTTCACCATCGGCATGGGAGACCCAAGCAAAACGGCCACCGTGATGCCGGGGGCGAGGTTGGGCATCTGGCAGGCGCCCACCTTGACCAAGCAGGTGGTGCTGACTAATGGGGCGACGCTCTACAGCGACGGCGCCAGCAACGCGCTCAGTGGCACGGTCACGCTCTACGGGACGAACACCCTCCAGATCAACCAGCCACTGGGCATCCTCAGCCCCATGGCGGGCACGGGTGGGTTCCACAAAACGGCCGGCGGGACGCTCTATCTCCCGGCGGCCAATACCTATTCGGGGTCCACGTTCGTTGACGCCGGCAGCGTCGTCCTGGGGCCAAGCGGCTCCATCGCCAACTCCGGGCTGATCGCCGTGGCTACCAACAGCGTGCTGGACGCCAGCCAACCGGCGGGCGGGCTGAATTTGAGCGGCGGCCAGACGCTTTCCGGCTCGGGGTCGGTCAACGGCAATGTCTCGGCAGGCAACGGCGCCCAGATCGCGCCCGGCACCCCAGCCCTCGCCAGCACGCTGACGTTCAACAACAATCTGACGTTGAGCGGCGGCACCAACGTCATCAAGCTCAACACCGATCCCTCCCAGATTGGCAACGGAGTCAACGACTTGGTTAACGTCCTCGGCGCCCTCTCGCTCAGCGGGGTTTCCACCATTCAGATCAATCCCCTGGGCGTTCTCAGCACCACTTCGCCCTACTCGGTCCTGCAGTACGGCAGCGGGTCCCCCCCGAGCGCGGCCAACCTCCGCGTCGTGTCGAGCAGCCCACGCTACAACGTGAGCCTGGTGGACCCCACCACAACCCAGCCCTACCTCCAGGTCAGCCTGACCGGGAACCCTGGCACCTTGGTCTGGAAGGGCGGTGCCACCTCCAAACCTAATACCTGGGATAATTCGGCCACCAATTGGTTGAACCTGGTAACCAGCTTGCGCGACGCCTATTTCGGCGGCGACCAGGCGATCCTCGACGATACGGGGACCACGAACCTCATCAACCTCACCGTTGCCGCGGTCGGCACGTTCTCGCTGTCGAACAACACGAAAGCCTACACCATCACGGGCAGCGGAAACATGGTCGGCACCGTGGATATGGAAGGCACGAACTCAACCAGGCTGGCCATTTCGAATACGCCGACCTTCTCGACCATTACCGCCAACTACGGCACCCTGATTTATGACCTCCAGGGCGTCGGGAATTGGACGAATTATACCACCTTCAGCGACAGCGGCGCCGGCGTGGGCACGATCGTGAAAGCCGGCACCAACACCATGGTCATGAGCGCGCCGGACAATACAGCTTTCTCCGGCTCCCTGGTTGTCTCCAACGGTGTCCTGCAATACACCAACGCCCTCGCCCTGGGCGGCGGCGGCGGTATCTACTGCACCAACACCGGCTCGATGGACGTCAATGCCATCCCCAGCGGTCAGAAGGTCGTCTACATCGCCGGGGATGGTTTCAATGGTCAGGGCACGATCATAGACACCTCACCCACTCAGATCGCGAACGAGGGTGTTCACAACATTACCCTGGTCACGAACGCTTCCATCAGTGCGGGCAGCCGCTGGGATGTATACGGTGGCACTGGCGGCTCGTTGAACGGAAACGGATTCAAGCTGACCAAGCTCGGCGCCGGTGTCATCCTGGTCAACGCCGTCGGCGCAACCGGGTTGGGGGACATTCATGTCGTCGCCGGCCGCTTCGGCTTCCAGGGCTACGCCGATATGGGTGATCCCTCCAAGACCATGACGATTGAGTCTAACGCCATTGTCACGTTGTTCGATGTCAGTCCCAATGACAGCAAGAACCTCGTCCTGAACGGCAACGCCGTCTTTGATTCTGCTGGCAACGGCGGGGGCAATACCTTTGAGGGCCCGGTGACCCTTGTCGGCACCAATAACCTCTTTGGGCTCCGAAAGGACCTGCACCTCGAGTACCCCGTCAGCGGTGTCGGGGGCGTGGTTGCGGGTGACAGCCCGGTCGGCGCCGGAACCGGGACCTTGTATCTGGACGCCCTCAACACCTACACGGGCTCCACGACCGTCAGTAACGGCCATTCGATTGTGGTCGGGGCCAGCTCCTCTCTGGGCGCCAGCTCCTTGATCCAGGTGAACGCCAACGCCACGCTCGACATTTCTGCGCCTGCGGCTGCTAACGGGTTCTTTAATTTCACCGCCGGCCAGAGGCTGATCGGCGCGGGCTCGGTTGTCGCCGGCGCGAGCGGCAACGTCGTCTTCGGCACCGGCTCGACGCTCGCTCCGGGCTTCCCGGATAACAACACCTACACGCTGACCATGAGCGGCAATCTCACGCTCCAGGCTGGCAGCACGAACCTCGTGGTAGTCAACAAGACCACCAGCGTCGCCAATGACATGGTCTCGGGCCTGGCCTCGGTCACTATGGGCGGTACGCTCGTCGTTACCAACGTCGGCAACGCGCTCGCGGGCGGCGACGCCATCCAACTGTTCAGCGCGTCCAGCGGCGGATACAGTGGCCTTTTTGCCAATATCATCCCGGCCACGCCGGGTGCCGGCCTGAGCTGGGACACCAGCACGCTGGATACCGACGGCAAGCTGCGCGTCCTGTCCACCCTGCCGAGGACTCCAACCAATATCGTGTACTCCGTGTCGGGCAACCAACTGACCCTGGGCTGGCCGAACTCGTATACCGGCTGGACGCTCCAGGGGCAGACCAACAACCCGGGCACCGGCATAACCACGAACTGGCATGACGTGCCCGGCTCGACGTCAGTCAACCAGATCATTATGCCCATCAGCGGGACAAACGGCTCCGTTTTCTTCCGCATGATTCTGAAGTAGGTTGGGGGAAATGACCGGTAAAGTGAAAAGCGCTGCTGAAATGAGTCTGGCAGGGCGCAACGCCAAGGCGTTGCGCCCTGCTTTTACCCTAATCGAACTGCTCGTCGTTATCGCGATTATCGCCATCCTGGCGGCCTTGCTCTTGCCGGCGCTGGCCAAGGCCAGGGGCCAGGCCCTGCGCACACAATGCACCAGCCAGCAAAAGCAGATCGGCCTGGCGGTCCAGATGTACGCGAACGACTTCAAGGACTACGTGGTTTACCCCAATTGGGGAGTTTACAACCCGGGCTGGCTTTATACACCCAATCCGCCCGGCGCCGGCCCGCCGGATTGGCCCGCTTCGCCTCCACAAAACCCCGACTCCAGTTATTTTGGCGGCTTGCTCGCCGACTACGTCGCCAAGAACTGGAAAGTTTATCGGTGTCCGGCTGATCCGACGAACAGTGCTAATTGGCCATCCCGCGCGAACCGGCTCTCGACGTACGTCATGAACGGCGCCGCCCTGGGCTACCGCGGAGGACCGCCACTGGGACAGCAGACTCATCACCTGACGCAGTTCAAGGCGGAGGCTTACATGATGTGGGAACCGTCGGATAATCCGGGCTCGTACAACGACGCGGCCAGCAACCCCGATACGAATGAGGGACCGAGCACCCGCCACCAAATCGGCTGCATCGTGACCTGCTACGACGGGCACGCCGTTTTGCTTAAATTCATCACCTTTCTCAAGCAGGCCAATCTCAAGCCGAGTCTTGGGTGGTGCGACCCGGATAGCCAGCTCGGAGACGGCACCGGCAATCCAAGTTGCTCCTTGCGCTGAGGCGTAGAGAACTCCACCAACGCCAGCGAAGTTGTGGCTAGCCCGGCAGCGCCTGGAAATCGGAAGGTGCCGACTCCTCCCGGCTGACGCCCAAAACGCTACGGGAGCAGGGCCACGCGATAGAACCTCTTCGCGTCCGGCCCGATTTCATCCCAGGTCGAAAGAGTCGTGCCTGCTGCAACCAAGGGGTCGCCGAGGTTCCACCAGAGGCCCGAAAGCAGATCCGTCGTGTATTGCACCTGATAAGTCCTGCCGGCAATCGCGTCCCAGGAGAAGGCAAATCCCCCGTTGTTGCGGGTCATCGAAACGAAGTTGGGCGACGGCTCAATCCTCACCGTGAGCTGAGCGGGCTGGGAGTTGACCTGGCCGTCGTTGACGAGCAGTTGGATCGGGTACACGCCCACAGGCAGCCTGATCGTGACGCTCAGGCCATTGGACACGCAGGCGCTGCCCCCCGCGACCCAGGCCCAGGTATAACTCAGCGGGTCACCGTCAGAGTCTGTGGAGCCGGACCCGTCGAGCGTCACGGGGGCCGTTCCGTCCAATCCCGCATACAGCACCTGGTCAGGGCCGGCCCGCGCATTCGGCGGCCGGTTGGCAGGGCGGCTGATCAACAATGGGTCCGCATACATAGTGGACCCGAACTGGTCGTAGGCCATGACCGTCCACCACGTGCTGGCTAGCGGCAGCGTGGATACGAGCTGGCTTGGGGGGTTCGTCGTATCCGTGATGATGCTGAAATCCATCACCCGGCTTGGGTCCGAACCAAAGAGGAGCTGATAGCGCACGGCATTCTCGACGGGTTGGCAGCCGAAGGTCGCCCCGGCGGGCGCCAGGGTGCTGCCGTTGGTCGGCCCGGTCAGTTGCACCGGCGCCAGGATCTTACCCGGCCACGCAGTTTGGTTGTCAAACACGAGGGTCCCGGCCGAGTTGATGAGAAAGTAGTATTTGTTCGCCGATGTCTTAAGCTGGTAATTCCTCCCGCTGCCAATTGCCGAGAGGTAGGCAAACGCCACGAGTCCGCCGTTCCCGTAGTCCAGGCTTGAAGCCGCATACGTGGAAACCGGGTAGCTGTGGTCTCGAGCCGGACTGCACGTCACATTGAGCGCGCCGGGCAGGTAGCTGGCCAACGTGTGACTCGGGTCGTTGCTGATGTAGTTGTCCACCCAGCACTGCTCGCCGGCGACCGGGTTCGCCTGGAACGATGCCACCGTGCTGGACAGGTTGTTGCAGACAGCGTCGCACAGCGCGACCCGGTTCACGGCATACCGCGCGTCCTTGTACGTGCTGTTGACGTACCAGGCCACCTGCATCGCCGGCCGGTTGCCTGTGCTGAAGCCAATGGTCTGAATCCGCTGCTGATAGTTGGGGGCGACGCTGGAAAGGTAAACCATCAGCATATCGCCGTAAGGGTTGTAAGATGAGCCGTAGGTCTGGACGGTAATCCAATTCGCCAGCGTATCCCAGGTGCCGCCAAAGCTCAGCCCGCTTCCCGTGCTGCAGTTGCCGCCGCCAAACGCCACGATCGTGGGCCGCGTCGGGTCGAACGGCGGGTTCTCCAGGTAAAGGCCATTGGTGCTGAAGCTCGGCACGATGTTGACCGTCACGGAGCTCGGCACGCTCGACAGGCTCCCATCGCTGACCACCAGTTGAAACACGCATTTCTGGATGGTGGTGTTTGGCTTGAAACCACTGACGAGTGGCGTCGCGGTGTTCGTCCCCGTCATGGCAACCACCGGCCCTGAAACCTGCTTCCACTGGTAGATCAGCGCGCTGCCATCCGGGTCGTAGGACCCGGTGCCATCGAGCACCACGCTGTTCGTGCTCACGTAGAACTGAAGCCCGGCATTGGCCACGGGGACATGGTTCGGCCCGACTGTAATGGTCACAAAAGCCGGCTGGCTGTCTTGGATGCCGTCGTTGACCACGAGCTGGAAGATGTAGGTCCCCGGCCAGGGCAGGCTGAACGCGGGATTAACCGCCTGCGGATCGCTCAATGGCACACTCCAGCCGCTCGTCTGCGTCCAGCGATAACTCAGCGGCATGCCTTCAGGATCATAAGACTGCGACCCGTCCAGTGTGATGGAAGCCACGCCAGGGCTGTAGAGCCGGCTCGGACCGGCATTGGCAATCGGGGGAGCGTTCGTCAATGTGACGAAGACAATATCCGCGAAGCTGCTAAAGCTGCTGTTGCTGACGACCAGTTGAAATTCGTAAGTCCCCAGAGAGCCCGCATTGAAGGACGGTGTAGCACTCGCACCATTGCTAAGAGTCACGGCCGCGCCGGCGAGCTGGGTCCAGTAATAGGACAATGCTGCCCCTTGGGGGTCGGAGGAGCCGCTGCCATCCAGCGTAATCAACGCCGGCAGGACGGTCGCCGTGACCCATTGGTCGGGCCCCGCGTCCGGGACGGGCCTGAAGTTGTCAAAGTATTCGCTTGCCCCGATGTCCACGCGCCCAGCCCAGACGCGGGCATTGCCGTAAAAATCCAGCGTGCCCGGCAGCGGCTGGAAGGTGTGATCGCCCGCATTGATGCAGGGCGAGACATCCTGCAGGTGAAAATCGTTGTTCGTACCGTCAACAAACTGCGGGTCCTGGGAGATGTTGCCATTCAGGCCGGTCAGGTCCTGGCCGCCGGGATAGTCGCCACCCGCGTTGTTCCAGACGTCGTTGAAGGTGGCCCGGGTGATGGAATCCTGGCCATCTACATACAATCCTCCGCCGTTGGTGGCATTGCAGATGATATTGTCGGTCAGGAGGCACTGCCCGCCGCCGTCCGAGCTGGCATAGACGTTTCCGGCCGACGGGGCGGCATTGGCCACGAGGGTGTTATTGACGAGCTGCCCGCCGGTCAACATGGCCACTCCCCCGCCGACATCGGCTGCCGAGTTGCTGCAAATCAGATTGCTGGCCAGCGCGGCCTGGCCGAGGTAGGTCACCAGCCCGCCTCCCGCGTAGGCGACATTCGCCGCCAGCAGGTTGCGGGAAATGACGGCAGAAGACTCGATGCAGGCGATGCCGCCGCCATAGCCCTGAAGACCCGAGGCCCCAGTCGGCGCGACATTCGAAACGATCAGGTTGCCGGTGATTGTGGGCGAGGAGCCGAAGCAATAAATCCCTGCGCCGAAATAGAGCCCCGTGCCGAAACTGGCATTGGCCGTCCCGTAGCCGCCGGTGATCGTAAAGCCTGTCAGCACCGAGCCGGGACCTTCGCCGCTGACGAAGCTCACCACGCTGCTCTGGCCGGACGCATGGATAATCGTGCTGGCGACGACACCAGGGTCCGCCGCGTTGGTGCTGCTGACGGTGAGGGCCTTGCCTTTGAAGTTGATGTTCTCGTAATAAGCTCCAGGGCTTACGAGAACTACATCGCCATTGGTGCCGGCATCAATGGCGTTTTGGATATGGCTGTAATCGCCCGGCACATGCAGCACGGCGGCAGGGCTGGCGTGGGCCAACGAGGTAACCGTCAGGACAACTGCAATTCTCCGGTACGGCATGTACGACATAGAATCCAGTTGCCTTAGACCTGTGGCCCGGGAGAGCGTCACGCGGCAGCCTTCGCCCTTTGCCCAAAGACTTGCTCCCGACCGCTTGCGCGCGCATCCCGCGCAGACCTGCTCCCCTGCGGGTAGCCCACAGTTCAGGCCCCCTTCAATGGCCTCACTCGAGTCGGTTTGAATTCCATCGCCCCGTGGGAGAGGATTGTTCCACACGGAATGAGCGACGGCTGTGCTGAGGACTCCTCCGGTGCCGGAACCCTTTGGCGCTGGGCGGCGGGGCTGCTGTGCCTTGTCTGGCTCCTCTCTGGGTGCGCCGCCATCGGAGAAAGGCGCGCGCTGCCAGGGACAGGTCATGGGACGCCCGAGGGTCAATTGCCGCCCAGCCCCCGTTACGAGGTGCTGTGGCTGCGCACGGCCGATGGCACGCGCATCGCGGCGGAGCTCTGCAGCGCGGAGGATTCTAATGGAAAGGCGCTTGCCGACCCGGACCGGCGCCCGATCCTCATCTTCTTCTATGCGCGCGCGATGTGCCTGGCCCAGCACCCCGCCCAGCGGTTGGCGGACTATTTCCGCCGCATGGGAGTCAACGTGCTGATTCCCGACTATCCCGGCTACGGGATGAGTGGAGGCCGTCCCACCGAGAAAGGCTTCTACGAGGCGGCGGACGCCGCATATGCCTGGGCGGTTCGGCGCCAGGGCACAGGGCAGGCCGGCATCTTCATCGCCGGCTGGTCGCTGGGCACGGGGGCCGCCGTGGACCTGGCCAGCCGCCGGCTCGCCTCGGGACTCATCATTGTCGGCGCCTACACCAGCATCCGCGACATGAGCCGGACACTGATCCCCTGGCCTTTGCGCGGGCTGGCCGGGCCGCTGACCGCCCGCTGCCGCTTTGACAACCTCGCGAAGATTCCCGCCGTGACTTGCCCTATCCTCATCGTGAACGGAGCCGAGGACGACTTCGTGCCCGGCAGCATGAGCGACGCCCTGGCCGCTGCCGCAAAATCAAGGGTCACCCGCCTGCCGGTTTCCGGCGCCCACCACGCGGATATCTGGGATGTCGGCGGCGAAGCACTTTGGCGCGCCATCGCAAGCTGGATTCACGCCCGAAGCGAATGACGAACGCCGAAGCGAGGCGTAGAAGGCTCGGCCACAGCCGCTTACGGTGTCCACTGGGGTGGGTCGCTGCGCGCCTCCGCGTCACAGTGCGCCAGGCCCCCTGGGAGGTTCCCCGCGTGAAAACCTCTCTTTTGGGCGGTTCCCACGTCATGGCCCGAGTCCCTCCAGGGTCTCACCGGATACTCACCGGACACACACTGGAGGTTGAATTTGAACCTCCGGTGCGTGTCCGGTGAGACCCTGGAGGGACTACGGTTGGGCCGGGCCGGGTGCCTCTGCTGCAAAAGCAGCCTTTTGGGCGGAAACCGGGCTAATCAGAGCCGATTGGCTGGTGAGGTAGGGACATCCTGACCCTGCCTGAGGTTGAGGAGACGCAGGCTACGATATTTCGTAACCAATGGGCTTCTCTGGCCCGGGCGCAACCGCTACTGATTCAAACGCACCCGGATGAAGGCATTGCTGTTCGCGATTCCGCCCGGCAAGGTGTAGCAGGTCGTGTAGTTCGTGGCGGTTATGGCCGTTGGGTTGATCGGCGCCCAGTTGGCAGGCATCGTGACGCTGCTGTTGGTCAGCACATCGTAGTTCTGGCCCGGCGCTGATTCCCAGCAGACGACGAGATTGGTCTCGGTCTGGTCCAGGGCCTCGGAGGTGATGACGAAGTTCTGCGATACGACCAGGTTGCCGGGGCCGGTCAGAATCCCGCTGAAGCCCGGGCTGCTGGCGTTATAGATTCCGTTGGTTTGGGCCACGCCGCCGTAGATCAGCGCAAAGTTGGTCTGATAGCCGGTGAAGTTCAGATTCACGCTTCCGCCATTGATCGTGAGCGTGGAGCCCGGACGCATGGCTTGCGGATTGTCCAGTTGCAGGGTTCCGCCACTAAGAAGGACGTCGCCGGCAATGGAGTTTGAGGTGGCTCCCTCTACGGTGCCAGAAAAGATGGTCGTGCCCCCCCGGTAGGAATTGTTACCCGACAGGAGCAGCGTCGAGCCACTGCCGCTGGTAAGAAGCAGGCCGAGGCCAAACCCCTGGTCGTCAATGTTCCCGGAGATGGTCGTGGGAGTATCCAGCTCGACAGTGGCGCTGGCGCCGAGGTGGAACGGCCCGGCGAACTCGATGGGATTGGAGCCGTTAATCGTGAAGCCGTTTGCCAGGTTCAGATAGACGGTGTTGGTCAAGGCGCTGGCGCCCGTCAGCGGGATCGACGCCTGCAAGGTGGGGGAGAAACCACCGATGCCGCCGCTCCTGACGACCAGCCAGCCGGTCCCCAGGGCCAGCGGGTTGCCCAGCAGCAGCGTTCCACCTTCCAGGTTAAAGGCCGAGTTGGTGAAACCGCTGTTGTTCCCGGAAAGCGCGAGCGTTCCGCCGCTGTTGCCGCTGGTGCTGTCATTGATGCTGATGCCGCCCGTAGCGGTGCCGATGATGTTGCCCGACAGCGCAAACGTGCTGCCGACATACGCGGCCAGGTAATAGCCGGGCGAGTGGGACACCGACTCATCAAAGAAGAAGCCATTTGTCAGGGTTGCGCCCGAGGCGGTGTTATTGCGAATGGTGATGGTGTCGTTACCCGCGTTGAGTTGCGGGAAGACGTGAACCCGGCCTGCGCCCGCGCAGTT
>DATKNZ010000199.1:0-3135 GCA_035541055.1 Candidatus Acidiferrum sp. | reverse complement strand
TCCATCGAAAACACGCTTTCGGTCACAATGAGCGTGCGCGGTTGCGGCCCGCCGGCGGTCGCTTCCTTCCGGCGTTTGGAGGCCCACTGCAGGATGCGTTCGAGGTCGGCCATGTCGTTGTGGGCAAATACGCGGAGCTTCGCGCCCGAGAGCCGGGCCGCGTCCACAATGCAGGCGTGCGCCAGCTTATCGAGCACTACCACGTCGTCTGACCCGACGAGCGCGCCGATCGTGCCGAGCGCCGCCGCATAGCCCGTGGCAAAGCTGAGCGCAGCGGCGGCCCCTTTGAATTCGGCAAGCGCCTCCTCCAATTCGTGGTGGGGCGCCAGCGAGCCGCACATGAGACGCGAGGCCCCGGCACCGGCGCCGTAGCGCTCGACAGCCCGGATCGCGGCGTCCTTCAGCGCCGGCTCGTTCGCCAGGCCCAGGTAATCGTTCGAGGAGAAGTTGAGCAAACCGCGCCCCTCCGTGGCGATGTGCGCCGATTGGGGCGTGTCAACGCGGCGCAGCTCCCGGAAGAGCCCCTGCTCGCGTAAGGCTTCCAGGCGCCGTTGCAGCTCAAGGTCCAGGTCGCGGCTCATCGCTTGTGGCCGGCTCGACGGCCCAACGTCCATCAATCAGGCTGGCCGACACGTCCCCAGCATGGTGGAGGATCGCCTCGTGCGCGTCCGACCGCTTCCCGGCGAACGGCAGCGCGACCAAGTCAGCGTAGGCGCCGGCGCGCAGCTCCCCGATTTGGCCTTGCATTCCGAGGGCGCGCGCGCCGTTGACGGTGGCCATGTCCAGGATCTTGCGGGCGGAAAGCCAGGGTTGGGCTTGGGCCAGCGCGCGCATTTCATCGAACAGGTTCAGCTCTACCGTCTGGCGGCGTGCCCGATAGACGCTGGCCAGGCTGTCGGTGCCGAGGCAAAGATTCACGCCTGCCCGGGCCAGGCGGCGCAGAGGAAAGGGGCCATGGCGAAAGTAAGAATGGCTGCGCGGGCAGTGCACGACGCTCACGCCGCGGCGCGCCAGGAGCGCGGGATCGCTCCGGCCCAGGTAATTGGCATGGGCCACCAGCAGGTTCCGACCCAGGACACCGCACCGCTCGAGGTGCTCGACGGGCGAGCCCAGTCCGCAATCCGACATGTCCCGGCCGCTGCGTTTGAGCCAGTCGAACATGTCTCCGCGCGCGCGGGCAAACATCTCGTATTCGGGCGCCGACTCGGCCACGTGGGTGGTCAAAGGCCAGCGCCGGCGGCGGGCGGCCCGGGCGCTGAGCCGCAGCAACTCCGGCACCGCCGTGTAGGGCGCGTGGGGCGAAAGGACCGCCCGGCAGCGCCGGAAGCCCAGAGCGGCGATGCGGTCCAGAGTCTCCTGCAAGATGCGGCTGGGCTGGCGGTCCGGGCGGAAGGCGATCATCTCCAGGAACGACAGCACGCGCAGCGGTGAGGCGCCCCAGACCTCGGGCAGCAGTTGCGGCACGGCCTCGATATCGGCCACGGTCGTCGTGCCGGTGCGGACCAGCATCTGTGCGCCGCGCAGCCAGGACTTGGCGTAATCGGAGTAGCTCCAGCCGGACTTGGTGTAGGTGATGAGCTTGAGCCAATCGGAGAACACCGACGGCGGCAGAAGCTGGCCGGCCATATCGGTGTAGTCGAGATGACAATGGGCATTGACCAGGCCCGGCATGAGGATCACTTCGCCAAGGTCTCGGCTCGCGGCGGTGCCCGCTTTCGGGGCGAGGTCACGCCAGCGGCCCACCGCGCGAATGCGGTTGCGGTGAATCAGAACGGCACCGTCGGAAATGAGCGGCTGGGAGACGGGGAGAACAAGGCGCGCGCGCAGGAGAGTTTGGCGGGCAAGCGGCGCAGACATTCGAGCCGGCGCGCGGCCTTAAGCTTCCTTCTCCTGCCGGCTGCGTTTGGTACGGGATGCCACCTTGTGCTTGCGCGCTTTGTACTTGTTGTGGCGCTTGCGCATCTGCTGCTCGATTTTCTTGGCCACCAGGTCAATGGCGGCGTAGAGGTCTGCCTCGACGTCCTCGGCGAACAGATCGGGCCCCGGCAACGAGAGGTGCATCGAGCAGGAAAACTGGCGTTCCGGGGCTTTGGCCTTGTCATGTCCCAGGGTGACGCGCGCGTTGATCGCGAAGTGGTTCATGTGCTCCAGCTTCTTGATCCGGCTGATAATGTGGTCTTCTACGGCCCGGCTGGGAGTCACATTGTGGGTGGAAAGGATCAAGTTCATGGACCTATCTTGCCGCCGAAGGGCGCTGAAATCCAGCGAAAGAATCAGGCGCAGGCGCAGCTTGCGCCGGCGTCAGAACGGGCTCGGCCCCGCCGGGTGCTGGTCCAGCGGGCGAATGACCGTTCCGCCAGGCTCGGGCAGCGTGTAGTGACCGAAATAGGCGCAGACAAAATCCTGCGGCATGGGCACGCGCTTCTTGATCCGGTGCCGGTGCACGGGACCGTAGCTGCGGCTGTCCGCGCTGATGGAGCGGTTGTCGCCGAGCACGAAGTATTCGTCTTCACCGAGGATGAACGTGGCGCCGCGCCGCTCGCGCTCGACGGGGAAGGTGTAGGTGTGCGCCGGCAGGTAGGGCTCGACCAGCAGCTTGCGGTTGATGAAGACGCATCCGCGCCAAACCTGCACCGTCTCGCCCGGCAGCCCCACGATCCGTTTGACCGCGTAGTCGTCGTTTCCGTCATCCAGCAGCACCACATCCCCGCGCTCCAGCGGGGTGGAGATCGGCGCCGCATACAGGTGGATCCCGGGCGGGTAGTTCGGCATCATGCTCTTGCCCTCGACCACAGCCACCGAACCGATGAACATGCGGCTGGCCAATACCCCCAGGCAGGCGGAAAAGACCGCCGCCAGAACCAGGCGGCAGCCCGGCTTGCGCCAGATCTTCACCACGCAGCGGCAGACAGAACCCATATTCGCAGGCATGTGACTGCAAGTTCCTTGCCAATCGCAACTTACGCTCGCCACCCTGCCGAGGATCCGGAGAGAGCCCGGTGTGTCTCCCATGTGGGTCGACCCCACGCGTGTCCGGTTATAAGTCGGGCAGCAGCAACTGTTTAGGGCCAAGCGCAGCTTCATCTTGGGGACCGAGAGCATGAAAGAGCTCTGCCACAGGGGTTTTCTCGAACA
>DATKNZ010000198.1:0-8095 GCA_035541055.1 Candidatus Acidiferrum sp. | reverse complement strand
CTTCTTGGCCAGGGTGCCCTGGGCCAGCATATCCAGGCCAGTGATCGCCAAAAGGTCATCGCCATCCACCAGGGTGCCCTTTTCGTCGCAAAGCAGGACACGGTCTCCGTCTCCGTCATGGGCGATGCCCAGGTCCGCGCGATGGTCCCATATCTTCTGGCACAAGAGGCCGGGATGCATCGAGCCGCAGTCGCGGTTGATGTTCTGCCCGTCGGGCTGGTTGCCGTAAACGATCACCTCCGCGCCCAGTTCGCGCAGGACGCACGGGGTGGACTTGTAGGCCGCGCCGTGGGCGCAGTCCACGACGATGCGCAGCCCTTCCAGCGTCATACCGCGCGGGAAGGAGGCCTTGGCATATTCGATGTAGCGCCCCAGGGCGTCGTCAATGCGCACGGCTTTGCCGATGTCGTCAGCCGTCGGGCGAATGTTCTCAATCTCCCCGCCGAAGACCAGCCCCTCGATCTCCTGCTCGATCTGGTCGTCCAGCTTGTATCCGTCGGCGCGGAAGAACTTGATGCCGTTGTCATCGTAGCGGTTGTGCGAGGCGGTAATCACGATTCCCGCGTCGGCGCGCAAGCTGCGCGTGACGTAGGCGACGCCCGGCGTGGGCAGCGGGCCGATGAACAGCACGTCCACGCCCATGGACAGGATGCCGGAGGAGAGGGCGTTCTCGAGCATGTAGCCCGACAGGCGGGTGTCCTTGCCGAGGACGATCTTGTGCCGCCCGTGGCCCCGGGGCTGAGCCTGGAGCTTCTTGAACACATGGCCGGCGGCGCGGCCCAGCTTCAGGGCGGTCTCGGCGGTCACGGGCTCGATATTGGCCGTGCCGCGCACACCGTCCGTGCCAAAAATCTTTCGAGGTGCAGTCATCGTGCGGCGGGTTTGGGAGGTGGAACAACTTGAGCTTCCTGCGGGAGGACATTGAGAATCGTGACGCCGGCGGGGGCGGACACCTCGATGGGCCGGCGGAGGATGGGGAAGGTCTCAAAGCCGGTCAGGTCCACCATGGCCCGCACGTCCTTGCTCCGCAGGTTCTCGATCACCGGGGCGTCGCCCTGCACCTTCAGCTCGACGTGATCGGGAGTGACCTTGAAGCTGCGCACGTCAGCGGTCGAGGACACGACTTGGACCGGCACGTTGAAGAAGCGGCGGACTTCGCTGGTCAGCGAGAGAGCCGGCATGGGCAGGGTCTCCTTTTGCTGGATGGCAAAGGATACGGTCATCCAGAACAGCAGCGCGAGCAGCAGCGAGAAGAGCTTCAGCCAGAAGTCGTCAACGAAGACGTGGCGCAGGAACTTGATCATTTGGCGGCCTCGCTGGCGGCGGGAGCGGCGCCGTTCTTGGCCATCGCTCCGGTGTCCTTGCGCAGGCGGTCGGTGGTGCGGGAACGCACCCAGCTCATCCAGTTGCGCGAGCGCACCGGGTTGAGCAGAACCGACGTGAGGAAGGCGCGCAGTTCCTCGAGGGTCACCCCGCGCACCAACTGCCCCCGGTAGGCGTAAGACACGGCCCCGGTCTCTTCCGAGACCACCACCACCACGGCATCGGTCTCCTCGCTCAAGCCGATGGCGGCCCGGTGTCGCGTGCCGAGCGACTTGTGCAAGTCCTGCCGCTGGGTGAGCGGGAAAATGCAGGCGGCGTAGGAGATGCGGTCGCCCTTGATAATGACGCCCCCGTCGTGAATGGCGTTGTTGGGGAAGAAGATCGTCTCGAGCATCTCAGGCGTCGCCTCGCAATCCACGGGCAGGCCGGACTCGACGGCCTTCTGGAGCTGGATGGACTGCTCGATGGCGATGAGGGCGCCGATGCGCACCTCGGACAGGCGCTCGACGGTCTGGATAATGACCTCGATATTCTCGCGCTGCTCGTGAGTGGTGGCGAAGAGCGGGAGATTGCCCAGCTCGGCCAGCATCCGGCGCAGCTCGGGCTGGAAGATGACCAGCACCGCTAGCACGAAGAACGCCGAGAAGCCGCCCAGCAGGTATTGCAGCACGCGCAGCTTGAGCACGAAGCTCAGCAACGCCAGTCCGAGCAGCACCACCAGGAACCCCGTGACGACCGGCGCCCCGCGCGTGCCCCGGACGAAGCGAAAGGCGTAGTAGATGATTACCGCGAGGATGAGTATCTCCAGCACGGAACCCGGACGCCAGACGGTCTTAATGATTTCCCACATTACACGTTCTGCTTTGCCAGGATCGCCTCAGTCATCCGGAGCGCCTGCACGGTCGCCGCGACATCATGCGCGCGGATGATCTGCGCGCCCTGGGCCACGGCCTGGCAGGCACACGCCAAGGACCCCGGCAGGCGGTCCGTCAGCCCCGGCCCCAGCAGCTTCTCGATGAACGACTTCCTCGAAACACCGAGCAGCAACGGACACCCGAACCCAGTAAAGCTGTGGACTGCCCCGAGCAACAGCAAATTGTGCTGGAGCGTCTTTCCAAAGCCGATCCCGGGGTCGAGTATAACCCGCTCCCGCTTGACGCCGCAATCGCTCAATCTATCCAGCCGTTCGAGGAAGAACTCGCCGACCTCGCGCACGACATCCTGGTACACGGGGTTGGCCTGCATCGTCTGGGGCGTCCCCTGGCTGTGCATGCAGACGTAGCCCGCACCGGCCCCGGCCACAATGCTCCATAAAGTGTCGTCGTTCCGGTTAGCGGCCACGTCGTTGACGATGCTTGCCCCGGCGGCCAGGGCCTCGGCGGCTACCCCGGGCTTGGTGGTGTCTATCGAGATCGGCACCCGCACACGCCCGGCCAGTCCCACCAGCACCGGCAGCACGCGGCGCAGTTCCTCCTTTTCCGGCACCGGCACAGCGCCGGGCCGGGTGGACTCTCCGCCGACGTCCAGTATTTCGGCGCCTTGCTGAACAAGTTCCAGCGCATGGTCCACCGCTGCCGCCGGGTCCAGGAACCGGCCTCCGTCCGCGAACGAGTCCGGCGTGACGTTCACGATGCCCATGACCAGGGCAGGGCGCGGGAACCGGAACTCGAAATCGCGCGCACGAAGAATGCGGGAAGCCGAGGGTTGCGAGTCGGGCGCCGGTGGCCGAGGCTGCGCCATGCGTGGGTTAGCCCCAATTAGAGTGGGCCATGAGACGTCCGGGCTAGCCGTGCGCGCCGGCATTGCCGATTTGGATGAGCTCGATCTCGTAGCCCTCGGGCGCATCAATGAAGGCGATGCCGCCGCCGTCGGGGTCCATGTGCGGGCCGTCCGAGTACTTCAGGCCCAACCGGTCCAGGTGCCGGCCGAACTCCTGCAGGCTGTCCACCTCAAAGGCGAGGTGGGTCAGATCCGGCTGCACTTTGACCGGGCCGCTGGCGGGAAAGCAGCACAGCTCGAGCAACTCCTCGCTGCCGGGCGTCTTGAGGAAGACCAGTTCCGAGCCGCGGGGCGATTTGTGCCGCCGCAGCTCTTCCAATCCGAGCACATCCTTATAAAACCGCACCGTGCGCTCCAGGTCATCCACCCGGTAGCGCGTATGCAGAAGCTTCCTGACCTTGCTCACGGACTCAGGATAGCGCGGAATGAGCCCAAGGCAACGGCCCAGTTCCTACCAGCCCGGAGCGCGCCCGTCCTCGCGCGCAGCAACGCTCGAGCAGCCGGGCGCGTTGCCATTTGGACCCTGCTGCGCCCGAGGACGGGCGCGCTCCGGCGCGCCGTCAGACTCAGACCCACTTGCCGGGCTGGCGGGTTTGAGCTAGTAAAACGCCGTGAACCAGTGCTGGGGTCGGGTTCTCCTGCTTTTAGCGCCGTGTTGCCTGGGTCCCTTTACGGCACAATGCCAGATTGACCCGTTCGATCGCGAATTGATCCAGGTCGGCTACAACGCTCCGCTGGAAGGCCAGGCGCCGATAGCCGCCTACGCCTTCTATTATCGAAACGTGCCGGACTTCCTCCAGCACACCAACCTCACGCTCCGGGTCGCCCTGGCGCCGACCTACCTCGAATCGGAGCTTGGCATCCGTTCCATCCTCGATCAATACACTGACCTCGGCATTGGCGTCCAGGGCGGGGGGTTCGACGACAATTATTACCAGTACCGCAACGGGACCTACAATCCGAATGCGTCCTTCGACGGCTTCGGCGCCGAGACCGACGTGAGCCTGTATCATTTGTTCAACCCGGGGATGACGATTCCGCTTAACGGGCTGCTCCGCGCCGGCGTGCGCTACTCGACCTACACCTCGACGGCCCAGACCTACCCGGATTTCAAGGTCCCGCCTCCGCATGGAACCTTCATTGTCCGCGCCGGGTTCCGCTGGGGCGGCAAGGAGCCGGTGCTGTTCCCGCCCCTGGCGATGGAGTTTTCAGCGTGGTATGAGGGCCAGTTCCGCACCCCGTCCGGCAATTACGGCTTCGGCGACTTCACCGTGGAGCCGCAAACCCATCTGTTCTGGGGCGAGGCGCTGATCTCCTACACGCTGCCCAGGTCCAGGCAGAACTTCTTCCTGAGTGTGAGCGCCGGCACGAGCATCGACCCGGACCGGTTTAGCGCGTATCGGCTCGGGGCCCTGCTACCGCTGGATGCGGAGTACCCGCTCTCCATCCCGGGCTATTACTACCAGGAACTCAGCGCCCAAAGCTTCGTGCTGTTCAGCGCCAACTACATTCTGCCCGTTGAACACCGCAAACGGTGGAACCTGGTCTTCACCGGAGCCAGCGCCTGGGTGGACTACCTGCCTGGCGAGGAGCAGCCCGGCAACTGGAACTCGGGCGTGGGCGGCGGCATTCTTTACCAATCGCCCGCCTGGAAACTGATGGTTGGCTACGGCTACGGCATCAACGCCATTCGCTCGAGCGGCCGCGGCGCCAACAGCATCGGCATCCTCCTCCAGTTCGACCTTGGCCATGTCCGGCAGGAGCTGCAGAAGTCCGAGGGTGCGACGCCCTCACACGGCCTGCAGCGGATGCTGGAGATTCTACAGATGTAGGCACCGCCGCCTGCTTGTGGCGCTGGCGCCCTGTGCTAGGCTGCCCCTATGTTTCGAATCCGATTCATGGTTTGGGCGGCGCTGTTAGGCTGCTGCGCCGCTCGGGGACTGGCCGCGGAGCCGGCCTGCCTGACGGCCGAGCAGCAAGGCTGGCTGGCCAAGGGCAGGCGCCTGGAGCGGGCGGGCTGGATTTACCTGCACGTCGAGGGCGAGCCGCGCGAGCGCGGGTTTCAACACGGCTATCTACTGGCCCGGGAAATCGCCGAGGGCCTGCGCGTGCAGCGCTTCGAGTGGGAGCACCATAGCACGATGGATTGGTCCTGGCTGGTCACTCGCGCCGCCGCCATGTTCGCGCCGCGGATTGATCCCGAGGACATGGCGGAGCTGGAGGGCATTGCCGCCGGCGCCGCCGCCGCGGGGGTGCGCGTCACGCGCGACGACCTCATCGCCTATAACGGCATCATCGAATTGAACGACTACTGGTGGCCCACCGAGCTGAAGAAGCTCAAGGATGGCCCCGCCCCGCCCGTGCGCGAGGCGTGCAGCTCGTTCATCGCCACGGGTAGTTGGACCAGCGACGGCAACTTCGTCCTGGGCCATAACACCATGCAGGACTATTGCGACGTGTTCCCGAACGTCATCGAGGACATTCTCCCCACGAAGGGGCACCGGATCCTCTGGCAGACCACCCCCGGCTGGATTCACAGCGGCACGGACTTCTTCGTCACCTCGGCCGGCATTGCCGGCTCCGAGACCACCATCGGCGGCTTCGAAGGCTTCGATACCAACGGCGTGCCGGAGTTTGTCCGGATGCGGCGCGCCACGCAGGACGCCGCCTCGCTCGACCAGTGGTGCGAGATCATGAAGCGCCAAAACAACGGCGGGTATGCGAACTCCTGGCTGCTGGGCGACGCCCACACCGGCGAGATTACGCGCCTGGAACTCGGCCTCAAATACAGCGCCTGGGAGAAGAAGCGCGACGGCTATTTCACCGGCTCCAACGTGGCCGAGGACCCGAAAATCCTAATCCTGGAGACCAGCCGCAGCGACACGGATATCCGCACCTCCTCGGTGGCCCGGCGGGTGCGCTGGCACCAACTGATGCGGCAGTACGAGGGCAGGATCAACCTCGCGCTGGCGAGACGCTTCGAGGCGGACCATTTCGACACCTGGAAAGGCAAGGTCCTGCCCGGCGCCCGCAGCCTGTGCGGCCACTTCGAGCTGGACCCGATGGGCCAGGGGCACGACGTGCCGTTCGACTGCCAGGGCACGGTGGACGCCAAAGTGGTGGACGCGGCGATGGCGAAGCGGCTGAGCTTCGAGGCCCGGTGGGGTTCGGGTTGCGGCCGGGCGTTCAACGCGGAGAAATTCCTGGCGGCGCACCCGCAGTTCGACTGGCAGGCGGAGATTCTGAAGGACCGGCCGACGGAGCCCTGGGCCACATTTCACGCGGGCGAGTAGCCGCGAGCAGGGCATTCCTTCCCCTCTCTGCCTGCCGGGTGAGGTTTACACCCTATTTGAACTATCCGCGCCTGTGCCGTAACCATGCCTTATGGGGCGCGGGCGGGCGCAGGGCAAGCCCCGCCGGCTCCCACGAGACAAAGCATGAAAAACGAGCGCACATTGATCACTGCGGCATGGAACCTGCCCAGTGCCGCAAAGCCGCCTGGAAACTCGCGCGCATGAGACATCAAATCCCCCTGGATGCCGGCTCGCGGGCGGGCACGGCGCTGCCGAACAATGCCCGGAGCCGCACCCGGCAGGTCACGGCCGACCTTGCATCCAAGCGCCTGTGCATAGTGAATGTCGCCTTCTTCGGCCTGCCCGGCGCGCCGGACCGCCGATGGGTGCTCATTGATACGGGCATTCCCGCCACGGCGGGGACCATCGTTCGCGCCGCGGCCCAGCGCTTCGGGCGCGGCTCGCGGCCGGCAGCCATCCTGCTGACGCACGGCCACTTCGACCACGTCGGCTCGGTGCAGAAGCTGGCCGAGATGTGGGACGCGCCGGTGTATGCGCACCCGTTGGAGCACCCCTTCCTGAACGGCACCACGGCCTACCCGCCGGCGGACCCGACCGTAGGCGGCGGGCTCATGGCGACGCTGTCGCCGATCTACCCGCGCGGCCCGATAGACATCAGCCGCTGGCTGCGCTCGTTGCCGGAGGACGAAGTGCCGGCCATGCCCGGCTGGCGCTGGATCCATACCCCTGGGCATTCGCCCGGCCATGTCTCCTTCTGGCGCGAGGCCGATCGCGCCCTGATCGTAGGCGATGCATTCATCACCACGAACCAGGAATCGGCCTACTCGGTGATGCTCCAGCAACCGGAACTGCACGGCCCGCCCCAGTACTACACGCCGGACTGGCACTCAGCGCGCGAGTCCGTGCGACGCCTGGCACAGCTTGAGCCCGAACTGGTTATCACCGGGCACGGCCCGCCCATGCGCGGGGCCAACATGCGTGCCGCCTTGAACCTGCTGGCCCGGGACTTCGACCGCATTGCCGTGCCCGCGCATGGGCACTACGTCGAGTCCGATACCTCCCATGAACTCCAGCCTCGGCGGCGGGCGGGGTAAAGCCGCACCCTGCGCCGACACAAATCCGGCTCTGAACGGCACCTGCATAGAGCCGGGCCAGTTGGGTGGTTACGAAACTTCGTAACCTGAAACAGGCCGGGCAGAAGCCAGAATACCGCCATCTCGCCTGCAAATTCCTGCCTGCCAACTCCGGTTCGCGCGCAAACCACCCTTTTTGGGCGGACACGCCTGCCCCGGCCCCTCCTGAGTCCCTCCGGAGTCTCACCGGATAATCACCGGACACACACAAGGGATAACATTGTTATCCCCATGCCTATCCGGTTCCTTGTCCTTACCGCGGTTCGCAGAGCCCAAGCGTGGGCAGATTAAAGGGGATTGCCATACGTCAAATCACGGTAGGACAACCAACCGGATAGCCACGTCGTAAGTCACTGCCCTAAAGGCACTTACTGCGCACCACAGAGGCTACCCCTGATAACACCATCACCACACCGTATAATCGCCGTATACTCCCCGTATAATCCCCGTGTATTCAAATTGAATATACGGGGATTATACGGGGATTATACGGTGTGGTGACGGAGAGGTGAGGGCGTAGAGCTGAGGTGGATTTGTGGAGCCCTT
>DATKNZ010000197.1:0-8713 GCA_035541055.1 Candidatus Acidiferrum sp. | reverse complement strand
AGGCCGGGTCCGCGCGCTGCGGGTCATCCAGACCGAACTCGCTTTGCCTAAGAGCATGGGACCGCGCCCCTTTGTCGTGCGGCAGGGCACCGAGTATGACCTGCCGGCAGATTGGATTGTGCTGGCGCTGGGCTTTGACCCATCGCCCTGCCCGCGGGAGGGCGACATGGCCGCTCTGGCTGCAAACGAGTGGGGCGGCGTCGCCGTTGACGAGAACCAAATGACCAACATCCCCGGCGTGTTCGCCGGCGGTGATCTCGTACGCGGCCCGACCCAGGTGCTGCACGCCGTCCGCGACGCCCGCCGCGCCGCCGCCCAAATCCACGCCTACCTCTCGGCCCGGAGCGGATAGTCTGCGTTGCCGCGGCGCAAACGGCACACGACCAGGTTCCTGCGCATGTTCAGTGCACCGGGGCGTGGTGGCGGAAATCCGAAACCCGAAGGCCGAAGGCCGAAAGAAGGCCGAAATCCGAAGTCCGAACCCGCCGGCTAGCACCTCCTTCAACGCAGAGACGCAGAGAGCACAGCGCGGCAAAGCCGCAATCGAACCGGGGCGCGAGGAGGATGGAGGATAGAAGATGGAGGATAGAAGACCCCTGTGTGCGATGGCCTGGCAAATTGCCGGCAGCCTGCGAACGATTTGCCAGGCCATTGCAAACGGAGCACTTCTATCCTCCATCTTCTATCCTCCATCCTCGTCGCGGCCTTTCGGGTTTCGGGCTTCGGCCTTCTTTCGGCCTTCGGATTTCGGCCTTCGGGCCTGGCTGCCGCTCCCAACACGTAACCCTCACCCTTTCAACCCCTTGCCCCCGCTGAATAAACTCTTGCCCCAGCGGTCTAACGGGTTAATGCAGAACATGACTGGATTTCTTATGAAATGCACCAAATGTCTGGCGGTCGTGGCAGCGGCGATCCTTCCGCTGCTCTCGGTTTACGCGCAGACGCCCCCGGCGGGAGCGGCCAATATTTCCCCCAGCGCGAGTGAGGTCGTCCGCCTGGCCGGCTCGGGCGTGGGCGATGACGTCCTGATGGCGTATGTCCAGAACTCCCAGACGCCTTTCGACCTGACAGCCGACAACGTCCTTTACCTCCGCGACGTCGGCGTTTCGCAGGCCGTGATCACCGCCATGTTGAACCACGACAACGCCATGCGCGCCCAGGCGCCGCCCACCGCCCCGCCGCCTTATGCGCCGACCGAGGCGCCCCCTTCCCCGGCTCCTGCGCCCGCTCCGGTTCCCGAAGCTCCTCCGCCCCAGGCCCAGCCCGCGCCCGCGCCGGCCAGTTACGTCGGCAACGCGCCGCCGGACGTCTCCTATTTCTACAATGACCTGGCCCCTTACGGCGCCTGGGTCTCCCTGCCGAGCGTCGGCTGGTGCTGGCAGCCTAGCGTCGTCGTCGCCAACCGCGCCTGGCGGCCTTACTGCGACTCGGGTCACTGGGTCTA
Source organism: Candidatus Acidiferrum sp. (assembly GCA_035541055.1). Taxonomy (GTDB): domain Bacteria; phylum Verrucomicrobiota; class Verrucomicrobiia; order Limisphaerales; family UBA8199; genus JAPLUA01. The sequence continues at coordinate 7,269 of DATKNZ010000197.1, read as the reverse complement.
TACGGACGCCGGGTGGTTCTGGCAGTCGGATTACACGTGGGGCTGGGCGCCCTTCCACTATGGCCGCTGGTACCTGGACGCGAGCTGCGGCTGGGTCTGGGTGCCCGGCACCGTGTGGGGACCGGCCTGGGTAACCTGGCGCAGCGTCGGCACCACTTGCGGTTGGGCGCCCCTGCCGCCCGGCGCAGACTTTGCGGTCGGCTTCGGCTGGCGCTGGCACGGCGTGGCCGTCGGGGCTAGCTTCGACTTTGGGCTGGGCGTCGGCGCTTTTGCCTTCGTCTCCTTCGGCGACCTCTGCGCCCACAACGTCGCCCACCTTTGCCTGCCGCCTGCGCGGGCAGCCGTGATTTTCAGGCAGACGGTCGTGGTCAACAACTACACGGTGGTGAAGAACACCGTGGTAAACAACGGCATCGCCGTGAGTCGCATCGCCGCCGTCAGCCACACCCCGATACCCCGGGCCGTCCTGCGCGAAGGCCCCGCCGGCGTGGGCCGACCGCCCGTTTCCGGCGGCGCCGTGGTCTATCGCTCGCCGCTCAAGGCCTCGCCGCAGCCGGTGCGCATGGTCGCCCAGAAAGTGGACCCCGCGCACCCTTACATCCAACACAGCACTCTGGCGAGGCCCACGTACGGGCAGACGACGACTTTCAACAAGACCGGGTCGGCGTCCACGTTCCAGCATACTACGACTCAGAATTTCAACTCTGTGCAAAAACCGGCCTTTGGCAACAGCACGCCCACCACGGCCTGGCAGCACACGACCACCACCGGCGCCGGCGCCTCGAGCGCCACCGCCACCGGGGCGACCAAGACGCAATCAGGATCCCACGAGACCTACCAGTGGCAGTCCTATCAGAAGCCGGGAGCCGGCGGGCAGCCGCTCTCACCGTCCCCGACCTCTCCGGGCCAGGCGCTCAACCAGCAGTCCCACACCACCACCGGCCTCAACCCCACTGCTCCGACGCCTTACACCTCCCAGACCCCCGGCAAGACCCAGTCCGCCTACACCACGGAAGCCTACAAAGGCACCGGCCAGTCCTATTCCGGCGCTGGCCAAAACCAGGCGGCAGCCAACCAGGCACTCCGCCAGACCCAGACCTCGCACTTCTACAGCCCGAAGACCATCGAGCAGTCCTCCCAGGTCCGCTCCATCTACCAGCCGCCCAAGGCCTCCACGGGTGGCGCGGCGCCCAACGCGAACGCCTACGGCACGAAGAAGAACCAGTAGCGCGGCGGGCAGTCAGAAAACATCCAACATCCAACATCCAACATTCAACATCCAATGGTCCCCACCGGGGCCGTCATTGGATGTTGGATCTTGGATGTTCGATGTTGGATGTTTCCTGCAACGCTGCGCTCCTCCCCTCTTCCCTCTACCCATTGACATTAGCAAAACCGTGCACGACGGTAAGTTAGTTTACTGACTCCCTCCGGGCTGCCGCGCCCATTGGCACGGTCAGGCCCGGGCCAGTAACTGGCGGTGGTCTGGGTCCGAGAGAAGGACGACCGCGCGGGCCGTCATTTGGGCTCGCATCCAGCGGCTCCTGCCCATCGCCCCATAGTGCCGGAGGAAGGGTTCGCGCCCCGGCCAACCTGGATGAGAGAACGACTATGAAAATGAAACACCTCGGATGGCCCAGCTTGCTGCTCGCGTTGACGCTCGCCGGGCTGAGCGGCCCGGGACGGCTCGGAGCCCAGAGCAACATTGTCAGCAGCGCCTTCACGTTCCAGGGACGCCTCGTCCTTAACGGACAGGCGGCCTACGGCTACTACGACTTCGTCTTCAACCTCTACGACCAGGCCACCAACGGCAACCTCGTGGCCGGGCCGTTCACCAACAGCGGCTGCCCGCCCTGGTATTACCAATGCCCCAGCCCACCATCGTTGCTCATCGGCACCGATGCCGTCGTGCAGGCGACGATTAACTTCGGCTCCGGCGCCTTCACGGGGGCAAGCCGCTGGCTCGGCATCCTCGTGCGCAGCAACGGCGGCGTCTTCACCACCCTCAGCCCGCGGCAGTTGATCACGGCCACGCCCTACGCCACAACCGCCAACAGCCTGGGCGGCGCCGGCGGATCTGCTCAATTCAACTCCAACAACGAGTTCCTCGTGACCGCCGCCTTCACCGGCATCAACCGCTCCTTCCCCCTCAGCGGGAATGAGTTCTTCGGTGTGCGCGCGCCAGTCACGAACACCTACGGCGGCATGTACGTCGAGACCGCCGGGTCCGGCCGCCCGTTCTACGGATACGGCGAAAGCGGAGACTACCTGGCCTGGACCTACCTGGACAACCTCGACGGAAACAAGTGGAAGCTGAATATCGGTTACGCCGACCGGGTGACCGTGACCACGGCCGGCAACGTCGGCATCGGCACGACCTCCCCCACTAACCTCCTGCAGGTCGGCTCGAGCGTTTCACCGGCCTACTGCGACGGCGGCACGTGGGTTAATGGCTCGGATCGCAACGCCAAGTCCGGTCTCGAGCCGGTCAACCCCACCGACGTCCTGGAGAAACTGGCCGGCGTCCCCATCAGCGCTTGGCATTACAACAGCGACCCAGGCACCCGGCACCTCGGGCCGATGGCGCAGGATTTCTACGCCGCCTTCGGGGTCGGCGCCGACGACACCCACATCGCCACCGTGGACGCCGACGGCGTGGCGCTGGCGGCGATTCAAGGACTCCGGCTGGAACTCCAGCAAAAGGACGCGCAAATCCGGGAGTTGCGCGAGCGCCTCGATCGCCTCGAAAAGGCGCTCCCGCCGCCGAGACCGCAGCCCACAAGATAAGCTCCTGGCGCCATGAAACGATCCGCTCCACCGGGTCCGCTCTCCCGCCGGCCCTGCCGCCCCGGCCCACCGGCTATTGGCTATTGGCTATCGGCTATTCTCGACAAGCTGTCCAAGCCGGGCGCCGTACTGGTTTCACCCGCCCGCTGGCCCTGCCGCCCGGCCCGATCGGCTATTGGCTATTGGCTATTGGCTATTCTCACTCCCTCATACTCAGTCCCGCTTCTACCGCGCTCAAAACTCTCCCGGCTGCGCGCTCTACCGTTTCCGCTCGCCCGCGGGCCGCGCAACTCAGCCCGATTGGCTAGCGGCTGGGCCTGTGCCTGCCTGGCCTGCATCGCCTTTCCCGCTGCTGCCCAGTCCGACGCAATCAGCTCCGGCACTATCGCCGGCGGAGGCGGCACCAGCAGCGGGGGCGGCTATTCCATCACGGACACGATAGGCCAGGCCGTCGTCGGCGAGATGACCGGGGGAGGCTTCGTGCTGACCAGCGGCTCCCCCGCGCCCCTGCCGAACAACGCCGGCGTGACCAACCTCTACGCCGTGACCAACCTCATGGGTTCCGGCCCGGGCAGCCTCAGCAACGTCCTTACCAACGCCCCCCCCGGCGCCTCCATCACCTTCAGCGCGAACCTCAATGGCACGATCTCCCTCACCAGCCCGCTGCTGATCAACAAGGACTTGAACATCTCCGGCCCGTCCGCCGGCAGCACCAACGCCGTCGTGCTCAGCGGGGGCGGCCAGCGCCAGGTGTTCAACCTCATCGGCGGCAACGTGTCCATCTGCAACCTGGGCATCGCCAACGGCTTCAACGCCACCAACGGCGGCGGTGTGTTCAATTGCGCGGTCGCCAACTTCTGCAACTGCACCTTCAGCAACCACCAGGCCACGGGCAAAGGCGGCGCCGTTTACAACTGTGGCGGCGCCAGCGTCTCCTTCAACAATTGCACCTTCGTGGGCTGCAGCTCCCAGTCGGGCGGCGGCGCCCTGGACAGCTTCGGCACCGCCGGGCTCACCAACTGCACCATCGCCTCCAACACGGTAACCGCCGGCGATGGCGGCGGCCTCAGCGCCGAGCCCGGCAGCAGCCTCTCCCTCAATAGCTGCACGGTCTGCGGCAACACCGCCCTGTCGGGCGGCGGCATTTACGACGCCTCAGGCCAGCTCATGATCCAGAACACCATCGTCGCCGGCAACACCATCGTCCACGGCGGCCACGGCCCCGACATCTGGAACAACGCCGGTCCCTCCCTCAGCGGCGGCTTCAACCTGATCGGGGCGGACGACGCCAGCAGCGGCTGGTCGCAGGGGCTCAACGACCAATTCGGCACCAGCACCGCGCCGATTTACCCCCTCCTGGCTCGCCTCCAGAACTACGACGGACCCACGCCCACCATGGCCCTGCTGCCCGGCAGCCCGGCCATTGATACGGGCCTCTTCGCAGCCCCTAACCTGTACACCGACCAGCGCGGCTACGGCCGCTGGGTCTCCGTGCTCTCCCTGCCTTCCCCGCCCGGCGACAGCAGCGACATCGGCGCGTTCGAGGTCCAGCCCGGCTACGACGTCACGGAGCCGCCCGGCCTGCAGATCCAGCAATCCGGCGCGGACATCTTCGTCATTTGGCCCGTCATCGCCAAGGCTTACACCCTTGAAGTCACCGCCACCATTGCCTCCCCTAAATCCTGGCAGCCCGCCGTTGGCACGTTCGACACCTTCAAAGACGATTCCGGCACCACTTACAACCGCTACCTCACCCCCGGCGGCCCCGCCGCCTTCTACCGCCTCCGCGCCCCGTAACCGCCCTCTCCCGAACAGTTTACATATTTCAGCCTGCCGACGCCGCTCCCGACCCGGTCCCTATCCACAAGCCGGATACGCGCTAGCCCCTCCTAAACCCCTCGTATACCCCTCGTATACCCCTCGTATTTTCGATACGAGGGGTATACGAGGGGTATACGAGGGGTATAGGAGGGGTTTACTGGGGGTTTAGGAGGTGATATTGCGTGTTTAGCTTGTGCTGAGGGCAGCGATAGGGTGCGGCTGAGGGGGGTGGTCGGTCCAAAAGGCCGGCGGCGAGGTGCCAGCGAGCCAATTCGACCGTCCTTGGTCTGGTAGTGATGCCTCGCCGAGGCGTCCGGGTGCGACCGAAGCGGAGGCCTCGGCGAGGCGTCCCTACCAGGAGTTGGGCGTTACTGGGGCGGTCTTTACATTTGCGCCGGGATGCCTGAGTCTGCCTGCCGCAAGCGACATGCAGACAGCCGTTGAAAGCATCCCGAGCGTGCGCGCCTGGGCGCCCGATTCCTGGCAGCGTAAGCCCGTGGCGCAGCAGCCGGTCTATCCCGACCCGGTGGCGCTGCAGCGCGCGCTGGCGCACCTGGCGCGGCTGCCTCCCCTGGTCACGAGCTGGGAAATCGAGAACCTGAAGCAGCAGCTTGCCGGGGCCACGCGCGGCGAGCGCTTCCTGCTGCAAGGCGGCGATTGCTCGGAGAGCTTCGACGACTGCGAGTCTGCGGCCATCGCCAGCAAGTTGAAGATCCTTTTGCAGATGAGCCTGGTGCTGGTGCAGGGCGGGAAGAAGCGGGTCATCCGCATCGGGCGCTTCGCCGGCCAGTATGCCAAGCCGCGCTCGGCCGACACCGAGACCCAGAGGGGCGTCACCCTGCCGTGTTACCGGGGCGACATGATCAACCGCTCGGGCTTCACGCCCGAAGACCGCACGCCCAACCCGGAACTGCTGCTGCGTGCCTACGAACGCTCCGGCCTGACCATCAATTTCATCCGTTCGCTCATCGAAGGCGGGTTCGCCGACCTCCACCACCCGGAGTATTGGGGCCTGGGATTCGTCGCCCATTCACCCCACGGCGCTGAATATACGCGGATGGTGGAGAGCATCGGCGAGTCGCTCCGGTTCATGGAAACGCTCACGGGCAGCGTGCTGGCCGATATCAACCGCGTGGACTTCTTCACCAGCCACGAGGGACTGCACCTGCATTACGAGCAGGCGCAGACGCGTCAGGTGCCGCGCCGCACCGGCTGGTACAATCTCTCGACCCACTTCCCGTGGATTGGCGAGCGCACGCGCAGCCTGGACGGGGCGCACGTCGAGTACTTCCGCGGCATCACCAATCCCATCGGCGTCAAGATCGGCCCATCGGTCACGCCCGACGAAGCGCTGGCGCTGGCCGAAGTGCTCAACCCCGACAACGAACCGGGCCGGCTGACGTTCATCCACCGCCTCGGGGCCGACCGCATCGAGAAGTGCCTGCCGCCGCTGGCCGAGGCGATCCGCCGTCGGGGCAAGGCCGTTCTCTGGTGCTGCGATCCCATGCACGCGAACACCGAGACGACGAGCAAGGGCATCAAGACCCGGCGCTTCGAGAAAATCCTGGGGGAACTGGAGGGCGCCTATCGCATTCTCAGGGAATGCGGCGCGCACCTGGGCGGCGTGCACTTCGAGCTGACGGGTGACAATGTCACCGAATGCATCGGCGGGGCCAGCGGCGTCACCGAGGCCGACCTGAGCCGCGACTACCGCAGCACCCTGGACCCACGCCTCAATTACGAGCAGGCGATGGAATTGGCGCTGCTCCTGGCGCGGCTTATGGCCAGGAAGAACCATTAGAGCCCGCCCCACGCGGGCGGACTGCGCCGCCTCAAGGCGAGCGAATCCGGTAAAACCGCCGCGGCTGGGTCGCCGCCTGCGTGTCGGTAAACTGGTATTGCCCCGGCAAAGTTTCCGTGACGCTTCCCAACACCGTCCAGTTGCTCAAAGCCGTGGTCACGTTGGAGGACATGAGCGCGCTAAAGGAGGTTCCGGTGGCGTAGGTCAGACTGAGCTGGAAGTCACCGTTCCCGAGCCTCGTCCCATACACCACGATGGTCGCGGCCTGGACCTGCACCACCGCCGACGCGCTGGGGATGCCATTCACGTACACCGTCGCGAGCACATGGCCGACCGGCAGGCCGCTAACGGGCATTGAGGTGAATGAGTTGGAAGTCCACGCCGCCGGCGGGACGATGATGATCTGGTCCGTCTGCAAGCTGCGCAGTTGCAAGGCCGGCGCGTCCCCGGGAGAATCCTGCGAGTTCCCGCACGAGCCGCCCGAAATGCCGCGGAAGAGCGACCCCGCCATCGCCAGCTCCGCCCCGAGGCTCACCGAGGGCGGCACCAACGTGAGCGCTGGCTGCCAGGAAGAACTGAATCCCAGCCCAATGTCGTAGAGTTCCGCGCTCGCAATGGGCCCGAAGCTGCTGTCCTCGCCCGCGGCGGCCAGGATCTTGCCGTTCGGGAGCAGCGAAGTCGTGTGATACTCGCGCGCCGTCACCAATATGCCGGCGAGCGTCCATCTGCCGGTCACCGGGTCGTACACTTCCGAGGAGCCGATGAACCCGCTGCTGCCGCTGGAGCCGAAGCCGCCCGTGACCAGCACCTGGCCGTTGGGCAGGAGAATGGCGGTGTGGTTCTCACGGGCCACGTTCATC
>DATKNZ010000196.1:0-4824 GCA_035541055.1 Candidatus Acidiferrum sp. | reverse complement strand
GGCAAAGAGCTCACCCAGAGTGGCGTAGCCGTAGGTATAGGCGCTGCCCGCCATCGGCACCAGCGAGGCGAACTCGCTGTAGCATAGCGCGGCGAAGATGGAGGCCACGCCCGCCAGCACGAAGGACAGCACCACAGCCGGGCCGGCATTCTGCGCTGCGACCGTTCCCGTCAGCACAAAGATGCCCGTGCCGATAATGGCGCCGACCCCAAGCGCGGTGAGATTGACGGGCCCCAGCGCCCGCTTGAGGCTCTGGTCGGTCAGGGCCTCGGCTTGCAGGTCGGTAACGCTTTTTCGTCGGAACAGGTTCATGGGTGGATTGGGCTGCCGGGTAAATTGACAATAGACCCGGGTAAATCGCGCCTTGAGTGCGAAATGTCAAGCAGTTGCGGGCCAAAGGTGCGCTGGCGGGGATGTTTGCCGACGCGGCAGAGCCGGCACAAAAGAGCTAAGTGGGCCAAGTGGACTGCAGGGGTTAGATCGGGGCTCGCGGAGGCATTCTGGATTCGCGCAGCCTCCGAAGACCTGCATGGATAGGCAGATGCAGCGTGGCTGGTGGCCGCAGCCAAGGGTTATGGAATGCGCCGGCAAGCGAAGCGCGACGCCGCTTTGGCTGTGGGGCTAAACGGCTGCGCCACCAGCCAACGCGCCGCCGTCGCTGGACCCTGCCGGCGTACCCCCAATCTCCGCCGACCCTGAGGGAAGTGGCGTCGGTGTCGTTCAGGCAGGGCGCGCGGGTCTCGCCCCGTCTGGTGGTGCCACCCGCGATTAAGGTCGGAAGACGCGATAAAACTTGCTTGGCAACGTGGCAGGAATGGTGATTGGATTCGTTGCACCGCTCGGTGAACAGGTCCAGTTCGTGGTGCCCAGGCTGACGTTCTCCTGCAACACGCAACCCGGCGTGGCCGGCGCCCACCCAAGGACGGCGAAACCTGGTGGAGCATGGGTAATCCTCAGCCTGGGTGCGATGGGCACTTCCACGCCGACGGGTAGCGCCCAGAACCCGCCCATAACCGAATACTGCCTGTTTGTCATTGGCCCGCCGGCGTCCGGTTGAGCGATAGTCCCGCTCAGCACATAGACGCCGGCGGTGCTTGTGCCCCCGCCGCCATCTACCGTGGCCCGGTCAATGGAATAGCCTTGCGCCTGCGCGGAGGTGCAGAGGCCCCATGACAGTAAGGCCAGCAAGCAAATCCCGCGCGCCCCGCTTCTGGCATCCTGACGCTTCCAGTCGCCCGTCCTCATTTCGCCCCTCCGTTGAGTCTAACCGTGAGCTGAATTACCAGTTGCTTCAGGTCGGCGATCTCGCGTCTCAGTTCGGCATTCTCGGCGCGCTGGGCCTCCAGCTTCTGGTTCAGACCCTGGATGGCGGCCAGTTCGACCCCATCGAATTCCAACGTCGTGATGCTCTTGTCGTCGCGGCCCGGGTAGAAAGCCGCCTTAAACTCCTGAGCCATCGGGCCCAGATGCGGCGTTGCCGAGTCTTTTTCCCACAGGTAATTCCAGCTTTCGACTGGGATCCGGGCGAGCTTCTCAAGAATCTCCCCGCCATCTACCGACGTTTGATTCTTCTTCAGGTTGCGGTCGGACAGACTCGCCCAGGCGGTCTGGCCCGGCCCGAGCACGGCGCCGATGTTCGAGTTCCCCCATGTCTGCGTGTAGAAACTGAAGCCCCCGTTGGCGCGTGCGGTGAACTGGTCGGTGGCGCTGGAGGCAATATCTGCATCTGTGGAGTCGGCCCAGACGAAAGCCCCACTGTGCAGGGCCTTGGCGCGCCTGCCGGCGGCCAGGCTATAATCGCCTTTAGCGTAGTTCTGTAACCCACCGGGCACAGCGGTGTACATGCCGCCGTTGGTGTTGTTCAGCCCGCCGACGAGGCAGGAAAGCTTCGCGTTCGGGCAGATGGTGTTCGCATAGCCGCCCCCAAGGAATGCATACCCACCATCGCCCTCAATCGTATTCTGATAGCCTCCTCCGAGGAAGCAATTATAGCACCAGGATTGTATTGTATTGACGTTGCCGCACCCCAGGAACGAACACGATGCGTTATCCTGAATGGTGTTTTCAGCGCCCCCCCCGAGAAACGATGACGCAGCGTAGCTCTGGACGGTGTTATACGAGCCACCCCCGAGGAACGAAGACCCAGCGTAGCTTTGGATGCTATTGTCATACCCGCCCCCAAGGAACGATAATCCAGCGTTGGTCTGGATGGTGTTCATGTAGCCACCGCCTATCGTCGAGCCATAGGTCGAAATGGAGTTGTCGGACGCGCCGCCTATGACGTTAGGATGGCCGTAGGCACCGCTTTCCAGTCGCAGGGCGCAGGTGGTGTTCACGTCAATTTCCAGGGGTCCAACGCCGGGGGTGCCCAGGGAGTTCCCACTGAAGGCGGTAGCGGTGACCGTGCCGTTCACGTCCAACGCCGTTGCGGGGTTAGTTTTGCCGATGCCTACGCCGCTTGAGGCGCGAATGAGGAATTGGTTGGTGGCGCTCGACGCGAAATCTGCATCTGTGGGGTCCGCCCAGACGAAAGCTCCACGGTGCAGGGCCTTGGCGCGCCGGCCAGCAGCCAGACTGTAATCGCCTTCAGCGAAGTTTAGCAGTCCTCCGGGGACCATGCTGTACTGACCGGCATTGGTGTTATTGGAGCCGCCCATGAGACAGGAGAAATCCGCATTGGTGCCGATAAGGTTCCTTGCACCGCCACCGAGGAATGAGTAACTCGCGTGGTCAATCGTGTTCCCTGAGCCGCCCACAAGCGATGAATAATAATGGAACTGAAGACTGTCGCCGAGAATGGCGTTCATCAAGCCGCCGCCAAGAAAGGCGAATTCACTGTAGCTGCCGATCGTATTACCTTGGCCGCCGCCGAGGAATGAACTATCGGATCTTACCTGCACCGTGTTCCCGGAGCCGCCGCCAATCGTTGAGCCGTAGGTCGCAAATATGGCGTTGTTAGGGCCGCCGATGATATTTGGCTCGCCGGGGAGACCAGGCTCCAGTCGCAAGGCGCTGGAGTTGTCCACATCAAGTTCCCCCGCCGTAGCCGCCGCCCCTGCGCTGAGCGCATAGACCGCGTACGGAGTAGGCGTGAGGTTTTGTCGCGGGGCGAGCGTGGTGAAATCACTGGAACTGCCGTTGGTGCGCACGCCAACCTCCAGCCAGCAGGCTTCTCCGCTGAACGCGCTGCCCCCAAAATCCAGCGTCGCCACGAACAAGCCGTTGCTGATGGGCACTGCCGTGTTGGTGATCCAAACACCGACCTGGTTGCCGCCGCTTGCGGCGTCGTAGAGGCCGAATTTCAGGTCATACGGGCCGTTGGCCTCCTCAGTACCAGCCGTAAGCCGGCCCTGGTAGGTAAAGGCTGTGCCCAGAGGCGCAGTCTGCGTTGAAACTACGGATAGGCCTAGGCAGGCGCCCATCCCGAACAGAATCCTCAATTTCATGGTGCTCCCTCATTTTGGGTCCTTGGAGGGTCATGATTATTGCAGGCCAAACGGAAGACCCTCCTGCCCGCTCGAATGTGGATCCGGGACGGGCGATCCGTCTGCCTGGTTGATGAAGCAAGAAGTCCGATCGTGAAGAAGAAAGCGGCGGTTACAGGTCGAGCGGACGCAACCAAGATGGCCAAATGCAGCTCCTCTCCAAGATTGCACTCACTCGGTGAACGCCAGGTCTCAGCTTCGGACAAAGAAACCCGCGCAGAGCCACAGACCCTTTTCCCACGGCCCGCGTGCATACCCTTTCAACAAATCTCGGCCCGGAAGGGGAGGCTGTCAACCGTCTCTTACGCGCCTGGTGCGGCCTTTCCACAGGAAATACACCGGCACGCCGAGCAGCACGATCACCAGCCCCGGCCAGGAGGTCCTGGTCTGGTAGAACAGCAACGCCAGCATGATTGCGCCCGCCGCCACCATGTAGAGCGCAGGCACAACCGGGTAACCGAACGCGCGGTAGGGACGCTCGGCCGCGGGCTGCTTGCGGCGCAGCACAAATATGCCCGCGATGGTCAGCACGTAGAAGATCAACACCGCGAACACCACGTAGTCCAGCAGCGTGCTGTAGAGATTGCCGTAATGCTCGAGGCCGGTAGCTGCGTCATGCGAACGCGTCCGGGCTAAGACAAGCAGGCACGTCCACACGCACTGCAGCGCCAGCCCAGCCGCCGGCACGCTGCGCGAATTGAGTTTGCCCACCGCCTTGAAGAACAGGCCATCCCGCGCCATAGCGTAATACACCCGCGCGCCCGCCAGGATAAGGCCATTGTTGCAGCCGAAGGTCGAGACCATGATGGCCACGGCCATGACCACCGCACCGGCCCCGCGGAACACGGCTTCGATAGCTGCCGTGGCGACACGGTCGTCCGGCGCGTGCTGAATCTGCTCCAGCGGCAGCAGGCAGAGGTAGGCGAGGTTCGCCAGCACGTAGAGCGCGGTCACCAGGCCGGTGCCCGCGGCCAGCGACAGCGGGATATTGCGCCGCGGTTCCTTTACCTCCCCGGCCGTGAACGTAATGTTGTTCCACGCGTCCGAGGAGAACAGCGAACCCACCTGCGCCACGCAAATGGCCACCAGCAGGCCGAACACGCCCGAGGTCGCGAAGACCGTAGGGATAGCGGACCAATCCGGCTTAACCGCCTCCACGCCTCGTGGCGTCCAAAGCGCGGTGAAGTTCGCCTTCATGGCGTCGGCGTTATGATACAGCAGCAGGCCAATGAGAATGAGCGCCGCGAGCGACGCCGCTTTGGCGGAGGTGAAGATATTCTGGATCACCTTGCCCAGCCGCAGCCCGCGCGTGTTGAGGAACGTCAGCAGCACGATGAGG
>DATKNZ010000195.1:0-2665 GCA_035541055.1 Candidatus Acidiferrum sp. | reverse complement strand
CGGAGCGGCGCTGCTGCTCTCAAGCCTCAACCCGCAAGTCTCAACTCTCTTCGCCCAAGGCAGCCTCACGCCGCCGGGGGCCCCGGCGCCCACGATGAAGTCGCTCGACCAAGTCGAGCCGCGCACGCCCATTTCCTCCGTCCCCTTTACCATCGCCAGCCCAGGCTCATACTACGTGACGACAAACCTGACCGGCGCGAGCGGCTTGAGCGGCATCACCATCTCCAACAATAACGTGACGCTGGATCTGAACGGCTTCGCCCTGCTGGGCGTGCCGGGCTCGCTCTACGCCGTGGCGTTTGCCAGCTCGCAGACCAACGTCACGGTCCGAAACGGCACGATGAGCGGCTGGCGGATGGGCGTGCATGAGTCGGGCGGCAATTCCCGCAACGTCGTGCTCGATGGCCTGGCCATTTTCGGCAGTGCAACGGATGGCATCCTCATGTATTCCGCGGCGACGGTGAGGAATTGCGTATGCTCCAGCAATGCCGCCATCGGCATTTCCATCACCGGCGGGGAGATATCCGATTGCTCCGCCGGCTACAACGTGAACAGCGGCATCGAACTGAACAGTCAGGGCATCGTGCGGAACTGCTGGTCCGGGTACAACGGCAACTATGGCATCGAGGTCCTGACAGGGCTCGTTTCGGGCTGCTCCGTCCAGAACAACGCGTGGAGCGGGGTCCAGATTACAGGCCAGGGCAGCACCGTCATCGGCAACACCTGCCTCGACAACAATACCAGCATCAGTTCGAGTTACGCGGGCATCCGGGTTGAAGGCGCAGCCAACCGGATCGAAGGCAACATGGTCCAGCTCAACAGTTACGCCGGCATCAGCGTGAACACCATCTATGGCAGCAACATCATCATCAAGAACAGCGCGTTCTTCAATGGCGGGAGTAACTACGTCTATAACAGCTCCCAGATTGTCGGCCCACTGATCACGAATACGGTCTCCGGCATCATCACCAATGCGAATCCGTGGGCCAATCTGTCCTTCTGACCTGAGCCTGTTCCAACAGTTATGAAGACCAAGCGACTGATCTACCTGGCCGGGGCGTGGGCGCTGCTCTCAACCCTCAACCTTCAACCCTCAACCGTCTTCGCCCAGGGCAGCCTCACGCCACTCGGCCCGCCCGCGCCGACCATGAAGTCGCTGGACCAGGTCGAGCCGCGCACAGCCATCACCAACCTGCCGGTGTTCATCAATCAAAGCGGCAGCTACTACCTGACCCGGTCATTCGAGCAGGCCTTCACCTCCGATGCCGTCCACATCGCGACCAACAATGTCACCCTCGACCTCGAAGGCTTCACGATTCACCAGACGGGCGGGATGTCGGTGATTACCGGCATCCGCATCGAGAACGCTGTGAACGTGCCCGTCAAGAACGTCACCGTAAGGAACGGCACCGTCACCGGGTTCAACGCCGCGGGCATCACCTGCCTGGGCCTCCGCAACTGCATCTTCGAGAACCTGGTCGTTACCGAGTGCAGCCTCAGCGGGATCAACATCCAGGGCTTCGGGACCGCCGCCGCGGTCGGGAATGTCGTTCGCCATTGCCGCACCTGCGACAATAGCCAATCGGGCGTGGTGTTCATTTCGGGCACGGGCAACGTGGCCAACGTGATTGAAGATTGCGAATCCCTCAACAACACCACCGGGTTCAGTCTCTCGGCGGGTGGGAACCTCATCGTCCGCTGTCGTGCCTCCGGCAACGCGGGCAACAACTACACTATCGCCATTGGCAATCGCGAGGGCCTGATCACGCTCCCCGCAACCAATTCGGTCGCTATCAACGGCTCCAGCGGCGGCGCCGGATCGGGAAATACCGACCCCTTCGGCAACCTGAGCTACTAACCCGCGACCCCCACTAACGATGAAATCGCTCGCATTACTCAGCCTGCTTTACGTTCCGCTCTGCGGCGGGGCAACCACCATTGATTCCGCCAACCGATACGCCTACGGCGCCAATCTCGGCTGGATGGATTGGCGGGGCGATACCAACAATGGCGCGGTCATCGGCGAATACGTCTGCAAAGGTTACATTTACGCGGCCAACGTCGGCTGGATCAATCTCGGCAGCGGCACGCCCACCAATGGCATCTATTACCAGAATCTTGCCGCCGCTGACTTCGGCGTGAACGACGACGGCCTCGGCAATCTGCGGGGTTACGCCTGGGGCGCCAACATCGGCTGGATCAACTTCGAGACCAACGGCGCCCCCGCCGTGAACTTACGCACCGGCCAGCTAAGCGGCTACGTTTGGAGCGCCAACTGCGGCTGGATCTCCTTGAGCAACGCCGTCGCCTACGTGCAGACCGATTCCATCTGGCCCGGCCCGCTCGACACCAATGGCCTGCCCATCGCCTGGGAGCTGCTCAACTTCGGAATGACCGGCGTGGACCCGAATGCCGACCCGGACCACGACGGCATGTCCAACGCCCAGGAGTACCAGGCGGGCACCGATCCGCACAACGCCGGCAGCGTCCTGCGCATTACCGCCGCCAGCTTCACCCCCGGCGGCACCAGCGCGAGCCTGACGTGGAGCAGCGTGCCGACGCGACTCTACTACATCGAGAAGACGGTGACCCTGGATCCGCCCGCCTGGTCCGACAGCGGTTTGGGGCTGATCTCGCCTTCCGCCGGTTCCTCCACGACCAGAGA
>DATKNZ010000194.1:0-18690 GCA_035541055.1 Candidatus Acidiferrum sp. | reverse complement strand
TTGGGGATCGGACGCAGTTCAAATCGCTCACACCCCCTAAGGGGCAGTTCAGGCCCATCATTACTGCATGAAACTGCGTCCGACCCTCACAACAACCGGACAGCCGTGGGGTCGACCCACATGGGAGACACACCGGGGTATGGCCGCGGTATCGCCAGGGAGACGCCGGAGCAGCTACGGTTTGGTGCCGATAGTAAACGTTCGGCGAACCCGCCCCTGCACACTTTATCGCGCACTTAATCGGACACTTTGTGCGGAGTTTTAATTTGCACGAAGGCTGAACGTGCGCTTATGTAAGGTCAGGGACCTACCATACCTGGAAAGTAATACGTACTAGCGTACTTAACAGATTGTAGTTACCAGCAGACGCCCGGTGCCGCTTCTGAGCGACCCCTGCTACTGCCTTGATTTTGCCGGAGATTCCTTACCTATGAGTTCGTTCGATGCTGCGACGCCGACGCCCGCTGGCGTGTCCACTGCTATCCCTGCCGCCGCCGAGCCGGTGAGGCCGGCCCAGACCGGGCGGCGAAGAAAACGCTCGCACAACGGTGATTCGGTCGCTCCTCATAACGATCCCCTGCAGCAAATTCTGCTGGGCATGCTGGCCTTTCGCAATGGGGACTTTTCCCAGCGCCTGCCTTCGGAGTGGACCGGCATCCACGGCAAGATCGCCGACGCCTTCAACGATGTGCTGCGCATCAGCGAGCGCCGTTCCCGCGAAGCCCGCCGGGTCTGCCGCATGGTGGGCAAGGAAGGCCGGCTCCAGCAGCGCATGGCCGTGCCGAGCGCCGTGGGCGACTGGGCCGATGAAATCCAATCCATTAACACGTTGATCACGGACCTGGCGTGGCCGACGACCGAGGTCACGCGCACCATCGGCGCCGTGGCCAAGGGGGACCTGAGCCAATCCATGCTGCTGGAAGTGGACGGACGCCCGCTGGAAGGGGAGTTCCTGCGCTCGGCCAAGCTGGTCAACAAGATGATCGAGCAGCTTTCCGTCTTCACGTCGGAAGTCACGCGCGTGGCGCGCGAGGTCGGCACTTCAGGCAAGCTCGGCGGCCAGGCCCAGGTCAAGGGCGTCAGCGGCGTCTGGCGCGAGCTGACGGACTCGGTCAATTCCATGGCTTCCAACCTGACCGACCAGGTGCGGAATATAGCCGACGTGACCATCGCCGTGGCCAACGGCGACTTGTCCAAGAAGATCACCGTGGATTCACGCGGCGAGATCCTCCAGCTCAAGGAGGCCATGAACATGATGGTGGACCAGCTTCGCTCGTTCGCGTCGGAAGTTACCCGCGTGGCGCGCGAAGTGGGGACGGAAGGCAAGCTGGGCGGCCAGGCGATTGTCCCAGGCGTGGCCGGCACGTGGAAAGACCTGACCGACTCAGTGAACTCCATGGCGGCCAACCTGACGACGCAAGTGCGCGGCATCGCGGAAGTCACTACGGCGGTGGCGCGCGGCGACCTCTCGCGCAAGATCACGGTGGATGTGCAGGGCGAAATCCTCGAACTCAAGAACACCATCAACACGATGGTGGACCAGCTCAATGGCTTCTCTTCCGAGGTCACCCGCGTGGCGCGCGAAGTGGGCACCGACGGCAAGCTCGGCGGCCAGGCCGCGGTGCCCGGCGTGGCCGGCACCTGGAAAGACCTGACGGACTCGGTCAACTCGATGGCTTCGAACCTCACTTCGCAGGTCCGCAACATCGCCGAGGTGACCACCGCCGTGGCGAGCGGCGACCTTTCCCGCAAGATCACCGCGGACGCCAAAGGCGAGATCCTCGAGCTCAAGGACACCATCAACATCATGGTGGACCAGCTCAATGCCTTCTCCTCCGAGGTCACCCGCGTGGCCCGCGAAGTCGGCACCGACGGCAAGCTCGGCGGCCAGGCGCAGGTCTCGGGCGTGGCCGGCACGTGGAAGGACTTAACCGATAACGTCAATTCGATGGCCTCCAACCTGACCTCGCAGGTCCGGAACATCGCCGAAGTCACCACCGCTGTGGCCAAGGGAGACCTCTCCCGCAAGATCACAGCGGACGCGAGAGGTGAAATCCTCGAGCTCAAGAACACCATCAACACGATGGTGGATCAGCTCAATGGCTTTTCTTCCGAGGTCACCCGCGTGGCGCGCGAGGTGGGCACCGACGGCAAGCTCGGCGGCCAGGCCACTGTGCCCGGGGCCGCCGGCACCTGGAAAGACCTCACGGACAATGTCAACTGGATGGCCGGCAACCTCACCGCCCAGGTGCGCAATATCGCCGAGGTGACCACTGCCGTCGCCCGCGGCGACCTCTCGCGCAAGATCTCCGCCAATGCCAAGGGCGAGATCCTGGAGCTCAAGAACACCATCAATACGATGGTGGACCAGCTTAACGCCTTCGCCTCCGAAGTCAGCCGCGTCGCGCGGGAAGTGGGCACCGAGGGCAAGCTGGGCGGCCAGGCGGCCGTGCCCGGGGTGGCCGGCACGTGGAAGGACCTTACCGACAACGTGAACTCGATGGCGGGCAACCTCACCGCCCAGGTGCGCAACATTGCGGAAGTCACTATCGCTGTGGCCAGCGGCGACCTCTCGCGCAAGATCACGGCCGAGGCCCGCGGCGAGCTGTTGCAGCTCAAGGAAACCATTAACACGATGGTCGAGCAACTCCGCGGCTTTGCCTCCGAGGTCACCCGCGTCGCCCGCGAGGTCGGCACGGACGGCAAGCTGGGCGGCCAGGCGGCCGTTCCCGGCGTAGCCGGCACGTGGAAGGACCTCACCGACTCGGTCAACTCCATGGCCTCGAATCTCACGGCCCAGGTGCGCAACATCGCCGAGGTAACCACCGCCGTCGCCAAGGGCGACCTCTCCCGCAAAATAACGGCCGATGCCAAGGGCGAAATCCTGGAGCTCAAGAACACCATCAATACGATGGTGGACCAGCTCAATGGCTTTGCCGCCGAAGTCACCCGCGTCGCGCGCGAGGTAGGCACCGATGGCCGCCTGGGCGGACAGGGCGAAGTGCCCGGCGTGGCCGGCACGTGGAAAGACCTGACCGACTCGGTGAACTCCATGGCCTCCAACCTCACGGCCCAGGTGCGGAATATCGCCGAGGTGACCACGGCGGTGGCCAAGGGCGACCTCTCGCGCAAGATCACCGCCGACGCCAAGGGCGAGATTCTCGAACTCAAGAACACTATCAACACGATGGTGGACCAGCTCAACGCCTTCGCCGCCGAAGTCACGCGCGTTGCCCGCGAGGTGGGCACCGACGGCAAGCTCGGCGGCCAGGCCGAAGTCCCCGGCGTAGCCGGCACCTGGAAGGACCTGACCGACTCGGTCAATTCGATGGCCTCGAACCTCACGGCCCAGGTGCGGAATATTGCCGAGGTGACCACCGCCGTCGCCAACGGCGATCTCTCCCGCAAAATCACCGCCGATGCGAAGGGTGAAATCCTGGAATTGAAGAACACCATCAACACGATGGTGGACCAGCTCAATGCCTTCGCGGCCGAGGTCACCCGCGTCGCGCGCGAGGTCGGCACCGACGGCAAGCTCGGCGGTCAGGCCCAGGTATCCGGCGCAGCCGGCACCTGGAGGGACCTCACCGACAACGTCAACTTCATGGCCGGCAACCTCACCTCCCAGGTCCGCAACATCGCCGAGGTCACCACCGCCGTCGCCCGCGGCGACCTGTCCCGCAAAATCTCAGCGGACGCCAAGGGTGAGATCCTGGAGCTGAAGAACACCATCAACATCATGGTGGACCAGCTCAACGGCTTCGCGTCCGAGGTCAGCCGCGTGGCGCGCGAGGTCGGCACCGAAGGCAAGCTCGGCGGCCAGGCGGCCGTGCCGGGCGTCGCCGGCACCTGGAAGGACCTGACGGACAACGTGAACTCGATGGCCGGCAATCTCACCGCGCAGGTGCGCAACATTGCGGAAGTCACCATCGCCGTGGCCAACGGCGATCTCTCGCGCAAGATCACCGTGGACGCGCGCGGCGAGCTGTTGCAGCTCAAAGAAACCATCAACACCATGGTCGAGCAGCTTCGCTCCTTCGCCTCGGAGGTCACCCGCGTCGCGCGCGAAGTCGGCACCGATGGCCGGCTGGGCGTGCAGGCGGTCGTGCCCGGCGTCGCCGGCACCTGGAAAGACCTCACGGACTCGGTGAACGCCATGGGCTCGAACCTCACGGCCCAGGTGCGCAACATCGCGGAAGTGACCACGGCCGTCGCCCGCGGCGACCTTTCGCGCAAGATCACCGCCGATGCCAAGGGCGAGATCCTCGAGCTGAAGAACACGATTAACACCATGGTGGACCAGCTCCGCTCGTTCGCCGCCGAAGTCACCCGCGTCGCCCGCGAGGTGGGCACGGACGGCAAGCTCGGCGGCCAGGCCACCGTGGCGGACGTCGCCGGCACCTGGAAGGACCTGACCGACTCCGTGAACTTCATGGCGGCCAACCTGACCGACCAGGTGCGCGGCATCGTGAAGGTGGTGACCGCCATCGCCAACGGCAACCTCCGCCAGAAGCTGACGGTCGAAGCCAAGGGCGAAGTGGCGGCGCTGGCCGAAACCATCAACAACATGACCGACACGCTGGCGACCTTCGCCGAGCAGGTCACCAACGTCGCGCGCGAGGTAGGCGTCGAGGGCCGCCTCGGCGGTCAGGCCAACGTGCCCGGCGTGGCCGGCACGTGGAAGGACCTCACCGATAACGTCAACTCCATGGCCTCGAACCTCACGGCGCAGGTGCGCGCCATTGCCGACGTAGCGACGGCGGTGACCAAGGGCGACCTGACGCGCTCGATCCGCGTCGAGGCGCGCGGCGAAGTGGCCATGCTCAAGGACAACGTCAATACGATGATCGGCAACCTGCGCGCCACGACCGAGCGCAACCAGGAGCAGGACTGGCTCAAGACCAACCTGGCCAAGTTCGCCGGGATGTTGCAGGGCCAGCGCGACCTGGGCACCGTGGGCCAGTTGCTGCTCTCGGAACTGGCGCCGCTGCTCAACGCCCAGCAAGGCGCTATTTACCAGATGGAAGCCGGGGAAGCCACGCCTTCGCTGCGCCTGCTGGCGGGCTACGCCCAACGGCGCGACCCGCCCGAACGCATCGCCGTAGCCGAGGGGCTCGTGGGCCAATGCGCCGTCACCAAGCAACGCATCCTGCTGACCGATGTGCCGGCCGATTACACGCGCATCCATTCCAGCCTGGGCAAGGCCAACCCGCGCAATATCGTGGTCTTTCCCGCCCTCTTCGAGGGCCAGACCAAGGCCGTGATCGAGCTGGCCTCGCTGCGTGCCTTCGCGCCCAACCACCTGGCCTTCCTGGAGCAGCTCACGCAGTCCATCGGCGTCGTGCTCAATACCATCGAGGCCACCATGCGCACGGAGGGCCTGCTCAAGCAGTCGCAGCAGCTCACCGTCGAGCTGCAGACCCAGCAAAAGGAGCTGCAGCAGACCAACGAAGAGCTGGCCACCAAGGCCCTCCAGCTCGCCGAGCAAAACGTCGAGGTCGAGCGCAAGAACAAGGAGGTCGAGCTGGCCCGCGGCGCCCTGGAGGAAAAGGCCGCCGAGCTGGCACTGACGTCCAAGTACAAATCCGAGTTCCTGGCCAACATGTCCCACGAGTTGCGCACCCCGCTCAACTCGATTCTCATCCTGGGCCAGCAGTTGGCCGACAATACCGGCGGCAATCTCACGCCCAAACAGGTCGAGTTCGCCAAGAACATTCACTCCGCCGGGTCCGACCTGCTCACGCTCATCAACGACATTCTCGACCTGTCGAAGATCGAGTCGGGCACGGTGACCGTGGAAATTGAGGAGGTGCCCTTCGCCGCGTTGCGCGAATCGCTGGAGCGCAGCTTCCGGCATATCGGGGACTCCAAGAACCTGGCCTTCCTCATTGATTTCGACCCGGCCCTGCCGCGGCACTTAACGACGGACCCCAAGCGCCTGCAGCAGATCCTCAAGAACCTGCTCTCCAATGCCTTCAAGTTCACCTCGCACGGCCAGGTGACCGTTCACGCCCGCGTCGTCACTTCCGGCTGGAGCCCCGACCACCCCGTCCTGGGGCGGACGGACAAAGTGCTCACGCTCGCCGTTCGCGATACGGGCATCGGCATCGCGCCCGAGAAACAGAGGATCATCTTCGAAGCCTTTCAGCAGGCCGACGCCGGCACGGCCCGCAAGTATGGCGGCACGGGCCTGGGGCTGGCTATCAGCCGCGAGCTGGCCTCCCTGCTGGGCGGGGAAATCCGCCTGAGCAGCGCCCCTGGCCAGGGCAGCACCTTCACCCTGTACCTGCCTCTGACCTACACCGGCCCCGCGTCGGCCACGCTCGGCCATGTCAGCACCACGATCCCGGCCCCGTCGGCGCCCGTGCTCCCCGTGCTGCCGGTGGCCCGCGAGGAGACCATCCCCGATGACCGAGACTCCATTACCAAGGAGGACACGACCCTGCTCATTGTCGAAGACGATCCGCACTACGCGCGGGTGTTGCTGGGACTCGCCCGCGACAAGGGCTTCAAGGCCATCGTGGCGATGCGGGGCGCGCAGGCGCTCAGCCTGGCGCGCGAATTCCAGCCGACCGCCATCACGCTGGATATCTTCCTGCCGGACATGCTCGGCTGGACCGTGCTCAACAATCTCAAGCTGGACCCGCTCACGCGGCATATCCCGGTGCAGATCATCTCGCTCGAAGGCGAGCGCAGGCACGGCCTGGCCCACGGCGCGTTCAGCTACCTCGTCAAACCCGTCACCACGGAGGCCATCGAGCAGTGCTTCGACAGGATCAAAGCCTTTGCCGCGCCTCATACCAAACGCCTGCTCGTGGTCGAGGACAACGCCGTCGAGCGCGACGGAGTCGTCGAATTGCTTGCGCACACCGACATCGAGATCACGGCGGTCGGCACCGGCCAGGAGGCGTTGACCGCGCTGCTGGACCGGCCTTTCGACTGCTGCGTGCTCGACCTGCGCCTGCCCGACATGACCGGTTTCGAGCTGCTGGAGAAGATCCAAAGCGAGCCGGCCTTGCGCGAGGTGCCCATTGTCGTCTTCACGGGGAAGGAACTCACACCCGACGAGGAGTCCCAGCTCAAGTCTGTGGCCAAGAGCGTGGTGCTCAAGGACGTGCAGTCGCCGGAGCGGCTCTTCGACGAGACGGCCCTGTTCCTGCACCGCGTGGTGGCCGATCTGCCCCAGGCCAAGCAGCAGTTGCTCGAACGCCTGCACAACTCGAACGAGGCCTTGCGCAGCCGCAAGGTGCTGGTCGTGGACGACGACGCCCGCAACATCTTTGCCCTGGCCACACTGCTCGAAAACCATGAGATGGAAGTCCTCACCGCCACCAATGGCCGCCAGGCCATCGACCTCATCCAGGGCACCGCGGGTCTGAACATGGTGCTGATGGACATTATGATGCCCGAGATGGATGGTTATCAAACGATGCGTGAAATCCGCAAAGACCCGCGCTTCCGGGCCCTGCCCATCGTGGCGCTGACGGCCAAGGCCATGAAGGGCGACCGCGAGAAGTGCCTCGAAGCGGGCGCTTCCGACTACATCGCCAAGCCGGTGAACACCGAGCAACTGCTTTCACTGCTCCGGGTGTGGCTCTACCGCTGATGAATGACGCTGAACCAGTTCATTCTAGCCCACCTGGGAACCGTGGACCATCTGCGTGTGCTCCTGCACCTCATGGGCACGCCCCGGACGGAATGGGATGTGCTGGACGTGGCCGCCAAGCTCTATCTGCCGCCGCCGTCGGCCACGGCCGTGCTCGCCGAACTCGAGGCGGGCGGCCTGGCGGTGGTTTCCGGCCAGCCGCCACGCTACCGCTATCAGCCCCGCACGCCCGAGATGGCCGGGCTGGTGGACAAGCTGGCGGAGATGGACCGCACGCAGCCTGTCACCCTCATCAACATGATCTACGCCCGGCCCAAGGACATCCAGGCCTTCGCCGACGCCTTCAAGCTCAGGAAGGAGGAAGGAACCTGATATGGCTGCCCTGGTCTATCTGCTCTGCGCCGCCGCCGCCCTGGTCTGCGCCGCCCTGCTCTGGCGCGGCTACCGGCAATCCCGCCAACGGCTGCTGTTCTGGAGCAGCCTTTGCTTTGGCCTGCTCACCCTGGACAACCTGTTCCTGTTCGCCGACCGCATCCTGCTGCCGGAAGTGGACCTCGCCGTTTACCGCCTGCCCACCGGCCTGGCCGCCGTGGGCGTGCTGTTGTTCGGCATGATATGGAGGGCGAAGACATGAGCGGTGATTTCCTCAGGGGCGCCATCGCCATGGGCTTCGCCATTGCGGCCTTGTTCTTCCTGCGGTACTGGCGGGAGAGCCGCGACCGGCTATTCGCGTGGTTCGCCCTCGCGTTCTTTGTGCTCGCCCTGACTCGCACACTGCTCGTGTTCGCACACGAGGACCATGAGACTGCCGTGCTGCCCTACCTGGTGCGCCTGCTGGCGTTCCTGATCTTTCTGGGCGCCATCCTGGACAAGAACCTGTCCGCCTTCCGCAGTCCTGCTGGAGGCCGAGCGCGCCCGCCCTCGGGCGCAACCACGTCCAATGCGGGCAGCCCGCCCGGCTACTCTGCCATTGCTGCGCCCGAGGACGGGCGCGCTCCGTCGGAGGGGCGGCGCCACGCCTGACCTGCCATGGACAATACGGCCGTCAACATCCTGCTCGTAGATGACGAAGCCCGCAACCTCGACGCCCTCGAGTCCATCCTGAACTCGCCCGACTACCGGTTGGTCCGGGCCCAGAACGCCGACGAGGCGCTGCGAGCGCTGGTCTCCGACACCTTTGCCGTGCTGGTGCTGGACGTGCGTATGCCGGACATGAGCGGACTGGAGCTGGCCCAGCTTATCAAGCAGCGCAAGAAGACCCAGCACCTGCCGATCATCTTCCTCACGGCTTATTACCAGGAAGACGATCACGTCATGCAAGGCTACGGCGCCGGCGCCGTGGACTACCTGAGCAAGCCCGTGAACCCGGCCATCCTCCGCTCCAAGGTGGGCGTGTTTGTGGACCTGTTCCGGAAAACCCACGCGCTGGAGAGCGAAATTGAAGTGCGCCGGGCCGGCGAACAGCGAATCCGCGACCTCAACGACCAGTTGGCGCTGCGCGTCAGCGAGCTGGGCGCCGCTAATGCTGAACTGGAGGCTTTCAGCTATTCGGTCAGCCACGATCTCCGCGCGCCCTTGCGCCACGCCACCAGCCTGGTCCGTATGCTCACCACCGCGCTCGAGGAACACCGCGAGGTTGAGGCCAACGAGTACATCGGCCTGATCGAGGCTTCGATGACCCGGATGGGACGCTTGATCGAAGACATGCTGGCCTTCTCGCGTGTGAGCAAGGCCGAGATGAAGCACGCGCCTGTCAAGCTGCGCCCGTTGCTGGACGAGGCGATCCTGACGCTCAAGGCCGGCAACGAAGCGCGCCAGATCGAATGGCACATTGAACCGCTACCGGAGGTGCGTGGCGATCCGGCTATGCTCCGGCAGGTCTGGGCCAACCTGCTCGACAATGCCTTGAAGTTTACCCGGCCCCGTTCCTGTGCGCGCATCGGTGTCGGTGCCCGCTCCGAACCCGCCGAACATGTCCTGTTTGTGCGCGATAACGGCGTGGGCTTCGACCAACGCTTTGCGGACAAGCTCTTTGGCGCCTTCCAGAGGCTGCATGACCATAGCGACTTCGAAGGCACCGGCGTAGGGCTGGCCAGTGTCCGCCGCATCATCGCCCGCCACGGGGGCCGCGCCTGGGCGGAAAGCGCGCCGGACCAGGGCACGACCGTCTACTTCTCCCTTCCCAAACAGCCCGCCGATCTGGCTGGGACATCGAAGAGCTGAACCTGGCGCGCAAGGCAAAGCGCGCCGGTAGTCCGCGGGATTCCGCTACACCCCGCTCCTTCCACTTGCCTCTGCGCCGCAAGCGTCCCATCATCCCCGCCAAGCCTATTAAGCCCTGACTCCACATGAATACGCGGTCCATCATTCCAACGCTGATCGCTGTCCTCTGCACCGGCGCAAGCTGCGCTGCAGGCCCCTCCTCGCCCGCGCATAGCTTCGCCATCGGCACAAACGACTTCCTTCTCGACGGCAAGCCCTTCCAGATCCGCTGCGGGGAGATGCACGCCGCGCGCGTGCCGCGGGAGTATTGGCGGCACCGGCTCCAGATGGCCCGGGCCATGGGCCTCAACGCCGTCTGCGCCTACCTGTTTTGGAACGTGCACGAGCCCTCCCCGGGCCATTTCGACTGGTCGGGGCAGGCCGACGCCGCCGCCTTCTGCCGCCTGGCCCAGCAGGAGGGCCTTTGGGTCATCCTGCGCCCCGGTCCCTATTCCTGCGCCGAGTGGGAAATGGGCGGCCTGCCGTGGTGGCTGCTCAAACAGCCGGACATCCGAGTCCGCACGCGTGACCCGCGCTACCTCGACCCGGCGCGGCGCTATTTGCGCGAGGTCGGGCGCGTGCTCGGGCCGCTGCAGGTCACCCAGGGCGGCCCCATCCTGATGGTGCAGGCCGAAAATGAGTATGGCTCCTTTGGCAAAGACGCGGAATACATGGGCGCCGTGAGACAGGCGCTGCTCGATGCCGGGTTCACCGTGCCCCTCTTTGCTTGCGACCCGCCCAAGGACCTCGAGAACGGTTACCGGCCCGACCTGTTCCCGGTCGTGAACTTTGGCTCCGACCCGGCTGGTGCCTTCAAGTCGTTGCGCGGCATCCTGCCGCAAGGCCCGCTCATGTGCGGCGAGTTCTACCCGGGCTGGTTCGACACCTGGGGCGCGCCCCATCACACCGGCAAGACGGACGCCTACTTGCGCGACCTCGAATACATGCTCACCAACAACGCCTCCTTCAGCATCTACATGGCCCATGGGGGCACGACCTTCGGCCTCTGGGCAGGCTGCGACCGGCCCTTCAAGCCCGATGTATCCAGCTACGACTACGACGCGCCGATCAGCGAGGCGGGGTGGGCGACGGGGAAGTTCTTCAGCACACTGGCGCTCTTCACGCAGCACCTCTCGCCCGGGGAGACACTCCCTGAGCTGCCCGCCAGAAACCCGGTCATCGCCATTCCGCGCTTCGAGCTGAAGGAATGCGCGCCGGTCCTGGCGAATCTTCCCAAACCCATCACGGACGAGCGCCCTCGCCCCGTGGAAATCTACAACCAGGGCTATGGATGCATCCTTTACCGCACGACTTTGCCCTCCGGCCCGGCGGGGCGGCTCGACCCAGCGGCGATTCATGACTTCGGCTACGTGTTCCTCGACGGGCAACGCATTGGCATTGCCGACCGGCGCAGCACCAACTGCGTCCAGGTGCCGGCGCGGATGAAGGCAGCGACACTCGACGTGCTCGTCGAGCCGATGGGCCGATTGAATTTTGGGCCGCACCTGGGCGACCATAAAGGCATTGTCGGGCCGTTGAACTTCACGGCCGCCGACAGCCCCAGACATCCTGATGCTTCGACCGCATCCGAGCCCATGCAGACCCCCTCACCCGCCCTGAAGGGCGC
The DNA here is from genome assembly GCA_035541055.1 of Candidatus Acidiferrum sp. Taxonomy (GTDB): domain Bacteria; phylum Verrucomicrobiota; class Verrucomicrobiia; order Limisphaerales; family UBA8199; genus JAPLUA01. The sequence continues at coordinate 7,195 of DATKNZ010000194.1, read as the reverse complement.
CCTCTCCCCCTCGGAGGGGGAGAGGGAAGGGGTGAGGGGGCGCACGCCAGTTCCCGGGTCCGTTGCGGTTCAGGCAAGCGGCTCAGGACCTCTGGGCTTGGCAACAGAGTTGACCGGCTGGCAGGTGTTCAATCTGCCGCTGGACGCGAAGATGCTGCGCCGGCTCCGCTTTGGCCCGGCGGCTTCGGCTGGGCCTGCCTTTTGGCGCGGCGAATTCCGCATCGCGAGGCCCGGCGACACCTTCCTCGACCTGCGCTCGTGGGGCAAAGGCGTGGTTTGGATTAATGGCCATTGCCTCTGCCGGTTCTGGAACATCGGCCCGACGCAGACCGCCTACGTGCCCGGACCGTGGCTCCACCGGGGCAGGAACGAGGTGCTCGTCCTTGACCTTCTCGGGCCGGAGAAGCCCGAACTGTCCGGCTTGGAGCAGCCCATCCTCGATCAAGTGCGGCCAGAGCTCGATTTTACGCGCGTTGACGCAAAATAGGCATAGGCAGTTTACGCAAGCTAGTAGGGACGCCTCAAGTAGCGTAAGCCTCCGGCTTGCGCCCGTCCCGGCAACCCGCCGGGTTGCCGCACACAACGCGGCACCCGAACAATCCAGAGGATTGTCGGGACGCTCGCAAGCCGGAGGCTTACGCTACTACCTGAATCGTCACGACGCTCTTATGAAGACCATTCTTGCGATGCTGGCGGGTGGATGGCTTGCCGCCGGGGCCACCGCCAACGCCACAAGCGTTGGTTACATGCCTCCCGAGCCTACGTTCGTGCGCGGGCAGGCGCGCTTCCAGGTGCTGGCGCCTGCGCTGGTGCGCCTGGAGTATTCGCCATCCGGCAGTTTCGTGGACGCGTCCAGCGTCGCGGTAATCAACCGGACCAACTGGCCCGGCGCGGCAGCCCAGACCGGCGATAAAGACGGCTGGTTCACGCTTAGCACGGACAAGCTGAGCTTGCGCTACAAGCTCGGCTCCGGGCCGTTCACGACGAACAACCTCCAACTGACTTGGCACGACAGCGCCGGCACGCATGAGTGGAAGCCAGGCGACGCCGATAGCCAGAACCTCGGCGGCGTGCCCGCCAGCCTCGACAACCGCAGCACGAAGACCGTCACCGACCTCGGCCCGCTCAGCCGCAAGGGCTGCTACCTGCTCGACGACAGCAAGACCGCCCTGTTCGACGCGGCCTCGGGTTGGGTCAAGGCGCGGCCGGCGCCGGACGCCCAGGATTGGTATTTCCTGGCCTACGGGACCGACTACAAATCCGCCCTGGCCCAATTGGCGAAGCTGGTGGGGCCGCCGCCGATGCTGCCTCGGTATGTGTTCGGTTCCTGGTTCGGCTCGCGCGCGGGCTACTCGGGCCAGGAGTGGGAGATGATCGTGAAACAGTTCCGGGACGAGCAGCTCCCGCTGGACATGGTCGTGATTGATTCCGACTCCAAGACCAAGATGGTCTGGACCGGCTATGACTGGGACCTGGAGCAGATGCCCGATCCCGCGGCCTTCTTCACCTGGATGCACCAGCACGGCATCAAGGTCACCGTCAACGAGCACTACGGCGCGTTGACCCGCGACAGCGACAGCCACTTCGAAATGATCCGGCAGGCCATGGGCTTGCCCGCCGACACCAAGGAGATCCCACACGACCTGGCCAACAAGAAGTATGCGGGGATGTTCATGAACCTCTTGCACAAGCCGGACCTCGACCGCGGCCTGGCCTTCTGGTGGCAGGACGGTGCGGCCGGGGCAAACCTGCCTGGCCTCGACCCCTATCTCTGGACCCGCCACATCGAATACGAGGGCAGCGAGCGCATCACGGGACGGCGCACCACCGCGTTCTGCCGCCTGGGCACGTGCTGGGGCTCGCACCGTTACGGCATCTTCTTTACGGGCGACCTGCATGGCGTCTGGGAATCGCTGCCGGTGCTTATCCCCGCCACCGTGCGCGGCGGCAACCAGCTCACGCCGTACATGAACAACCTCTGCGGCGGCGTCTTCGTAGTGGACCTGCCTCCCGAGCTGTATCAGCGCTGGGTGCAGTTCGGCGCCTTCAGCCCGGTGCTGTGGTTCCACGGGCTCTGGGGGCTTCGCCTGCCGTGGGAATACGGCAGCGAAGGGGTGGAGACGTATAGCAAGTTCGCGGGCCTGCGTTATCACCTGCTGCCTTACATCTACACGTGTTCGCGCGAGGCGCACGACACCGGCCTGCCGCTGGTCCGCGGCACTTACCTGGAATACCCGGACCAGGAAGGCGCCTATGCTTTCCAGCAGCAATACCTCTTCGGCAAAGACCTGCTCGTCGCGCCCATAACCGAGCCCGGCAATGGCAAGCCCGTTAAGAAGGACGTGTATCTGCCCGGCGGACAGGACTGGTATGACTACTTCACCGGGGACCTTTACTCCGGCGGCAAAGCGATCACCCACCAGTGCCCGCTGGACCGCATGCCGCTCTTCGTGCGCGCCGGCTCCATCCTGCCGTCCGCACCGCCGATGGCGTGGAGTGACCAGAAGCGGCTGGACCCGCTGACCCTCGACGTCTATGCCGGCGAGGGCGCCGCCGAATTCAACCTGTATGAGGACGATGGCGTTTCGCTCGACTACCGGAAAGGCGCTTACGCGTGGACGCCCCTGCGTTTCGACTCCTGGAAGCCCGGCAACTACGCACTGCGCATCGGCCCGGCCCAAGGCACCTACCAGGGGCAGTTGGAGAAGCGGCGCTATGAAGTGCGCATTCACGGCCTGCTTCCGCCGTCCACCGTTGTTGTGAACGGCGGCATGGTGCCGGCGATCGAGGCCGGCCAGGATAGCCCCGGCTGTTCGTGGGACTCGCGGCAGCGCGTGCTGACGATCAGGCTTACCCGGCCCCTTCCCGTGGGCAAGGAGACGCTGGTCCACATCATGGACGCCGGGACCTTCGCGGATGCGGTCACCTGGCAGAAGGCGTGGAACCTGCGCGAGCAGTTGCGCCAGGCCAAGCGCGATATGAAGCTCAAGCACGCCTCGATCGTCAGCGGCCCGGGCATCAAGAAGCCGCCCCGCGTCATCCGCGTGACTGAGGAAGTCGAGCGGCAGTTGACCGACCTCATTGATCGTCCCAAAGGGTGCGCAAAAGCGCCGCCGGACTTTGCCGCCTTGCAGCAGCGCGTGCTGGCGGCGCTGACGGACGATCCCTTCGAGTCGAACCGGTCGCTGCCGGAGTTCGACCCGGAATCCCGTCAGGGCACGGAACTGACCAAAGGCGCGAAGTTCACGCCTCAGGAACTGCAGACCATCACTAACCGCTTCCGCGGCGCCGCGTTGCCCGCCTGGAGTTGGCCGGCCATCGAAGCACATTGACCCGCCTCGCCTCCGCCCGTAGCATAGGCGCATGGCGAGTGCGAAGAAGAAGACACCGCGGCGCAAGGCCCTGATGCTCGGGGTCGGCCTCGACTCCGACGGCCACAAGCGGCTCACCACCGGCCCTAACTTCATCCTGGCCGGCGGTTCGCAGGAAACGCACGAGGACATGACCGAGAAGGCCATCAAGATCAACGAGAAGCTCGCCGCCCGGGGCAAGCAACTCCACGAGGTAAGCACCGAGGAGTTCGACGATATTGCCCATTCGGTAGGCCTGCGTCGCCAAAAGCCGGAGTAGGTTCAAATCCCCGTCCAGCCCCTCGGGTGCACTTCACCAGCGCGTCCTGCCCGCGCCATACCCTCGCTGAATCCCCTCCTATACCCCTCGTATTCCCCTCGTATACCCCTCGTATTTGAAATACGAGGGGTATACGAGGGGAATACGAGGGGTATACGAGGGGGATAGGAGGGGAATACAGGGGGTTTACTGGGGGATATGGCGAGGTGCCGGAGAGAACATGGAGCGCTGCTGGCAGGCTCTTCGGGCGCAAGTGCCGTAGGCAGAGTGGGTTGTGGAGGTGGATATGACCATCATCTCAACCGTACTGAGGTCCTCCCTTGAGGAAATCCGGAATCCGAAGCCCGAAACCCGAAACAAATTCAAAGGCTGGAACGGGGAATGATCGAAACCTGCGGCCAGCGCACGTTTTGAGCATTTGAGGTTGGAGCATTGGGATTTGTTTCGGATTTCGGGCTTCGGATTTCGGAGTTGGGTGCGCGGGACACAGGGGTCTAGTCGAGCTGCACCCTCCCTCCGCCCGCCGGGCTGCCCTTTCTTGACTGCGGAAAAGGGCAAGACTACGGTTGCCGATGCAGAGAGCAGCGTTTTCAAGCTATGCCGGTTGAGTACAGCCCCTACCTTTTTATTGTAGTCCTGCTGGTGGCGGCGGTCGCCTTCTGCCTGGTTCCGCTTGGGCTGGCCTGGGCCTGGGCGAAGAAGTTCTCACCGCGCAAGCCGGGCCCGGACAAGAACGCGATTTACGAATGCGGATTGCAGTCCAAAGGCGACCCCTGGGTGCAGTTCAAGGCCGAGTATTACCTGTATGCGATCATCTTCCTGATCTTCGACGTGGAGACGATTTTCCTGCTGCCGTTCGCGGTGGCCTTCAAGGGGCTGACCGCCGGGGCGTTCGTCGCGATGCTGGTCTTTCTGCTCCTGCTGGCTGAGGGTCTGGCGTGGGCTTGGCAGAAAGGTGTGCTAACATGGAAATAGAGTGGCGTATTGCGTGCTGCGTGTTGCGTGTCCCTGTCCAGGCAACACGCAACGCGGGACACGGGGCACGCAACGCGGCCCAGCGAGGCATCCCTGCCAGGGTGGGGCATTCGGGTTAGGACCACGCGGCCGCTATTATCTGCATTGCGAATGGACGAAGGACTGCGAAGCGAACTGAGCAAGCAGGGCATTTTCACGACGAGCCTTGAAGAGCTGTATAACTGGGGTCGAAAGAACTCCATCTGGCCGCTGGGTTTCGGGCTGGCGTGCTGCGCGATCGAGATGATCGCCACGAGCATGGCGCGCTGGGACCTGGCGCGCTTTGGGGCGGAGGTCTTCCGGCCCTCGCCGCGGCAGGCGGACCTCATGATCGTGGCCGGCACGGTGACCAAGAAGATGGCGCCGCAGGTGGTGCGGCTTTATAACCAGATGCCCGAACCCAAATATGTGATCGCCATGGGCGCCTGCGCCATCTCCGGCGGGCCTTTCAAGCAAGGGTACAATGTGCTCAAGGGCATTGACCGCTATATCCCCGTGGACGTGCACATCCCCGGCTGCCCGCCCAGGCCGGAGGCCCTGCTGCACGCGTTCATGACCTTGCAGCGCCAGATTGATGAGCAGGCGCTGACCGGGGCACACCGCCCGCGGCACCTGGATGCCGAAGCGCCAAGCGAATACCCGGTGCCGGAGTTTGGGGCTCACGACCTTGAGCCGCCCAGCAACCCGGCGGTCTGGCACGCACCGGCGCTGGTGAGGGGCGAATAGAGAAGCATGGCCTTGAAGTTGGACGAGTTGAAGCCCCGGGTCGAAGCCGCCGTGCCGGGCGCGGCCTTGCAGATTGTGCCGAACCCGATTCCCGGTGGGCAACCGTCCCTGCTGGTGGATAATGCCCATGCCCTGGAGGTCGCACGCTTCCTGCGGGATGATCCGGCCTTGCGGCTGGACTATGCCTCGAACGTGACCGGCGTGGACTGGCTGGACACGGTGCTGCAGGAGAAGCACAAGGTAAAGCAGGTGGTTGAGGGAGTGGAACGCGAGATCGAGGAGACGACGGAGGTCAAGCGCCCGGGCTACCTGGAGGTGGTGTATCATCTCTACTCGATGGAGCTGAAGCACGGGCCGCTCGTGCTCCGGCTGCGCACCGGCAACCGCACAGACCAGGTGAGCGTGCCGTCGCTGACCCCGGTATGGCGCGGGGCCGAGTTCCAGGAGCGCGAGGTGTATGACCTTTACGGTGTCGTGTTCGACGGGCACCCGGACCTGCGGCGTATCCTGATGTGGGAGGGATTCAAGGACTACCCCATGCGCAAGGACTACGTCGAGCCGGACGACTACGAATATGAGCCCACGCCGCATGACGAAGTCATGGAGAAGGCGAAGGGGCATTACCCGGCGCAGCACGGCGTATGAACGAGGTGCTTCAAGGTAGGGACGCCTCGCCGAGGCGTCCGGGTTGCGGCAGCGGCGGACGCCTCGGCGAGGCGTCCCTACCGGCGCCTGCGCCGGAAGGGGCGGGCGCGCCGGGTTTCGCCCTTACGCGCAATGGCCACGGGTCGCTGCTGGAGCTTTCCATTGGGCCGCAGCATCCTTCGACGCACGGGGTCTTCCGCATGGACGTGGTGCTGGACGGCGAGCGCGTGGTGAAGCTGAAGCCGGTGTTCGGCTACCTGCATCGCAACCACGAGAAGATTGGGGAGAACACCACGTATCTGGGCTCGATGCCCTACACTGACCGGCTGGATTACTTCTGCTCGCTCACCAACAACTGGGCTTACGCGCTGACGGTCGAGAAGCTGGCGGGCCTGCAGCCGCCGCCGAGGGCCGAATACATTCGCATTATCACGGCGGAGCTGACCCGGCTACAGAACCACGCCTCGCTGGTGGGCTTTCTCCTGCAGGATATGGGGGCGATGGGCACGCCGTTGATGTATGCCTTCCGCGAGCGGGAGAAGGTGCTCGATCTGTTCGAGTCGCTGACTGGCGCGCGGATGATGTGCAATTACATGCGCTTCGGCGGCTGCCGCTGTGACCTGCCGCCGGGTTGGCTGGAGCAGGCAAAGGAAGTGGTGGACGGGTTCCCGCGCTTCCTGGATGAGTTGGAGGCGCTGCTGAGCGAGAATGAGATTCTCCTTTCGCGCACGCAAGGCGTCGGGGTGCTGCCGCGCGAACTGGCCGTCAGCGCCGGCATCACCGGCCCGATGCTCCGCGCCAGCGGCGTGAACTACGATATCCGGAAGGTGGACCAATACGGCATCTACGACCGGTTTGCCTTCCGCGTTCCGATGGGCGACCACGGTGATGTGTATGACCGCTACATGATCCGCGTGCTGGAGATGCGGGAGTCGTTGAAGATCCTGGAGGCAGCCCTGCGGGACATTCCCGAGGGGCCCATCGTGGATCCCAAGGCCAAGCTGCGCGGCTTCCGCCCCAAGGCGGGCGAGGTTTATGGGCGGATCGAGGCGCCGAAGGGCGAGCTGGGGTTCTATCTCATCAGCGACGGCTCGCCGCAGCCCTACCGTTACCGCGTGCGCCCGCCGAGCTTTATCAACCTGACGGTGCTTGAGGACATGTGCCGGGGCCGTCACGTGGC
>DATKNZ010000193.1:0-5797 GCA_035541055.1 Candidatus Acidiferrum sp. | reverse complement strand
GGCCGCTGCTTTTTGGAAAGGGACGGCGCGGAAATGCTGGGCGCTGTGCGCCAGCCGCCATTATGCCATCGCGGTCACAGCAGAAGTTCTGGAGGAGTATCGGCGTAAGGCCCAGGTGCTGGCCAAGCGCTTCCCGCAGGTCAACCCGGAGCCGTTTCTGCACTGGGCTGAGAGCGAATGTCCGCATTTCATCCCGAACCCCTTGGGCAAGCAGCGAAGCCGGGATGCCAGCGACGATATGTTTCTGGCGTGTGCCTTGGCCAGCGGGGCAAAATATCTCATCACGCGTGACGTGGACCTATTGGCGTTGGGCAAGCCCTTCGGCCTTGCCATTGTCACAGATGAGCAGTTTCTGAAGTTGGCCAAAACGACCTGAGTCGTGCCGATGCTTGGGCTGCACGATCCCGTCCGAGACCGAAGCGTTGCCCAATGAGCAGCGCTGGAGCGTGCTGGAGGAACTTCGCCGCCTGGTCGAACCGGAAATCCCTGCCTCCTTTAGGGAAGGAATGGAGCAAATCAAGCGCGGCGAAGGGATTGAGCTCGACGATGCGCTTCGGGAACTCGACGAGGCGTGAGCTAACGGTTCAAGACCGTGCCGTCGTTTCGGCGGGCCTTGCGTAGCCTCAGTCCTCGTCAGAAGGTGGCCGCGCGGCAAGCCTTTGCGATCTTCAAACAGAACCCATTCGACCCGCGTCTGCGGCCGCATAAGATTCGCCGGCTGCCCGCCTCAACTATCAAGGGTGACGCTCCGTGTTCAGAAGTGTGCGGGGCCGCCCTTGACCAGAAGGTGGTTAACTCGTGCCGCTGCAACTCACCGCGCTTCGACGGGCCCGGGAAAGGGCACTGGCGGGAATTGTGGCGGGGCAGTCAGGCACGTAGTGATTTCCGTTGACCTTGTTCCACGCCGATTTCCAAGCCCGCCCGGACGTCTCCGGGACCACCCCGTCACCACACCGTATCCTCCCCGTGACCACACCGTATATTCAATTTGAACATACGGTGTGTTCACGGGGAGGATACGGTGTTGTGACGGGGAGATCACGGTGCCGCACCCCTGTTATAACGTAAGCACAGTGGTTGTAATAGGTTGCGAACCCGGACAGGCCGGAGTGTGGCGGGGACTGGTTCCCGGGCAGGAGGTTCCCGCCGGTGGGCACGGGGACCGGCACGGCTGCGATGTGTCGCGGTGCCTATCGCTAACAGAGCGGCACCCATCTCAATTGACATTGCTCCGAAACACTCGGCCTGCTTTCGGGCTTCGGCCTTCGACCTTCGGATTTAGGTGGTGGGGACGCGTTCCGCCGCGTGCCGGCTGCCTCGGGAAGATGGGGAAGCGGCGGAACGCGTCCCTACCGCCCTTCATGAATTGGGCTTGCCGGGTCCAGCGCTCGCCCAGTTTAGGCTTTAGAGCGGGGGCGCCGGCAGGTTATGTATGGGGGCGATGAATCTCGCCATTGAGACGGTCGGCCTGACGCGGCGGTTCGGAACGCTCTGCGCGGTGGACGCGATAGACTTGCGGGTGGAGCGCGGGACGTTCTACGGCTTTCTGGGGCCGAACGGCGCCGGCAAGTCCACGACCATCAAGATGCTCACCGGGCTGCTGGCGCCGACCTCGGGCTCGATGCGGTTGCTGGGCGAGGACGTGTCCGACCCCGAGCGGGCGCGCGGCGTGAAAGCAAGGATGGGCGTGGTGCCGGAAAACCTGGCGCTGTTCGAGAACCTCACGGCGCGGGAATACCTGACCTTCATCGGCCGGATGTACCTGCTGCCGCCAGCCACGGTAAAGGAGCGCACGGAGGAATTGCTGAACATGATGGACCTCGCGCAGGAAGAGAAGAAGCTGGCGCTGGAGTTTTCGCATGGCATGCGGAAGAAGCTGGCGCTGGCGGCGGCGCTGCTGCCGAACCCGGAACTGCTCTTCCTGGACGAGCCGTTCGAGGGCGTGGATGCGGTAGCGTCCCGGGTGCTGCGCGACACCCTGCGGCAATGCGTCGAGCGCGGGGCCACGGTGTTCCTGACGTCGCACGTGCTGGAGATCGTCGAGAAGCTGTGCTCGCACGTGGGGATCATCGCCCAGGGGAAGCTGGTGCACCAGGAGTCGATGGCGGCGGTGCGCGAGAAAGGGTCGCTGGAGGAGCGCTTCCTGTCGGTGGTGGGGGCGGACCAGGTCGAGCAGCAGAAGCTGAGCTGGCTGGAGGCGGTGCGGTGAACTGGCAGCAGCTTCGGGCCATAGTGTGGCTGCGGTGGCGGCTGAGCCGCAACCAATTCGTCCGCGCCGGGCAGGTCAACGCGGTGCTATCCATCATCGGCGTGGTGATGCTGGCAGTGGGCGCGATCAGCGCGGCCTTCGGCGGTGTGATTGGGGGCTGGTTCGCCGGCCAGAAAGCCCCGCCGCTGGTCCTGCTGGCGATCTGGGACGGGGTGGTGTTCATGTTCCTCATGTTCTGGTTCACCGGGCTGATGGTGGAGATCCAGCGCTCGGAGAGCATTGATCTGCCCAAGCTGCTGCATCTGCCGATCACCCTGCCGCAGGTGTTTGTGTTTAACTACGTGGCGTCGCACTTCACCCCGGGCATCGTGCTCGTGGTGCCGGGCATGCTGGGGCTTTGCGCGGGCCTGATAGCGGGATCGGGACCGGCCATGCTGCTGCTGGTGCCGCTGGTCGTGGGCTTTGTCTTCATGGTGACGGCGTGGACGTATTGCCTGCGCGGCTGGCTGGCGGCGCTGATGGTAAACAAGCGGCGGCGCCGGGCAGTCGTCGTATGGGTGACCCTCATATTCGTCGGCTTGGCCCAACTGCCCAACCTGGTGTTCAACTCGTCTTTCTTCCACCAGCAGATCAGGTCCGCCTCGGGGTCGGCCCACAAGCACCGGAGGAAGGGAGCCGGTGCGGGTGAGGCCCAGGAAGGGTTGGTGCTGCCGGAGCGGATCCTCCAGGCGCACCTGGTGCTTCCCCCAGGTTGGCCTGGTTATGGGACGATGGCGCTGAAACAGCACAACCCGTGGCCGGCCCAGGGCACCGCGGCCGCGGGCTGGCTGGTGGGGATCCTTGGCCTGATGCGGGCCTACCGCATGACGATCCGCTTTTACCAGGGCGCGGATACCGCGCCGCGGCGCAAGGAGGTGCAGCCACGGGCGCCAGGCCGGCGCGGCAGGTTGCTGGTCGAGAGGCGGCTGCCCTGGCTCCCGGACGATGCCTCGGCGCTGACGCTGGCCACCTTTCGGTCGCTCACCCGCACCCCGGAACTGAAAATGGCGTTTGTCATGCCGGTAGTGTTGGGCGGGCTGATGGTGTTCGCGCGCACGAAGCATTTTCAGCAACCGCCCGCCTGGTTGCCCCAAGCGTGGAAAGGGTTCATGGCCAGCGGGGCGGCGATGTTGGCGGCCCTGTCCATCGGACCCATGATGTCGAACGTATTCGGGCTGGACCGGAACGGGTTTCGAGCCCTTGTGCTGCTGCCCGTTCAGCGGCGCTATGTTCTGCTGGCGAAGAACCTGGCCTTTGCGCCCTTTGCCGCCCTCGCCGCCGCAGTCCTGCTCACCGCGGTGAAGTTCATGTTCGGGCTCCCCTGGGACATCTTTCTGGCCGCGCTATTCAAGGCCGGCGGCGCGTTCCTGATTTTCGGCCTCCTCGGCAACCTGGCTTCCATCCTGACGCCCTACCGCCTGGCCACCGGCACGCTACAGGCCAGGAAGCCCAAGGCGATAGTGTTTCTCTCGCTCTTCGCCGGTATGCTCTGCCTGCCCTTCATCGCCCTGCCGATGATATTGCCCGCAATTCTGCAACTGGTCTGCTCCACGTTCGACCTGGTCCCCTGGCTGCCGGTGGACCTGGCCGCCACGCTGGTCCTGGCCGCCGCGGCCGCGGGCATCTACTGGCTGGTGTTGCCCCTGCAAGGCCGCTTACTGGCCAGGCGAGAGCAGAAGATCCTGCAGGAAGTCACCGAGGAGACGGAGTAGAGGCCCTACCCTCCTGGCGCACCCTCTGTCATCGTCTTCATGCCTTGCCTGGCCTGCTCAAGGCTATGTTCGGCAGCCTCCAGGCTCGAATTGGCTGAGCGGACGCTTTCCACGGCGACGCGCATGCTGCTGTAAGGTGACTTCATGCTCAGCCGGGCCGTACGCAGCCTCACCAGGGCCGTTTGCAGCCCGGTGAAGGCGCACTCCAGGCTCCCCAGAACCCTGGCCATCTCGCGCGCCCGGCGAGTCATGCAGTAAGGCGCCTTGCCGCTCCCGCCCGCACGTCCAGGCGCCACCTCAATTGCCGGTTTCCCGGTGCATCAGGGCCGCCATTCCTACTGGTGCGGTGTTTCTGCTCCATGTCTCGAGTGCCTGCTCCGCGCTCTGAATCGCTTCCACGCGTGTTCTGCCTCGTGACGTGCACCCCGGCAAATCCGGAACGTCCACCAGATACGCGTGCTCCTCATTGCTCCACCAGACGATCATGTCGTGACTATTCCCCTCGCACATGTCACCCTAATTAGCATTCTGGCACCGAGCGCGCTATCGGGTAATCACCTACCCCGGGAAGGAGGTCCGAAGGCGCCACCTATTGGTCGTGAGGCTAAGGTCTAACGTCTTGAGTCGTTGTGACCTTCGACGACTCCAGACTTGAGAGGATAAGCTCAAGACTGAGTTGCGTGCTTCGACCTTCGACCTTCGGATTTCGGGTGTGGGCGGCTGAACCACCTCACCCCTGCCTGCTTTCTCGCATTCCCCCCCTTGCGCCGCTGCTGGAAAGGGACTACCAGTTAGACTTAAGCTCCCGGAGGGGAGGCCTTGCCTGGTGTACCCCCTGAGGCGATTCTGCTCTCCGGGGAATGTCATCAGACATGTTCAGCGGTTATACCGGAGCGGCAGGAGCAAACGCGCGCCAGAGCTTTGGTTGGGGGCGCAAACCCGAGGGCATCATCGCGGTGGTGCTCATCATCGCGATGGTCGCCTTGCTGGGTTGGGCCCTGCAGACGTTCTGTGCCTTTCGCGCGAGCACCGAGTCCGAGGACCTGGTCGCCCACACCCACCAGGTCCGCGACGCCTTGCACGCGGTCGCCTCGGCCCTGGACGACGCCCAGGGAGCTGAGCGCGGCCTGATCCTCACCGGGGATGAGAATTACCAGAAGCGCTATGGCGACGCCCGCTCTGCCGTCCATCACGCCCTGAACGCTGTTGGCAGCCTCACGCTCGACAACGCCTCACACCAAAAGGCTTTGCTGGGCCTGCGGAGCGCCGTGGATGCCAAGCTGGCGGAGCTGCAGGATACCATTGCCCTGTACCGGCGCTCGGGCCAGAGCGCCGCCCTGCCGGCCATCAGCAGCGACCACGGCGAGGCACTGATGAACGACGCCCAGCGCCGGGTGACCAACATGTTGCAGGAGGAAGAGCGCCTCCTGGAGACCCGGCGGGTGCTGGTCGAACAGGCGGTGCAGCGCACGCAGCATGTCATCCTGTTCGGCTCAATGGGCCTGCTGGCGCTCCTGGCGGCGCTGGCGGCTGCCGTCTATCGCCTGCTCCTGCCGCCCTCCCGGCCCGTCATCGAGGACCTCGAGCCCGAGCCGGCGCAGCGCGCCTGGATCGGTTATATCGTGGCGGTGCTGGGCGTGGCCCTGGCCGCCTGGGTGCGTTGGCAGCTCGGCCTTAGCCTGGGCAGGGAAATGCCGCCCTACATCACCTTCTACCCGGTGATCATATTCGCCGCCTTGCTCGGTGGCACCGGCGCCGGGCTGCTGGCCACGCTCCTTGCCGCTGTCCTGGTCTGCTTCATTTTCCTCCCTCCCGTAGGCACCTTCGTCGTAGGCCG
>DATKNZ010000192.1:0-13988 GCA_035541055.1 Candidatus Acidiferrum sp. | reverse complement strand
CGTGACATTCGGGCTGGTGCTGGGATTCCACGCCAGGTTCACGCTGGTGTCAGCCAGCGCCGCGAAGGCCGCCAACCCGCTGAGAAAGCCGAGGAGGGTTTTGGAGAAGGGGGCACAACTGCGCCGCTCACTGAGACTAGCTGTACAGAACATATTCGAGGGCGGTTCGCATAAGTGCTGCCAATGGCGCACGGCCCTCTCAATTCGCGGGTCGGTTGGTTCAACAGGCGCGTAAACACCGCTTTTGCTCCGTGTTCAGCGGGGTCCCCGGCCGGACAGACGGCCTCGCGCGATGCAGATGGTGCAGCGTTTCAAGACACATTGTCTGGAATGGGAACAGGGCAGCAGCAGCGCTTCGACCACCTTCGGTGACTGGACCCGGTGCGATACGAACTTCCAATGCCGGTAGGGTCTGCTTTTCTACCAGCGTCCAATTATCAGACCCGCTTGTCCTGTTCCTGGACAGCAAAGGCGCCCACATCGTGCCCACCGCTGTCGGCGGCCAATCGGAGCCACCGCTGCATGCAAGAATCTGCGGCGCTGGCCCTAAGGCACTGTGTTCGTGGTATTTCGGGAGGCGGCGCCAAGCGACTCCGAAGCAGCTTCAGACTCGGGTTCCCTGCTGGCCCGCGTCCGCGGCACGCCCGATGCTGCGAATTAGGGCCGTGGCAACGATACTTATCTCCTGGGTGATCATTTCGACGACCATGTGCCTAGCGCTGTTCGGTGCTGCCGCGTATTCCCGCTCTCCCGCCCGGAGATGCGTGCCCGCGCCGCTGCCATCGCCCCGCCTCACACCCAGCCCCGTCCGGAGCGGCGCCCAGGCAGTATCCGCCGCCACCTGCCCTCCCCTCGCGTAATTCCTTCCCGGGTGAGCTGCGCAGCCCGGGTTCTCCTCCTTCCGTAGTTACACCGATACAGCTTCCGTATTCGGTGGAATTGCTGATTTCCGAGCCGGATGGAAGATAGGGGAGTCAGTTCTCCCGCTCAGTATTCCGGTGCGGGAATAGGCCTTGAGAGACGTTGAAGTCTGAACGGCATGGAACGCCGGCTTGGCCGTACGGAGTAGCCAGTAAGTAGCAAACATGAACAATGCCTCGAGCAAAGGATTCAGGTCCAGCGGTTCGTCCCCGCTGGTCCTGGAGGGGCCGGTGGCAGGGACCAGCCTGTCGCGATTGTTAGACGGATGTGCTGCACTGAGTGTTATGGACAGGCTGAACGCGAAGGAGGCCGAGGAGAAGGGGCGCCAGGTTGCTGGCCTCCCGCTGTGGAAACGGATGCTGGACTTCAGCATCATCTTATTGTTGTTGCCCGGGTTGCTGATCCTGAGCGGCGTCATTTCCCTGCTGATCGTCCTCGGCTCCAAAGGGCCGGTGCTCTTCCGGCAGCGACGCGTCGGCTACCAGGGCCGCACCTTCACGTGTTACAAGTTCCGAACGATGCAGGTGAACGCCGACCACGCATGCCACCGGGGCCACACCCGCCATCTCATCCAGAGCGACAAGCCCATGACCAAGCTCGATGCGCGAAGCGACCCGCGCCTGATTCCGTTCGGCGCCGCCTTGCGCGCCACCGGACTGGACGAGCTCCCTCAAATCATCAATGTCATCCGGGGCGAAATGAGCATTGTCGGACCGCGGCCCTGCATCCCGTACGAATATGAGGTATACGAGCCGTGGCACCGCCGCCGGTTTGATGCCGTGCCGGGCTTGACCGGACTATGGCAGGTCAGCGGCAAGAACCGCACCACGTTCGACCAGATGATCCGGTTCGACATCCAGTATTCCAGACGCAAGAGCCTGTGGCTGGACCTGAAGATTATCCTCAAAACCCTGCCCGCGCTCGTGACGCAGTGCCTGGACATCCAGGCCGAAAGGCGCAGACAGGCGCAAACAGTCCGTGCAACCATAAAGCCATTCAAAGCATATAACTCATGAAGACCAAAAAACCTGTCAAGGTGGGCGTCGTCGGCTGCGGTTACTGGGGCCCCAATCTCATCCGTAACCTCCGGCAAGCCGCGGACTGCGAGTTGAAAATGATCTGCGACACGAGCGCCAACCGGCTCGCTCACATGCAGCGCCTGCATCCGGATGTTGCCACCACGACGCGCTTCGAGGACCTGCTGAACGGCGCTGATCTGGATGCGGTCGTGATTGCCACGCCCGTGCGCCTGCACTACGAGATGACGCGGGCCTGCCTGAGCGCCGGGAAACACGTGTTCATCGAGAAGCCCATGGCGCGCACCGAGGCTGAGGCCGAAGAACTGGTGGCTTTCGCCGAACACCAGGGACTGGTGCTGATGGTGGGCCACACCTTCCTCTTCTCCCCGGCCGTGCGCCGCATGAAGGAGATCATTGACGCGGGGGACATCGGCGAGGTGCAATACATCTCCGCCCGCCGCCTGAACCTGGGCCTGTTCCAAAAGGACATCAACGTCGCCTGGGACCTGGCCCCCCATGACATTTCCATCGTGCTGCACCTCCTGGACGAAACGCCGGTCAGCGTCTCCTGCCAGGGCAGCAGCCACGTCACCCGCGGCGTTGAGGACGTCACCATGATGTACCTGACGTTCGCCAAGAACCGCTGCGCCTTTATCCACAATAGCTGGCTCGACCCCAAGAAGGTGCGCCAGATGACGGTGATCGGCTCGCGCCGGATGATCGTGTATGACGACACCGAGCCGCTGGAGAAGCTGAAGATTTACGACGCGCGGGTCGAGGTGCCGCCTCACTATGACACGTTCGCCGAGTTCACCTACTCCTACCACTACGGAGACGCTTACGTGCCCTACATCAAGCAGGACGAGCCGCTGAAGCTAGAATGCCAGCACTTCCTTGAATGCATTCGCGAAGGGTGCACGCCGATCACCGGCGGGCGCCACGGGTTGGACGTCGTGCGTATCCTGGAAGCCGCCGGCGAGTCCTTGCGGCAGCAGGGGGCCTCGGTCGCCATCGGTTCGGCGGCCCAGTGGCACGATGGGAACGGCAACGGTAATGGCAACGGCTATGAAGGCGTACCCGCGAACCTCGCGCAGCGCACCCTCGTAGCCGCATGAGCAGCCCCGGGCGGTTCCAGTGCATCGCGCCCGACGTGAAGTTGGGCCGGCGGGTTAAAATCTTCGCCTTCACCAACCTCTACGGCTGCGAGATCGGGGATGATGCCAAGATCGGCGCCTTTGTGGAAATCCAGAAGGGCGTGCGCGTGGGCAAGCGCTGCAAGGTTTCCAGCCACAGCTTCCTGTGCGAGGGCGTTACGCTCGAAGACGAGGTGTTCATCGGCCATGGCGTGACCTTCATCAACGACCGGTTCCCACGCGCCACGAACGCGAATGGTTCCTCCCAGACCGAAGCCGACTGGACCTGCATCCCCACGACTGTGAAGCGCGGGGCGTCCATCGGCTCGGGGGCGACGATCCTGTGCGGGGTCGTCATTGGCGAGCGGGCGACGGTCGGGGCGGGCAGCGTGGTGACCAAGGACGTCCCTGCGGGCGCCGTCGTGGCCGGCAACCCGGCCCGGCCGCTGCGGACGTCTCGCATCCCGCGGCGCAATGGCGGAGCGCGGCCATTCCTGTCCGCGGCAGGGGCCGAGGCGCCTGCCTCCCAGACCCGGCGGGCATAGCCCCAATTCCTTTCGCAAATTGCGAGGCGCCCTGTCCCGGAGGGACACCTGAGACTAGCCCAGCGCTTTAGCGTTGGGTAGCGCGCGCCCGGGCCCCAAGTCCCGAAGGGACGGCTGACTCTGAATGTCAGCACCACCGGCTCAGCCGTCCCTTCGGGACTTGGACCTCATTGCACAGCTTCCCCAACGCTGAAGCGTTGGACTATGCCCGCGTGTCCCTCCGGGACAGGGCTTCCGTGGCGGCCCGCCCAATTTGCGAAAGGCAGGGAGGCTGGCGCCAGAGCTGCGGACTGCTTCGAGACAGCGACGGGCTCAGCGGGCCGCTGGTTGGCTGCCCCCGCGAATGAATTCCTGGTGCAGCCGCGCATAAACTCCCCCTTCCGCCAGCAGGCTGGCGTGCGTGCCGCGCTCGACAATGCGGCCTTGATCGAGCACCAGCAGCAAGCCCGCTTTGCGGATGGTGCTCAGCCGATGGGCCACTACAAACGATGTGCGCCCGCGCAGGAGAAGCTCCAGCGCGCGCTGCAGGCGGGCTTCGGTGACGCTGTCAATCGCGCTGGTTGCCTCATCGAGCACCACGATGCGCGGGTCGGCCAGCATGGCGCGGGCGAAGCAGATCAACTGACGTTGCCCCAGCGAGAGCGCCGCGCTCTTTTCGCCCACCTGCGTTTCCAGTCCCCTGGGCAGCGCCTCGAGCAAGTCCAGGCAGTCCAGCGCCCGTAGCGTTTCCTTCACGTCGGCGTCCGTGGCCTGCGGGCGGGCGAAGCGGATGTTGTCGCTGATCGAGCCCGCAAAGAGGAAGTTGTTCTGCTGCACGCTGCCCATCTGCGCGTGCAACGAGTCGCTGGTCACTTCGAGCAGGTCACGCCCGTCCACGAGCACCCGCCCCTGCGTCGGCAGGTAGAACTTTTGCAGCAGCGCGACCAGCGTGGTCTTGCCGCTGCCGGTATGGCCGACCAAGGCCACGGTCTCGCCCGGTTCGGCCACAAAGCTGATATCGGTAAGCACCGGGCGCCCAGGTTTATATTCGAAGTGCACGTGCTCGAACTCGACCCGGCAGCCGGGGGGCCAGTCTTGAGTCTTGAGTCTCAAGTCTTGCGTCGCGCCCGGGGATGCTCGACTCAAGACTTTAGACTCAAGACTCAAGACTCCCAGCGGCTTCGCCGTGGGTGCGTCCTGCCACTCGGGAGCCACATCAATAAGCCGGAAGAAGCGCTCGGCGCCGGCCATGGCTGAAAGCGCCTGGTTATACTGGTTCCCGATCACCTGCACCGGGTCGAAGAAGAAATTGGCGAGGAAGAAGAACGTCACCAGGTCGCCCACTTCCATGTGCAGCCAGCCGTGCCAGCGGAGCGCGCCAAACCCGCTGAGCAGCGCCACGCCGCCCAGGAACAACTGGCTCTTCATCTGCAGCAGGGGAATGAACACCGCCGAGGCCTGCGCCACGCCCACGTTGTTCTCGCCGTGCAGGTTCACCAGCTTGCGGAAGAAGCCGGCGTTGATCTCCTGCCGCACGAAGGCCTGCGTGACGCGTATGCCGCCCACCGATTCGGCCAGCGTGGAGGTCAACCGGCTCCAGGTCTCCTGCAGCTTGCGCAGGCGGTGGCTCACCTCGCGTTTGTAATTCTGGTTGATGAGCCAGATGCCCGGCACCAGCAGCAGCATGAGCGAAAAGAGCTTCCAGTTGTAATACGTCATGAGCAGCGCCGCCACGATCATCTGCACCGCCTGGATGGTCACCACAAACGCCACGTCCTGCACCGCCACGCGCACACTGTCTATGTCCGAGGTCATGCGGCTGATGATCCGCCCGAACTTGGTTCGGTTGAAGAATGACATGGGCAGGGTTGTCAGCTTGCGGAACAGCTCCAGCCGCATGTCGTGCGCGACGGCCTCGCCCAGTTCCAGCGCGAAAAGCTGGCGGTAATGCAGCGTGACCACCATCAGCAGCACCAGCCCGAAGTAGATGGCCGCGTGCAGGTAAATCCCGTGCAGGTCCCGCCCGGCAATGGGACCGTTGATGGTCTGCCCGATCATCCAGGCCAGCGCGGGCAGTTGCAGGCCCCGGGCAAAAGTGAGGATGAACAGCCAGTTCCGCCGCGCGGCGTAAGGCCGCGTGTAGGTGAACATGCGCTTGATGAGCCGCACGCTTAGAGGCGCATGATCGGCTTCCCGGTCCTCGATAGGCCGGAAGTACGTGATCGCCTCGCGCGCGCTGCCAAGCTTGTCGGCGGCCACCGCCACGGGCGCCTTGGGGGAGATGGGCGCGCTCATGCCAACGTAGGGCAGTGCGTCTCGCCTGCCTCCTGCCCGCTCCCAGCCGCCTGCGGCAGCGGGGTCGAAAGGTCTTGCCCGGCCTCCTGCTCGTCCAAATCCATCAATTGGAGCAGCGCGGTCTCGCGATACGTGCCCGGCAGCCGCACCAATTCGTCGTGCGTCCCCATTTGCGCCAGGCGTCCCTGCTCCAGCACCAAGATGACGTCGGCGCGGCGCAGCAGGCTCAGCCGATTGGCCACTATGAACGTCGTGCGTCCTTGCATCGCCACCCGCAGGGCCGAAACGATTTCATGCTCGGTCTTCGGGTCCACCGAGGCGGTAGGGTCATCCAGGATGAGAATGGGCGGTTCCAGCAACAGCGCCCGCGCCAACGCCAGCCGCTGGCGCTGCCCCCCGGACAGGTCAACGCCCGACTCGCCCAGCACCGTCTCGTAACCGTGTGCCAGCTCCTGGATGAACTCGTGCGCCGAGGCTGTGCGCGCCGCCCGCTCAATCTGCGCCTGCGTGGCGCGTGGACTGCCGAAGGCGATATTCGCCGCCACGGTGTTCGAGAACAGAAAGCTCTCCTGGTAAACTATCCCGATCTGGCGCCGGTAGGCGTCCAGCTCCAGGTCGCGCAGATCCTGGCCATCCGCGAGAATGCGTCCCTGCTGCGGGTCGTAGAACCGCGGGATGAGGCTCAGCAACGTGCTCTTGCCCGCGCCGGTCATGCCGAAAATTCCCACTACCTGCCCCGGTTTGGCCTCGAACGACACCTCCTGCAGCACCTTGGCCTCCGGCAGGTAACCAAACCCCACGTTCTCGAAGACCAGCCGGCCTCGCAGCCGCCCGGGCACGATCGGCCGCGGCTGGTTCTCCACCTCGCAGGGCGTATCCAAAACTTCAAAGACGCGCCTCGCCGCGGTGAAGCTCTGCTGCACCGAGTTGGCGATCGTCGTTACATTGGCCACCTGCCCGTTGAATTGCTGCAGCAGTCCCGCGAATACCACCAGCCCGCTCCCCAGCGCGACGCGCCCCTGCACGTAAAGCCAGCCGCCGTAGGCGAACAAGATCACCAGGCTCAACTGCGACAGCACCTGCGTCGCCGGCGTGAACAGCGCCAGGTCGCGGAAAATGCGCTTTTGCTGGCCCGACACCTCGCGGTTGGCCCGCTCGAAGCGCTCGATCTGGCACGGCTCAGCGGCGAAGCCCTTAATCGTCTGCATGCCGCGGACGCTTTCCGAAAAGAGCAGCACCAGGCTATCGAACAGGTCGCGATTGCGCAGGTAAGCCGGGCGCAGACGCCCCGAGTAGTAATGCGTCACCCACCACAGCCCAAGCGTCACCGAGAGGCACGCCACGGTCAGCGCCGCGTGGATGCGCCACATGAAGACCAGGTAAACCGCCAGCGTCAGCACCATGTTCACCCCCTGCAACACCACGCCGTCCACGAACAGCCGCGTGTTCTGCACGTCGCCCGTCACCCGGTTGAAGATAGAACTGGAGCCATGCACGTCGAAGAAGCGGAAGCTCAGCCGCTGCAGCTTGTCGTACACCCGGTCGCGCAGGTTGGGCACGATCTTGCCCTGGGTGAGCCGGGCCGTGGTCATGTTGTAATGGTAGGTCAACGCCGCCCGGAGCATTGCCTGGACGACGATAGCTCCCGCCATGACGACCACGAGCCGCAGCGGGCTCCACCCCGCCGGCGGCTGCCAGCCAAACGGATAGACCGGCGCCCGTTGCGTCGGATCGAGCGCGTGCCGGATCACGTCAATGACCAGCCCCAGCAGTTGCAGCCCCGCCAACCCCAGCAACAGCAGCATCAGGCTCTGCGCAACGCACCAGACGCAATCCCGGCGGAACTGCCATGCCAGCGCCAACAGACGCCGCACGAGTTCGCCGGTATCATAGCGGCGCTCGGCTGTCCTCCCGGGGAGCGAATCAGACATATTCAGCCTGACAACATGCCGCCTGCCCCGCCGCCAATCCAGAGCAAAGGCGGGCGTTCACGCCCATGGACAGGTGCGGTGAATGCCCTACGACACCAGCTTTGTTCCCCCAGGCTGCCGGATAGGGACGCCTCGCCGAAGCGTCCGCCGCCGCCCCAACACAGACTCCTCGGCGAGGCGTCCCTACCACTGTGAGATGCTGGGGCCAAGGCTATTCCCAGCGAAGGCGGCACAGCCCGGGCGGTTACGAAATCTCGTAATCGGCGGCCTGGGGCAATGTCGGCTTCCCGCCGGCAAATCTCCGCCTGATCAGCCCATTTTCCGCCAAAAGGCGGCTTTTACGGCAGACCCGCCCGCCCCGGTCCAACCGATACCCGTCCGGAGCGCCTCCCTACCCTGTCCGTTACCTCACCGTAGAACCTCTGCAAAGTTTGCAGAGGTTCTACGGTGAGGTACCGGACAGGGTAGGGAGGGGCTCCGGACGGGTGAAGGTACGGGAATACCTTGCGGGACTGCCGGAGAAGTGGGAAAACGCGTAAAAGAGGCGTTTGCAGAAGGTTAACATTCCAGAAGCGCCGGGGCACAGGCGTGTTCGGAGCGCCTTACGCTCCGTGGCGGCTATTTCCAGCTTAGAACATTGTCCCGGTTGACGCCCTGGTTGGGTGGAGGGTTGGGCTCAACGAGCTTGTCCGGGCCAGCGGACCAAACCATCACTGAGTCGTTCGCTTCGTAGAAGGTGTGAGTGCCGATCGTTCTCGGGATAAGGCCGTTGAGCCCGCGTTTAGGCGGGGGATTGGGGTCGCTCTGGTCTTGCGATACCGCCGGGTCGCGGTAGAAGGCATCGCGCGCCTTGCCATCGTAGTTGAGGTCGAGGGTGATGATGTAGGGATTGCCCCAGGGGTCACGGAAGACGCCATCCTGGCCGATGCCGGGCGAGGAGTTGTCACCGGACATGTGGGCGTTAAGGTACTTCGTTCGCTGCGGGTTCAAGGCATGGCCCAGGTTCACGGTCGGCACGCCGGGCGTGTTGGGCCAGTGCTCCATGTCCAGGAGGACGGCCATGATTTCGGAGTTATTGGTCTGGTAGCCGGGTGAGCCCACCGCCTGGTAGCCGGTCGGCGCGCTGAAGCCCTGGTTCGCGGCATTCGGGCCGCCCGGCCCGACACAGGTAACCCCGGCCGTGCCGTAGGTGATGTCGTCCGGCCCGCCCGCCGCCAGGGGCACTGCGGAAGCGGCGTTAATGGCGGCAGCCGAGGCGGGAAGTTTGCCGTAGTCGTGGTCATAGCTGTGGATAGCCTGGACAATGCTGGCTTCCTCGATCTCTGCCTTCTTGAGCAGGGCCTTCACCTTGACGCGATGCAGGACGGACAAGATCAGCGCCGCAAGAACGGCAATGATAGAGATGACCACCATGAGCTCAACCAGCGTGAAGCCGGCGTTGCGGCGGCGTTCCCTTTTCATGGTAGCTTGGACATGGCACCGGGCCGGCTCTCACGCTCCCGCTGGACACGGCAGGCGCGGTGATCCACGCTGGCGGACAGGTATGAATACTATTCGCATCCTTTTGCTTTCTCTCCTGCCCCTGGCCGGGCTGGCCAGCGAGCCGAAGCCGATCAAGGCCCTGTTGCTTTCGGGAGGCGGCTACCATGATTACGCCGTGCAGATTCCGCTGCTGAGTTCAAACCTGACCTGGCAGGCGCAGATCACCTTCGACGTGGCCTACACGCTCGACTCGCTGACCAATGCAGCGTTTGCGCGCGGCTACGATCTCATCGTCTGCGATTTCTGCGTGGACGAGGTGAAGCCCGGAACGGTGGAGAACCTGCTGCGCGCGATCCGCGAGGGCGAACCGGCGGTGATGATCCACTGCGCCGTGCACTCGTTCAAGAAGACCGGCAAGGTGCACGAATGGGAGGACTGCGTGGGGATGCGCTCGAAGGTTCATGACCCGTTCGAGGGCTTTCAGACGGAGAAAGCGGACCCGCAGAGCCGCATCCTGGAGGGCTTCCCGGAGCATTGGCGGACGGCGGGGGACGAGCTTTACCAGACTATCGAGATGACCGAGAACTCGCAGCCGCTGCTCAAGGCCAAGAGTCCGCGGGACGGGAGGGTACACGTCGTGTGCTGGACGCATACCTATGGGAAAGGCCGCGTGTTCGGCACGACGCTCGGGCATGACCTGCACACGAGCCAAAGCCCGGACTACATCCTGCTGCTGAGCCGGGGCATGCTTTGGGCGTGCGGCAGGCTGGAGTGAGGGTATCGGCCGCTGGCTGCAGGGTAGGGACGCCTCGCCGAGGCGTCCTTGTTGCGGCGGTGGCGGACGCCTCGGCGAGGCGTCCCTACCACTGCGAAGTATTCGGGTTCAGGGTTTGGGATAACCGACCGACTGGGCCAGCACGATGAGCTGGTCCGGCCGGAGCTTCAGCCTGGGGCCGAGCGCCTTCCGGTCCACTGAACCCCTGGCACCGGTCGCCAGCCCTTCGGAGGCGCAGTAGAGGTAAACGTTCTGCGAGATGTAACCCACGTTGACATTGGCGGTGTTCGGTTTGGATTCTTCGTTGCCGTTGCCCAGCTTCGAGAGGTCGGCGACGAAGGCCAGGATGACGGGAGCGTTGGTG
This sequence comes from Candidatus Acidiferrum sp., assembly GCA_035541055.1. GTDB lineage: Bacteria > Verrucomicrobiota > Verrucomicrobiia > Limisphaerales > UBA8199 > JAPLUA01. The sequence goes on along the minus strand of DATKNZ010000192.1, from coordinate 3,544 downwards.
GCGAAGGTCTGGGTTGCGCCGAGACTGCGCACGTCGTCGGCCAGCACCTGGACGAGCTTGTTGGCGTGGGCATCATAGACGTAGGCCCCGGTTTTGAGCAGCACATAGATGTCGGTCGCCTGCTTGTTGTTGGCGGAGGGGGCGGTGCGCTTGCCATCGGGGCGGTTGACCCCAAATGCGGCCCAGAGGAGGGTGGAGAGCTGCCGGTCTGACAGGTCCTTCGAATCGAATGCCCGGGTGGTGGCGCGTTTAGCCAGGGCATCCAGCAGGGGCAGGCCGCCGGACTTGGTGGGCGCGGTGAGTTGGACATCCTGGCCCAGGCCGCTGCCGCCGAGAATGGCACTTAGGAGGAGAAGAGGGGTGATGTGTAAGACGCGTTTCATGGCCCGACCGTTTACAAGGGAGAGGCGGGAAGCGTCAAGCTGCTTGTGTGCGGAGGATCGGAGACAACGGGTGCCGTGTGTGCGAGATTCCCAGCGAAGGTGAAGTTAATCCACGCATTTTTCGGCGCAGTTCTGGTTGCCGGTGCAAGCGGACGGAGTTGCTGCGCTGCCGAGCCTTCGCCGCCCAATCCGCACTTTCTGGCTTGCGCCGAGCCCAAGGTGCTGACGGGAACTATCTATGCCAAGGACACGGCCCACGCCCAGGGGTTGTTCCGGTTCAGGCGCACCGTGACACCGGCCGGGCCGCAGATCACGGTGCTGCGCGAATTCACTTACCCGGAAGGCAAGCCCGCCGCCCGCGAGCAGGTGACCTACGGCACGAATGGGCTGGTGTCGTATTCGCTGGAGGAGTTGCAGATCGGCGCGGCGGGGGGCGTGGTCGTGAACCGCGAGCCGGGAAATCCCGCGAAGGGGAGACTGGTGTTCACTTACAATAGGGACGTGGCCGGCGGCGGCAAGCCCCGGACGAGCACGGAGGCTTGGCGGCGCGACACGTTGGTCACCGACATGGTGGGGCCCTTCCTGGCGCAGCACTGGGCGGAGTTGGCGCGCGGCGAGAAGGTGCGGTGCCGCATGGTCGTGGTGCCGCGGAGGGAAACCGTGGGCTTCACGTTTAGCCGACAGGAACAGGCGGCTTACCACGGCCGCCGGGCGGTGATCCTGCGCATGGAGGCGACCAGCCCCATCATCGCCCGGCTAGTGGACCCGCTCTATTTCACGGTCGAGGAGGAAGCGCCGCACCGCGTGTTCCAGTTTGTGGGGCGCATGACACCGAAAGTGAAGGCCAACGGCGCCTGGCAGGACCTGGATGCGCGGATGGTGATTGACTGGCCAGGGTTGTGAGCGCAGCGTAGCGTAAGCCTCCGGCTTGCGCCCGTCCCGGTAACTCTCTGGGTTGCCGCGCATAATGCGGCGACCGAACAATCCAGAGGATTGTTGGGCCTATCGCAAGCCGGAGGCTTACGCCACTAGTCTAGCTGAATAGGTGCGCCAAAGCTTCTGCTACCTGGGGCCAAACTTCGGCCAGGCCAGCGGCACCCCCTGGGCGGTGAGCAGGTCCTTGAACTGGTTCAACAGCTCGGATTTATTGCGCACCTCGCGCGGGGTGCGCTTCCGCTTCACACAGAAGGCCGCCAGCGCACCCGCCGCTTCGCCGATATTCCATTCCACGGGATGCAGGCGGTAGCAGCCGTTGGTGATGTGAGTCACGCCAAGGTTCTTGCAGGCAGGCAGCAAGTTCTCGACACGCTGGGGCAGCAGCGCCCCGAGCGGTATCTGGAAGGGCAGTGAGCTGATGTCAATCGAGTTGGTGCCGCCCGTGCTGGGATGCAGGTCAATCCGGTAGCTGCCGATGCCGACGGAGTCTTTGAAGTCGGCGGCCTTCACGTCGCTGTGGCTGGCCCCTGTCTCCTTCATGCGCGCTTCGGTGGCCACGTGTTGTTCCAGCACTGTGAACTCGGCGCGGATGCGCCGGCTCTCGCGGATGTAAGGGTATTTGGCCAGGCCGTCCTCGGTGCCGACCACATCCGGGCGCAGGCGCAGGCCCTTCCAGCCGGCGCCGCCGTCCGGCCGGGGCGCTTCGGTTTGCAGCCAGTAGAGCAGCGACAGGCTGAGCTGCTTGGCCCGGGCGAGGTGGCGGGCGGCTTCATCCGCGCTCACGTCGCAGAGGTTGCCAAGCATGTAATCGTTTTGCGGCCAATTCACCAGGCTGATGTCGCCGGGGTAAGTGCCTTCCACGAATAGCGCCTTGTCGGCGATGCGGCGGTAGGTCCAAAGGCCTATGGCTTTCTCCGGGTCAGTGTCCACTCGCTTGGGTTTGCGGCTGACGGGGTCGCCGTATTCCCACGAAAGCAGCCGCCCGGGCCACGGCGGCTTGAGTGCGGGCACGAAGTCCCGCCAGAAGGCGTATTCGGCGGGCTTCTCGATCGTGTGGTCCTGCCCGGCGAGGTAGTCCATCGCGAAGCAGCAGGTGAAGCACTGCATGTTGCGCGGCTCGGCGTCCGCCGGGGCGTGCGGCTCGCCGGTGTCGTGCTGGGATTCGGCGCCGGTGACGTATTCCGTCTTGGTGAGCGGCAGCAGGTCGCCCAGCTCCGTGGCATCGGCGAAGTATGGCGCGCGCAGGACAAGCTCGTTGCCCGACTCGAGGTTGCGCACGCGCACCGCCTCGACCCGGTCACCCGCGCTCTGAGCTTCGAGGGCCTTGTGTTTGAGCAGAAGGAGAATGCGGCGTCCGCCGACGTAAGGCGCCATGAGCTGGTGCAAAACCGCAACGGAGACGCGCGGCTCATGGCATAGGCGGGAGACCCAGCCGTTGCCGGGGTTGAGGTAAGCCTCGGCGCGGGCGGCGGCGGTAAGCGGGAAGTGCTGCAGGTAGTATTCCCGGATTTGCCGACGCAGCTCCAGGTAGGAGCGCGTGCCGCCGATTGTCTCGATCCACTGATTCTCGTCCGGGGGCACCGCCTGGGCAGTCAACTGCCCGCCGATCCAGTCCGTTTCCTCGGTCAGGACGACCTGCAGGCCGTTGCGCGCCGCAGCGAGCGCGGCAGCGCATCCGCCGAGCCCGCCGCCGATAATCACGAGGTCGGCGGCCAGCTCTTTGTCGAGTCGTTGCTTGCTTTGGAAAGCAGCCGCTGGAACTGAGGCGGGCTTGGCCAAGGCCAGGGCTGGTCCGGAGGTCACGACGGGCACCGCCAGCCCGATGCGCTTCAAGAATGAACGGCGGGGAAGCCGACCGCTGCTGCTCATGGGGCCGCAGGCTAGCAGCAACGCGGGCTATGTCAAAGCAGGCGGGGAGCACTGCGACCGGCGGAGGCAGTTCGAGACTGCTACCGTCCTGGACAGTAGAAATCCGAAATCCGAGGCACGAAATCCGAAACAATTCCCAATGCTTTAAGCACAAATGTTCAAAACACAGCTTCACCACAGGTTTCGGTCATTGCTGGTTCGAGCCTTTGGATTTGTTTCACAGCCGTCCCATAAGGGGCTGACGCCGGGCAAATCCATGCGGTTTCCCGCAGGATTGGGTGGGCGTCTTCCGGATTGATGTTAAGGGTTTTTAGCGCATGACCGTGATCTGGGCGTTGCCAGGTCTGTGGGCTATC
>DATKNZ010000191.1:0-19977 GCA_035541055.1 Candidatus Acidiferrum sp. | reverse complement strand
GGCAGGAGAGGGAAGCTGCGGCGGGGCAAGGCGCGCATTTGCCGGCGGGGCAGCGTGCCGGCGGAGGGAAGACGATAGCCGATAGCCGATAGCCAATAGCCAATAGCCAAGCCGGCGAGGCGGCACGAGTCAGACAGTCTGCGCGGCTGGAGACGAATTGCCTGGAGGGCAGAAACCCATTGCACGCGGGAACCATCGCGCCGTTGGGCCGCGGTAAAATGGGGTACTCACCCACTTGGGACTGCAAGGTTCGCACATTAGATTTGCCGCATTAAGCCTTATGAAGATCCAAGTGCTTTTAGTAGATGACCACGCAATGGTCCGGCAGGGCCTGAAAGTCCTGCTGGAATCGGAACCTGACATCGTGATAGCCGGCGAGGCGGAAACGGGCCGACAGGCGGTGCAACTGGCGACGCAACTCAAACCCGACGTCATCATCATGGACGTGACGATGCCGAACCTCAATGGCCTGGAGGCGACGCGCCAGATCATGAGGGAAATGCCGGACGCAAAGATCCTGGTGCTCTCAGCCTACAGCGACCACGAGTACGTGCAGCAGCTTACGGAGGCGGGGGCGGCCGGGTATTTACTCAAACAGGCAGCGTCCGGGAGCCTGATCAAGGCCGTGCGCGAGGTCGCCAAGGGCAACGCGTTCTTCAGCCCGACGCTCTCGAAGCAGTTGCTGGATCACTTCCGGGAATCGTTCGCCAACGGCACACCCATCAAGAAGCGGGCCGATGTGCTGACGACGCGCGAGGCGGAGGTGCTGCAGTTGATTGCCGAGGGCAAGCCCAACAAGCAAATCGCGTCGGACCTGTGCATCAGCATCAAGACCGTCGAGAAGCATCGGCAGCAGGTCATGAATAAGCTGCGCATACACGACATCGCCGGGCTGACGCGCTACGCGATCTCGAAGGGTGTTATCGAGACCGCGCCCGTGTTTGAGAGGCCGCGCCGGGCTCAGTCAGCGGAGTACACCTTGTAGAACCGCTGCGGCATGGCAGCGGCTGCCGGGTCAACCCATGCCAGGGTCGAGTCGGTGGCCACGACGTTGGTGACAAGGCACGTCCAGCTCGTCGAGGTGACGTCGCTGGCGGCGCTGACCCAGTATGTCTTTCCCGGCGTGCAGGGCCAACTTACGGTCATGCCGCCACTAAGCCCCTTCTTGATGGCTAGCCCCGAGATCCTCGAAGATGAGCCCGACGAACCCGAGAGCCCTGCCGGCAGGATGGTCAACGTGACCGCTGCAGGGCTGCCGATGTTGTAATTGGTGCCGGCGGTGATCGTCAGGATGGCTGTGAGCGACGAAGTCAGCGTGCTGTTGGCGGGCGCATAGACCGTCACGGTCGTGGAGGTTTGGCCCGCGGGGATGGTGAACGAATGCGGCATATCGCCTTGCGGGCGCCGGTAATCGTTCCACGAGGTGGCCGTTCCACTGGGCGCCAGATTGACGGTGAGATCGGCATTTGTGCTGCCGGTGCGGGTGAGCGTGAACGAGGCGGTGTCGCTCGTCAGGCCGGCGGTCATGCTCGGGTCGGTGCTGCTGATGGTCACGTTAGGCATGCCGTTGGTGACGGATACTTGGGTGGTCGCAAAGACGCGGCGCCCGTCAGGCCAGACGGCTTCGGCCTCGACCCATTGGGAGCTGTTGGTCCCGCCCCCGACCTGGTAGGTGGTGCCGAACGCAGGCTCCTGCCCTGGACTCTCCCAGACGATTTGGGCGTCGGTGAGGTCCATGCCCGGGGCCGAGAACGTGGCCGTGGCGCTGCCGCTTTGGCCCATCTGCGAGCCCACCCCGTTGATCTGCCCCGCCACCGCCGTCCACGCCTGGGTCTTGAGGGAAGTCATCGCCGCGAGCAGGGCAGTGGTGCCGAGACCGCGCGCCATGTCCGTGCCGACAAATTCGGTGGTGACGTTGACCGTATCGGCCCAGCGATCATAGAACGGGTAAGGCGGCGAACCGTTGTCGCTGGGAAACGGCAGGTTGCCCAGGTCGGAACCGTAGGTGGAGGTCCAAATGAATCCTTGCTGGATGTTGCCGATGGGGATGCCGCTGCGGGGCATCTGGCGGCCGTCGTTCCAGGAGTATTGGTCAACGATGTTGCGTTGCCGCTTATAGCCGAGGCCGGTGATGTACGAGACGTTTAGGGGGTTGCAGCCGCCTTCGTAATTGACGTTAGCCAGCATGGCGTCGAGGTAAGCCGGGCTCGGATTGAGCTGGTAGGCGACAGCGATATCGAAGGCCTGAGGCGCCGAGAAGTACCAGCCGGCGCCTTGCACCGCCTTCGTTTCCGGCGCGAAGCTGCTGCCGTAGGCGCATTGGAGGGACCAGTTGACGGTGTCATTGGCCGAGTTGGTGATGGTGGTGATGCATTTGGCCAGGTAGTTGGCGTCCAGTTGGCTGGCCTGGATGCGGCCGCTGCTGACGGCAAAGGCGTAACTGCGAACGGCGTTGCCGTAGCAGGCGTATTGCCGCCACCAGCCCCAGCGGAAGGTCGAGGGGTCCGTGGGGTCCGGGAACCATGACTTCAGCGTCTGATGGATGCCCTGGTCGCCGGTGGCCAGGAACATCTCGCAGGCGGCCCAGGCGAGCTCATCGGAGTCAGCGAAGTCGTCGCCGTAGGCGGTGATCTTCTGGTAGATGCCGTTCTTGCCGTAGCGGTTGATGGCGTTGGTGAGGAACTGCCACCCGAGCTGCGCTTTCTGTAGGTACAAGGCGGCGGCCGCGGGGTAGGCCCGCTTCATCAGCGGCGATGATGAGCACTGCGCCAGGGCGGCCACGGCCGAGGCGGTAACCGAGCTGTTCTTGGGCCAGACCACCTGCGGGTCGCCGTGGTCCGGAGTGACATTGCTCTCGTATTCGCGGTTCTGCGGATACACCAGGAAATAGAACCCGCCGTCGCTGTCCTGTATCTTGGTCAGGTAATCGGCCTCCCACTTGGCCTCTTGCAACACGTCGCTGATGCCGTCGCCGCTTTCCGGGATGCCGAAGTTATCGAGCGCCGCGACGCCGGGGAGCGAGTCGGCGGCAAACATCAGGAGGTGCGTCAGGATGGCGCAGTTGATGGTGTACTTGCTGTAGTCGCCGGCGTCGTGGTGGCCGCCGGAGGTATCTATCGGGCCCATGTTCACGAACGGGAACAGTTGCGCGGACGGACTGGTCAGCAGCGGCGCCTGTTGTGGCGGGTTGCCCGAGTTCACCTGGCTGGCATAGCTGGCGATAGTATTCCAAGTGAAGGTGTAGCTGCTTTGCGGCATCGGCACGCTGGCCGGATTGGTGTGGCAGGCGGCGTGAGTGAAGCGCGTGTAGGGCATGGCGCAGGCGGTGCCGCAGCGTTGGCCGTAAAGGCCCAGCTCGTAGGCGCGCGCGAAGGCCATCGCCACGCCGTCGTTGATGTGGAACGGCATCGAGACGCCCAACCCCGGGACCAGCAGGAGATACGTGCCGGGGGTGGTCAGGCTGCTGAAGTCCGCCTGATAGACTTTCTGATAAGGCGACGGGCTATATGTGTAGCCTGAGTCGGGGCGTGAAGTGAGGCTGCCCTGGAACTGCGCCGCGCCCGTGGTAGCGTCCACGATTGAGAAGCTGGTGGACGGGATGGGCATCTCGCCCAGGCTGCCCAGGTAGTAGCCAACCATCGCCTTTTTGGGCCAGTTGGACACGTAGCCTTCCTGGTTCACGTGCACGACCGGGCTGTAGCGGTTGGGGTCGGCGGTGACGGTATATTGCGTGCTGGAGCTCCAGAGCGCTCCGCCGGGGTTGGTCACCGAGACGGTGGCGTTGTCCGGAACGGAGCCGGAGAGCTGGAGGTAGAGGCAGTTATCAATGCGCAGGTCACGCTCGGCCAGCGGCGCATAGAGCGGACGCCGCTTGAAGCCGACCGACTGCACGGACACGTTCTGCCCGTTGACGGTCACGGCGAATTGCGAGGCCGAGGGCGGTTGAGCCTGGCCGCTGGAGTTGACGAATCCCCAGGTGGACACTGGGCCGCCGGAGGGTTCCGTGTTGATGAGATGCAGCTCGAGAACGGTGGGCGAGAGCACGCGTAGCAGGCTTTGGCCCACGGTCGGAAGCGCGAGGGCATCGTATTCAATGATGTTGTTGGTGGAGGAAATGGTGATATTGCCTGTGTTCAGCGTGTTGGTGGAGCCGGTCGAGCCGCCAGCCGAGTTAGTGGAGCTGCTCGAAGTTCCCGTAGTGTTCGTGGTCGTGCCCGTCACGCCGCCTGTTCCGTTGGTGCTTGTGCCCCCCACGGTCCCCGTGCCGCTGGTGTTCGTGTTCGTGATGGAACCCGCGCCGCCCACGGTGCCGTTGGTCGAGGTGCCGGACGTGTTGGTGCTCGTGCCGCTGGGCGGGTTCGAGCCAGTACTGGTAGTGCCCGTCGGACCGGCAGCGCTGGACGAGGTCTTGCCTGAATAGTCCCAAGTGGCGCGGCCACTGTACATGGCGAAGTCCATACCCTGCAGCGTCTGACCCTCGACGCCCACGGCGCTGGCGGGCACCGAGAGCTCCACCCATTTTCCGGCGGCCGGCAAGGGGCCGGCGTGGAAACGCCCGGCGGTGCCCGCGATCCCATAATTGATCACGTTGGCGCCCCAATAGGCGCGGTGCTCCCAGCTTCCCGAAGTCGTGCAGAAGGACAGGATGAGTTCGGAGGGCGGGTTGGCGGGGTCGAGATAGACGTAGGTGAAGAGCCTGTCGCCCGTCTTGAGGCCGAGCGTGGCGCTGGCCCAGTTGAAGGAGTGGCCGTGCAGGCCTATCGAATTTAGAGACTGGTGGGCCTTCGACCCGCTGTACGGCGAGGGGTTGGAGGATACCCAATTCCAGGTTTCGCCGCTCGTGGAGCCGGTGCCCGCCGCCGCGGGCAGGGAATCATCCAGCCACACATTCGTGATGCCGGACTGCGCGGCGCCGCCGGGCGCTGAGTTGGTAGTTCCGGTCGGATTGTTGGTCGTGCCGGCTGAGTTGGTGGAGCTGCCCGAGTTGGTGGAGGTTGTGCCGGTCGAACCCGCAGAATTCGCCGCCGCCTTGCCGGAGTCGTCCCAGGTAGCGCGGCCGTTGAACATGGCAAAGTCCATGCCTTGCAAGCTTTGGCCTTCGACGCCCACGGCGCTGGCCGGCACCGAGAGACGCACCCATTGTCCGGCCGCCGGCAAGGGGCCTGCGTGGTAGCGCCCGGCAGTGCCCGCGGTGCCGTAATTGATCAGGTTGGCGCCCCAGTAAGCGCGGTGCTCCCAGCTCCCCGCAGTCGTGCAAAAGGAGAGCATGAGCTCGGAAGGCGGATGGGCGGGATCGAGATAGACGTAGGTGACGAGCGTGTCGCCGGTGCCGACGCTCAGAGTGGCAGTGGCCCAGTTGAAGGAATGGCCGTGCAAACCCAGCGCGTTGAGGGACTGGTGGGCCTTCGAGCCGCAGTAGGGCGAGGGGTTGGAAGAAACCCAGTCCCAGGTTTCGCCGCCCGTTGAGCCCGTGCCCGCGCCGGCGGGGAGGGAATCGTCCACCCAGGCGGTGACGGTTCCGGCTTGGTTGGTTCCGCCGCTGGGCGAGTTGGTTGTGCCGCCGTTCGAACCGCCGGAACCGCTCGAACTGCCCGAGCCGGCGGGACCGGAGCCTGAATAGTCCCAGGTGGCGCGGCCATTGAACACGGCGAAGTCCATGCCCTGCAGGGTTTGGCCCTCGAGGCCGACGGCGCTGGCCGGCACCTGAAGTCGCACCCACTGTCCTGTGGTCGGCAATGGACCCACGGCGTACCGGCCCGATGTGCCGTCCGTGCCGTAGCTGATCACGTCGGCGCCCCAGTAGGCGCGGTGCTCCCAGCTTCCCGCCGTCGTGCAAAAGGAGAGCATGAGCTCCATGGGCGGATTGGCCGGGTCCAGATATACATAGGTGTAGAGGACGTCCCCGGTGTTGACGCTCAGCGTGGCGCCGGCCCAGTTAAAGGAGTGGCCGTGCAGGCCCACCGCGTTGAGCGACTGATGGGCCAGCGAACCGCTATAAGGCGAGGGATTCGAGGAAACCCAGTTCCAGGTTTCGCCGCCGGTCGAGCCGGTGCCGGCTCCCGCCGGCAACGAGTCATCCACCCACACTCCCGCCATTAAACGTTGGGCCGCCAGGAGGGCCGCCATACACAGTGCGACGACAATGCATTTTCGCATGAGGCCGCAGTGTGAATATCAATATGGAATTAGTGTATTGGAGTACGGCCGAGAGTCTTGTCGGTGTTTCGCTTACAGGCGCCGCCTAGGGAGCGGGGTTGCGGATTGGGAAGCCCGCTCGGATGGCCGAGGGGCGATGCAGAGGGCGGACCCCGTGCTCAGGTAGGGACGCCTCCGCGAGCCGTCCCTACCCAGCTAAAGGCTTCCGGGGGTGTCAACGAGAGCAGCGATGCGGGCCTTTACGGAGACTGAGATGCGGCCTGGCTAAGGGGAAGCCGCCAGCGCCGTAGGCAACCAGCGGGCGAAGCGGTGGCGGATGTGCTCGTAAGGTGCGCGGTTGAGCACGGCGCCGACCAGGCGGCACCGGGCGTGACGCAGGGTTTCCAGTTGGGAACGGGTCTCGGCGGCGTCGGACCGCGCGCTGTCGGACAGCCAGAGGAGATTGGGAAGCTCCTGGGCCAGCAGGACGGTTTCCGGGACCGAGGCGGGCGGCAGTTCGACGAGGATGACCACGTTGCCGATGCGCTGCCATTCGTCAAGGGCGCATTGCCATTGCTGGCGGCGCTCGAGGTTCCAGACCCAGCCAGGGAGCGGAATCTGGACGACGCGCTGGGATTCCGGGCCGACGAGCTTGTGCTCGAGGTCCTGGACAGACGGAAGGACGCCGGAACCGTTGGCCGAATGCACGAGGGAGCCGTTGGGTTTGGGCGGCGGGGCTGGCGAGGCGGACGGGTTTCCGAGGGGGATGCCGTGCTCCGCCGTGACGGTGAGCACGCGATAGCCGCACTCGCTAGCCGCGCGGGCGAGCAGCTTGACCCACGTCGTGCGCCCCTCACCCCGGCCGGCAGAGGTAAGGCCGCAGACGATGCCGTGATTGGTCGCGGGGCTTAAGCGCCCCTGCAAGGTGATCCAGGTGCGAAAGGCCCAGTTGGCTCGCTCGGCACTGGAGCGCCCCGTCAGGTCCGGCGCACTGGCAATAACTGGCAGGCCGGTCACACGCATGACGTCCACCGGCGCCTTGAGCCGACGGTCAAGCACCTCGACCAGCAGGTTCACCCCCAGGGCGGTCAGCACCCCTATCACACCGAAGAGGACGGTAGTGGAGACGATCTTCACTTTGCGCTTGGTTCCCTTCACGTCCCTGAGCGTGGCGGGTGAGAGTTCGCGGTAGTAGCCGGGCGGGTCGGAGACGACGAGCTGAGCGGCGCGCTGGCGCATGACCAGGTCGCGTCGGGTGCCTTCGAGCGGGGCGAGTTGGCCGCGCAAGGCGTCACGGGCATCGCGCTGGGCGGCCAGGCGATCGGCGATTTCCGCTTCCGACGGCAGAGAGGGGGCGGCGTTTTCCTCGGCGACGAGGCGTTCGTAGGAAGCCACTTTGGCGCGGGCAGCCTGCACGATGGGGTGCAGCTCGGTGTAGCGGGTCAGGGCGTCCACGAGGTCTTCGCGCGCTGCCTGGAGCTTGAGCGCCAGGGCGGACGGATGGCGCAGCGAGGGCTGAGTCCGCGACGCGGGCTGATCGGACTTGGGCTGCTTGAGGGCGGCCATTTCCGAGTCCACTTCCGAAAGTTGCGGCTGAATGAACTGCTTCACCTCGGTCGCGGCGTTGGTCTGAAGCTCCTTGGTGAAGGCGACGGCGTCGGCCACGAAGAGGTTGGCCAGGTCGGCAGCGCCCTGCATCGTGGCGGCCGAGGTCTCGACCAGCACCACGTCGCCGTCGTGCTCGGGGCTGATGCGCAGGCGGCGGCTGAAATCGTATTCGCTCATGGCTGGCTGGGCGTGGCTGGCGACGCGGGCGAGCAATTCGGGCGATTTAAGGAGGGAAACGTAGGATTGCGGCGTGAGCGTCTGGAACGCGAACACCTGCGAAGCTCGCGCGGAGTCGTTGCGGATAATGCGGGCGGAGGCAACGAAGCAGGGCTTCCAATGGCGGTAGCCGAGCCCGAAGCCGGCCCCGGCGAACAGCAGACCCGCGATCAACAGCCAGAGCCAGCGCCGGCGCAACAGCTCGAGGAAGAACCAGGTCTCCGTGGGACGAAAAGTCTGGCGGCTGCCGCTGCCGTGGGGCCCAAACCCTGCAGTCCGCTCTCCCGCCGCGTCATCCGGTTCGGCGTGGCCCAGTCTGTGAACGGCGACGGGCGTAACTGCGGCGTCTTTATTTTGGCTCATGGTTGCGCGTGATGCATTTGATAACGCGTGCCGCCCCGCTCTGAGTGACGGCGGCACGTTCCAGGGAAGCTAAATGCCGCGCCCGCCGCACGACAGTAGGTGCTGCCCTACCGCTGTCTCGGGTCCAAGTCTAAAGGCTCGAGCCGGCACGCGGGCCGGTGACTCAAGACTTTAGACCTCAGGCTCAAGGCTGCTTTCACACGAGCCCCTGCTCGACCGCATAACGGGTCAGTTCGGCGTTGTTCTTGAGGTCGGTCTTCTGCAGCACCCGGGCGCGATAGGTGCTGATGGTTTTGACGCTGAGCGATAGCTCGCGGGCGATCTGGCTAACCTGCTTGCCCGAGGCGATCATGCGGAAGATGAGGTATTCGCGGTCCGAGAGCCGCTCGTGCGGGGCCTTCAGCACGTCCATGTCGAGGTAGCTCGCCATGCGTTCGGCCAGCGACGGGCTGACGTAGCGCCCGCCCGCGATGACCTTGCGGATGGCTCCGGCAAGTTCCTCCCCGGCGCTTTCCTTGGTGAGATAGCCCGCGGCGCCGCTCTTGAGCATCCGCACGGCGAACTGGTCTTCGGGGTGCATGCTCAAGACGAGCACCGGAAGCTTGGGGCGTAGCCGCTTGACCTCCTGCAGCACATCCAACCCGCTGCGGCCCGGCATGGTGATGTCCAGCACCAACACGTCCCAGTTCTCCTTGGATACCCGCGCGAGGGCTTCGTTGGCGTTGCGGGCCTCGCCAAACTGGGTGTGTTCGAAATGGTCGGCCAGGATCAGCTTCAACCCTTGCCGCACCAGCGCGTGGTCGTCTGCGAGGAGGATTCTCATAGGCTCGGAGCAGCCCCGTGTTGGGGGTTGAGGGTTGAGGGTTGAGGGTTCACGGGGTATGTGCGGTTTCTTTCCTTCAACTCGCAACCCTCAACTCTCAACCCTCAACCCACTTGCCTTCCTCCTGCCCGTCCGCCTGGGAATACGCACCCGGACCACGGTGCCCTGCCTGGACCGCCCCTGCCAGGTGACCTCGCCTCCCAGCAAGGCGGCGCGCTCCTGCATTCCCAGCAGGCCGATGGACTTCGAGTTGCGGATTTCGGCCTCGGAGATGCCCCGGCCATTATCCTTCACTTCCAGCACCACCTGGCCGTCCTGCTCAGCCAGCCGCACTTCGACCCGGTTGGCTGCGGCGTGACGCACGATGTTGGTCAGCGCCTCCTGGAATATGCGGAAGAAGGCCGTGCTCAGGTCCTGGTCCCAGGCGGTGTCCTTGATGAGATTGCGAACGTGGCATCGGATGCCGGTCTGGACTTCAAATTCATGGGCCTGCCACTCAATGGCGGCCACCAAGCCGGCGGTATCGAGGATGCCCGGGCGCAGGGCCGTGGCGATTCTCTGCACGGCATGGATGATTTCGTCAATGTTCGCAGACATCGTTTGCGCCTTCTGGCGCAGCTCACGGTCTTCCCGGGGCAGGCGCCGCGCCAGCCAGACCAACTGCAACTTCAACCCGGTCAAGGCCTGCCCCAGTTCATCGTGCACTTCGCGCGCGATGGTCGTCCGCTCCTCCTCGCGCACGTATTGCAGATAGACCGAGAGCGAGCGCAGTTGATCATGCGATTCCCGGACGCGGGCTTCGGCCCGTTTGCGTTCGGCGCGCTCCCTGGCCTCGCGCAGGGCGCGCTGCACCGAGGGGACCAGGCGCGGCAGGCGGTGCTTGAGCACGTAGTCCGTCGCGCCCTGCTTGAGGGTTTCAATGGCCAACTCCTCGCCCAGGGTGCCGGTAACGAAGATAAATGGCACATCCGGGCACTTCTGCTGCGCGATCTCCAGCGCCTCCATCCCTCCGAATCCGGGCAGGGCGAAGTCGGACAGGATCACATCCGGCGGGGCTTTGATGAGGTGTTGCACGAACGCTGACCGGTTGTCCACCCGCTTGCACTGGAACCAGAGACCGCCGCGGCGTAAGGCCCGGCGGATCAATTCCTCGTCTGATCCACTGTCCTCCAGCAGCAGGATGCGGATGTCATCCTTCACGCGGCCTGTCCGGCTCGGCGGCGTGGCAGGGGCGCCTCGCCGTGTCCACGTAACACGCAAACACGCGAGTCGTCCCTACCCCGGCGAACCAAACCGATTGGCCTTCAGCTTTCAGCAACGGGTGCAAATTGTCATTGTCTCCGCACGCTGGCTTATTCTACCCCGCCCCGGGCGCCATGTAACTGGGTAAGAACCCTACTGTGCGGAAGCGGTTGAGGGTTAAGGGTTCAGGGCTGCTTCTTGCCCTCAACTCTCAACCACTTCACCGCAGTTTTCTGTGGCGCGATGGCCCAACTGGCGCGATAGTCAGGCATAAGGGAACGTCAAAACGATACCAGCAATGTTATGAAACTTAGCATCAGCCGAACCGACGTGTGGGCCGCAACCGTTGACGACCGCCCGGGTGCAGTGGCGGAGAAGCTCGAGGCGCTGTCGGCGGCAGGGGTTAACCTTGCCTTCATCATCGCCCGGCGGGCGCCGGAGCAGCGCGGCAGCGGCGTTTTGTTCGTGACGCCGGTAAAGGGTGTCAGGCAGGTCAGGGCGGCCGAGGGCGCTGGCTTTCAGCGCACGAGCAGCCTCCATTCGCTCCGCGTGGAGGGGGAGGACAAGCCTGGGCTGGGCGCCAGCATGACCAAGGCGCTCGCTGCGGGCCGCATCAACCTGCGGGGCCTATCCGCAGCGGCGATGGGCAACCGATCCGTCACCTACCTCGCGCTGGATTCGGATACCGATGCAGCGCGAGCGGCAAGCATCCTCAAGAAGATCAAATAGCCGTCCCTGCTATCTCTGGAAGATGGGGACGCGGTGGAACGCGTCCCTACCGCCCTTCATGAATTGGCCCTCGGCGAGGACGACGCAAGACTTTAGGCGTTAGACTCAAGACTCAGCCTCACCCCATGCTCCATAGATGGCGGCATTGAAGCAGCAGACCCCACCACCACGCCAACAGCACGCCCCCGCGCAGGTAAAACAGCACTGAAAGGATGCCCAGCACGACCCGGGCCGCCAGCAACGCCAGCAACAGCGGCGTGGGCATCGGAGTGGGGGAGGCATGACTCTTGACGGCGAGCACAAACACCCCGAACAGCACGGTCAGGACGGCTGCCATGCTCGTATTCTGGAAAAGCCGGGCAAACCAGGCGAAGGCGGCGAATACCAGGTAAAGCTGGGTGAAACTGAGCGCGAACAGGGTCTGCGCAAGCCATTGCTCGGGCGTGCTCGGATAGTCCTCCGGCGTTCGTAAGCGCAGGGCCGGGTCAAGCCGGGCGTGCAAGAGGATCGCCATTCCAACGCCCGCCAGGGTTGCCCAAGCGAACGGCGCCACGCCCATCTTTCGGGTGAACACAGGCCGGCCCGTGTATCTCGTGTGCCAGCCGAACACGAAGGCCCACAGGACGACGCCGCAGAGGAAGAGCACCGCCTCCGAATACCAGAGGGCGTAAGGGCGTTTGACCCACAGGAACAGGCGCGGGGAACAGGCCAGGGCGGAAAACAGCGCGGCCGTTGCAGCAGATTTGAGCACGTCGGGCTGCGCCAGCGATCGCATGGCCGTATGCTACAACTCCACCCGGGCAGGCAACAGCGTAAAATCCTGTGAACGGAGCGCGCGCGCGTCCTCGGGCATAGCATGTCCGCCACGCCTGAAGCTCGCTATACAAACCGAGCCCTGCCGCCGTCGCTGGTTGCTGCGGCCGAGGACGGGCGCGCTCCGAGGGAAGTCGCTAATCCCCCACGGCCACGGTCCACATGCCTTTGGGGTTCGCCAGGGTGCCGCTGCCCACGGTGTCCTGAATCTTAAGAGCCGCAACGTGATTGTCGTGGAAGAGGTAGTTAAAGCGCTTGCCATGGAGGCCGTATTCGTTGTTGCCAAAGTTCTTGGCCTCCGAACTGGGGTCCACCTGGTAGAGGTCTCCGGCTCCCTGGGGCCCAAGAGAGATGCAGGGCCAGATATTCCCAACCACATTCTGGATGTTGGGCTCTTCCACCAGCAGGATAGTTCCCGCGGGGTCCTTGACTACTGATGTTTTATAGCTTTTAGCATCCCAGTCCGGAATGCCGAACGGGGGCAATGTCGCAGCCTCCCAATAAATCCCTACGCCGTGACGCCCTGGTTGACTCAAGTCCGGCAACACATAATTTCCCCCCGACTCGGGCACTTGGTAATCGGTCTGCCAGTTGGGGCCAACGCTGTTCATGGCGTAGGTTCTGCGCAACCCATATTGGACCCAACCCCACAGCGGATCACTCTCCAAGGTGGGCAGACGATCCGCGGGGCATTTTTCGATCTTGGGGCAAAACGCGGTGGGCGTCTCACCGCCATACAAGTCAGCCTCGGGGGCAGTACCGCCGATATTGCGATAAATGTAGCTGTCCCAGGCCAGTTGCGGATCGTTGCGCCCGGCGACTGCATAACCGGCCGGGGGGAACATGTCATCCTTGTCGGTGACAAACATCTGGATGCCAAACCCGAGCTGCCGCAGTTGGGAACTGCATTGCATTCTCCAGGCTCTGGCTTTTGCGCTGGCCAAGGCGGGAAGTAATAGTGCGGCCAAGATTGCGATAATCGCGATGACTACGAGCAGTTCAATGAGGGTAAACCCCGGGAGCGGTTTCACTGTCCTCGCTGGATGGGCCTTTCTCATGGAATTCGTGCTGGTTCGCCGCTGGTCAGAGTTTCACCAAGACAACCGCTTGCTTCTGAATGGCGTATTTCTTCCCGGGCGGCGCCGGGGGCGCCTGCACGTGGGACTTGGCGATGAACTCCTCGAAGTTCTTGGGCACACTCCGAGTCCGGATCACATACTTGCGCAACTCCTGAGAGAGTTGACCCAGGGTGGCGCTCACGTCGCTGGAATCAGGAATAACCGCGCCGGGGGGTAGCGGGCCCATCGGCCCCGGCCCTCTCGGAGAGGGCGGCGCGGCGGAAGCATCCGCTGCTACAGCATTGGTGGCAGGCGCGGCGGCCGTCGTGTTCGAATGCTTGGAGCATCCGGCAACCAGTATCATGATCGGCAAGACGACCCCAAGAATAACTACGCTCTGCCGACTTATCGCGCCAGCCGACCGGGCGCCGCGACACTTAAAGCCAGAGACCAGCCCTGCTCTCGCCGATGAACCCGAGCCTATAGTGCGCATTAGAAAATAGCTCAGCGAACACTAATCCAAGTAGAGCCTGTCGCATGTCATCAAAATAATGGACACGCCCCCGCCGATGTCGCTCCTCACCCTTCCAGGTCGGCGACGACCCGGATAGGCTCGGGGCGTGGTGTCAAAACGGGAAGTAGGTTGCCGGGCACGGCCTGGCCGTCCACGTGCAGCCGGCTCACGCCCCGCTGCTTCCGGTGTGGATTGCGGACCTCGATGAGGTAGGTGTTGCCCCGGAACCGGCGCGTCACTGTGAATCCCTTCCAGGCCTGGGGGATCACCGGGTCAACCCGCAGGCCGTCGTATTCGGCCCGGATGCCCAGTATCCACTGGGTGGCGGTGTAGTAGGTCCACGCCGCCGTCCCGGTGAGCCAGGAGTTCTTGGCCTCGCCGTGTGTCGGGGCGTCCTTGCCGGCGATCATCTGGGCGAAGACATACGGCTCGCACCGGTGCAGGTCGCCGATCTTCTCCCGTGCCGATGGATTGATTCGCGTGTAATAGTCGAAGGCGCGGTTGCCGTTGCCCAGCATGGTCTCGGCAATGATAATCCACGGGTTGTTGTGGCAGAAGATGCCGGCGTTCTCCTTGTAGCCGGGCGGGTAGGAGGAGATCTCACCGAGATGCAGGTAATACTTCGAAAACGCCGGCTGCTGCAGCACGATGCCGTGCGGGGTGGCGAGGTGCTCGTTGACCGCTTCCAACGCCCGCCGTGCCTTGCCGTCCTTCAGGCCGATGCCGGCCATGACGCACATGCCCTGGGATTCAATGAAGATCTTCCCCTCCTCGCAGCGCTTCGAGCCTACCGGGCGCCCAAAGTCGTCGTAGGCGCGGATGAACCAGTCCCCGTCCCAGCCGTGCTCGTGCACGGTCTTCTCCATGCTCGCCGCCAGAGCCAGGTATTTGGCTGCCTGGTCCTTCAGCTCCCGTTTGGCGGCAATCGCGGCTAATTCCCGCGCCGCCAGCACGAACAGCCCGGCGATGAATACCGACTCGGCTACCTTGCCCTCCTTGTTGGTCGTGGTCTGAAAGGACTGACCGGGGGTATCGGAGAAGCAGTTGAGGTTCAGGCAATCGTTCCAATCCGCGCGCCCGATAAGCGGCAACCCGTGCGGGCCGAGCCGGTCGAGCGTGTATTGAATGCTGCGGCGCAAATGCTCGTAAAGCGGTTGCTCCGAGCCGGGCTCGTTCTCGAATTGGACCGGCTCGTCCAGAATGCTCCAGTCGCCGGTTTCCTTGAGATAAGCGGCCACCCCCACGATCAGCCAATGGGGATCATCGTTGAAGCCGCTGCCGATGTCATTGTTGCCGCGCCTGGTCAAGGGCTGGTATTGGTGGAAGGCGCCGCCCGTCTTGAGCTGGGTTGCCGCCAGGTCGAGAATCCGCTCCCGCGCCCGCGCCGGCGCCACGTGCACGAACCCGAGCAGGTCTTGGTTCGAGTCCCGGAACCCCAGGCCCCGCCCAATGCCCGATTCATAGAACGATGCCGAACGCGACATGTTGAACGTCGCCATGCACTGGCAGGCATTCCAGATGTTCACCATGCGGTTTGTGTGCACGTCGGGCGATTGCACCTGGTAAATGCCCAGGAGGCCGTCCCAGGACGCCCGCAGCGCCTCGAAGGCCGCGTCCACATTTTCCACCGCCAGGTAGCGCGCGATGAGGGGCTTAACCGTGCGCTTAGTGATTCGCTGCGAATCGGGCGGGTCGAACTTCTGGTCCACCGCGTTCTCATGGTAGCCGAGCAGGAAGATCACCCGCCTGGTCTCTCCCGGTTTCAGAGTCAGCTTTACGTGATGCGAGCCCAAGGGAGCCCAGCCGTGCGCAACCGAGTTGAAGGATTTGCCGCGCTCGACCGCCACCGGCCGGTCCCACCCGCGATAGGGGCCCAGGAACGTGTCGCGCTGCGTGTCGAAGCCGGCCAGCCGGGCCGAGCACGCGAAGTACGCAAAGTGGTTCCGCCGCTCGCGGTACTCCGTCTTGTGGTAAATGACACCGTCCTCGACCTCCACCTCCCCCGTGCTGAAGTTGCGCTGGAAGTTGGTCGCGTCGTCCTGCGCGTCCCACAGGCAGAACTCGATGCTGGAGAATATGGAGAGGCGAGCCGGCTTGCGGCGGCGGTTCGTGACTTCGAGCTTCCAGACTTCCAGGTTCTCCCCCAGCGGCACGAAGTAGCAGGTTTGCGCGTCAATGCTCTTGAAGCTGGAGGCGATGACCGTGTAGCCGAGCCCATGGCGGCATTCGTAGCAGTCCAGCGCGGTCCGTGTCGGCTGCCAGGAGGGAGACCAGAAGGCGCCGCTCTCGTTGTCCCGCAGGTAGAGATAGCGCCCGCCCACATCGAAGGGCGCATTGTTGTAGCGATAGCGCGTCAACCGGCGCAGGCGGGCGTCCCGGTAAAACGAGTAACCCCCTGCCGTATTGGAGATGATGCCAAAGTAGGCTTCGCAACCGAGGTAATTGATCCAGGGCAGAGGCGTATCTGGCCTGGTGATAACGTATTCGCGATGTGCGTCGTCGAAATGTCCGTAGCGCATAGTTTTGGGGGTTAGCGGAGCCGACCGAAGACGGGGCGCGTCAACCGCGCCTTTCTAACCATCTCAGCCTCAGGCAGATGCAGTTGCATTAGAGACGTCGTGTCTTTAGCAGCCTGCGAGAGGCCGCGGATAGAGTAGGGCGCGGCCACGGTGTGTCTCCCATGGGGCCCGGACCACATGGGAGACACACCGGGGTCATACCGTAGCCTCGCCGGTGATGCACCGGAAAAGCGCCCGAGCACCATTCCGTGCTCGGCGGGAGCAGCATCGGAGCGTTCAGCCCTCGGGGGCTTACTGCAACGTTTGGAGACATGGCGCGGCAGCAAACGGCTCTGTTGCCCCGAAAGCGGGTGCGCCAAAGACCGTCTGATGGTCGTTCTCAGCATGAACAGCCCTCAGGCCGCCACGGCGGCGGGCTCCTCCGTCTTGCTCTGGGGACTGGGTCCGGCGGAGTCGGGGTGGTTGAACGGGGCCAGAAGGGTCACCAGGATAGAGGGGGCGGCAGCAAGCAGGACGATAATGAAGAACCACTGGTACCCGACCCATTTCTGGAGGTAGCCGCTGACGGCGCCGGTGGACATCATGCAGGCACCCATGAGGGCCGTGGCGATGGTGTAATGGGCGGTCTTGTAGGGGCCGGGAGCAATCTGCTGCATCATGTAGATCATATGGCCCACGCAGCCGATCCCCCATCCAAGCTTCTCCAGGGTGACGATGCCGGCGATCACGGAATAACTCGACGGCAGGGTCTGGCTCAGGATCAGGAAGGTGACGTTGGGCACGTTCAGGCAGAGGCACAGCAACAGCAGGGATTTCCGCAGCCCCGCCCGCGAGACGAGCCACCCGCCCACCAGCGAGCCGAGGATAAACGCGCCCGTGCCGAAGGTGCCGTTTATGTCGCCAAGCATCTGGTTGGAGAGGCCCAAACCGCCCTTGGCCCGCTCGTCTATCATAAACAGCGGTCCCATCTTATCTATCAGGCCGAAGCCGGTCCGATAGAAGAAGGCGAAGGCCACCATGCGCCAGACGTCCTTCTTCTGGAAGAAGGTCACGAAGGCGTGGCCGAACGTGCCCATCGCCTGCCCGAAGCTCTTCGGCGCATCGGGGGCAGCGGCGCCCGGCGGCAGCAGCCGGCTATGATACAGCCCTGCGACCAGCATCAGGCCCGCGATGATCAGCATGATGATCATCCAGGACCCGCCCCAACTCTGTGTCCGCTCGTGCAGCACACCGCTGAAATGAATCAAGGGACCGGCCGCCAGCAGGAAGCCGGCGTTCCAGCACATGCTCTGGAAACCCGTATATTTGGCCATGTCCCTCGGCGGCAAGGTCGTCACATAGACACCGTCGGAGCCGATGTCCTGCGTCGCGCCGAGAATCGCCGAGGTGGCCAGCAGCGCGAGCACCGGCACCAGCCAGGCCTTATCCGGCAGCCTCAGGGCGAAGGCCACTCCGGCAACGCTGGCGGCCAGCAGGAACTGCATCAGCACCACAAAGAACTTCTTGTCCCGGTAAAGCTCGAGCACCGGCGCCCAGAGGAACTTGAAGGTGTACGGGAACCCCAGGATGCTGGACCAGAACGCCGCGCTGGTGTTGTCCATGCCCATGTTCTTGAACATCACGTTCGCCACGCTGCCGACGGTGACGTAGATCAGGCCCATCGCCAGGTAGCTGGATGGCACCCATAGGAAGGGGTTCGGGTAGGCGGGTTTGGCCTGGCTCATGACAGACACGGATTATGTTGCGTGTTACGTGTCGCGTATTGCGTGGGCGCGCAACACGCAACACGCAACAAGTTCCAGGGGTTCATCATAATCCGCGCGTAGCTATTCAGGTAGTAGCGTAAGCCTCCGGCTTGCGAACGTCGCGCCAACCCTCCGGGTTGCGCCGATGGGCATGCAGCCCCAGCGAGTGAACAACCCAGAGGGTTGTTCGGGCCACCGCAAGCCGGGGGCTTACGCTACTACTTGAATAGGTACATCCGCGCAATCCGTGCCTTCGTAGTAATCCGTGCAATCGGTGTCTCAAGGCTGTGCCTTCTGCAGCACCTTCTTGAAATAAGCGCCCTCCCGGGTGGGCTTGAAGCTCCAGTCCTCGATCAAGGTCGGCGCCCAATGCGGATCAAAGCACCACACAGAATAGGAAATGCCCCTTTTGTCGCAATAGGCAGTGAACGCGTCGGCGTAAGTCTCGTCTCCAATCACAGGTATATGCGCCTTCTTGTCATCAGCAGCGCAGAACCCGACCTCGCTCGCAAACACCGGGTACTTCTCCGCGGCAAAGCCCCAGTCCTTCGTCCAGCGCTCTTCGTATGGCGGCTTGCACTTCATGGGATACGGATGACACACGTAGCCGATGCCTTTCGCGTTGATCGGGGCATTGGTCAGCGGCGTCAGGTCATAAGCGTAATTGAACCCCGCCACCAGCGGGACGGCGGTGCCGCCGTTGGCCCGGATGGTCCTGATGACCTCCTCCATGGTCGTCTTCCACTGCGCCCAGGTGCAATCGCCCAGGTTGCCCCCGAGCGCCGGCTCGTTGAACAGCTCGAAGAACGCCACCGTGGTGTTGCCTTTGTAGTGCCTCGCCATGGCGCCCCAGAAGTCCAGCGTCTCCTGCTCGGTCGTGTTGTACAACGCGCTCGGGTAGAGTTCCGAGTAGCCCGGTGGGTAAAGGCCGGCGCAGAGATTACCCATGCTGTGCCAGTCAATGATGACGTAGAGGCCGAGTTCGCCTGACCAGGCGACGCCCTGGTCCAGCATCTTCAGGTACTTTGCCTTGCCGTGCAGTCGCCAGGCTGCCGGATGCACCGGGAACCGGACCAGGTTGGCCCCCCAGGACTTCGCCGCAGCCAGGTACTCCCGGTTCCACTCGCCGTTCCGCTCCAGCTTGTCCGGGTCGCTGGTGTCCAGTCCCCTGAATACGATGGGCCTGCCGTCAGCCGTGACAAACTGGTTACCCTTGACACTTACGCGGCTGAGCCCGGCAAGCGCCCCGCCGGGGAGCAGCACGGCACAGACCAGGCCGAGCACAGCATTTCGCATCATCATACTTTAGGCTTAGGCGGAGGCGTGTTCCGTATTGCGCGTTCCGTGTCCACGCAACGTGCCGCACGCAATACGCTTCCACCCTCGGTGTCCCCACCACTGTGAAATATTCGGGCTCAGGATACCGACGAGAATCGAGAGCGGATGTCATCAAAAGAGACGACAGGCTTGCGGCCTCCAAGAGCGGCTGGCTCCTTTACCTTGCCCGGCGCGTGCGGTACCTGTGAATAGCATGAGTTTCAATATCGCAAGGCGCCTTGGGCATGCGGCAGGGCTGGCCTTCCTGGGCACAGCACTGTGCGGTCTCGCGCAAAACCAAGCCATCTACACCGATTCCCTCCAAGGCAACTGGCAGAATTGGAGCTGGGATACCACCATCAACCTGGCCAATACCAGCCCCGTTCACTCCGGCTCCGATTCCATTGCGGTTACTATCACCGCTGAATGGGGCGCCCTTTACCTCGACGACACGACCGCGTTCAATTCCAGCCCCTACACGAACCTCACGTTTTGGATCAACGGCGGGGCCAGCGGAGGGCAGATACTCAAACTGCAGGGCCTCCTCAACGGGGCCACTCCAACTAACTACGTCCAGCTCGGTCCGCTGGCGGCAGCAACCTGGCAGCAGGTGGCGGTGCCTTTAAGCACCCTTGGCGTGGCTAACAAACCAAACATGAACGGCCTCTGGCTCCAGGACCTGACCGGCGGGCCGCAGCCGACCTTCTACGTGGATGACATCCTGCTGGTTACGAATTCGACGCCGCCGCCCACGGTGACGCTGACCTCGCCCACGGACGGCTCGACCTACACCGCCCCGGCCAGCATCCCTTTGGCGGCCAATGTGGTCTCGAACGGACAGACGATCACGAAGGTGCAGTTTTACAGCAACGGCACCAACCTGGTGGACGAGGAT
>DATKNZ010000190.1:0-9012 GCA_035541055.1 Candidatus Acidiferrum sp. | reverse complement strand
CTTCGCTCAAGTTGCAGGCAACATCGGCCACGGGGCCACTGCACCACACTGTCAACTAAAGTACAAGCTTAAAGATAAGTATTTCTATTCAGTCAATCTAATGTTAACGCTCTAAGCAGCCCGCGTGCCGAACACAACTGGCAAAATGCCGGCGCTCCGGCCAGCCCGTCAATACATGCGCACCCGGTAGAACCGCCGCGAACCAGCACCCGTGGAGTCGAACGCCGTCACGGGCGAGGTGCCCATGGCAATGGGGCTGCCCAGGTCATGCCAGGCGTCCTGGCTCAGATTGGTGCTATACTGAAGCTGGCCTGTGAGCCCCTCGCAACCCGGCCACGACAGGGCCAGCGTATTGCCGCTGAGCGTCGCGCAAACTACCGGCGGCAGGTCAATCCTGTAAACCACGCCCAGGCCCAAAGCCCCGCCGCTGCTCGTGGTGCCGTAGAGTGTATTGCCCGACAGCACCACCCCGCCGCTCGGCCCGTTACCGTCGCCGCCCGTGAACTGCTTGAGAACGGTGCAGCAGGACCCGTCCACGTTTACCTGGAAGACGGTGCCCATGTTGGAAGTCCCGCCTGAAACCGTCACCCCGTAAAAGGTGTTCCCCGCCAGGAGCAGCCCGGGGGCAGGAAGGGAGTCGCTGCCCCCCGGCATGATACAGTAATTGGTAAAGGCCGACCCGTTGGTCTGCACCTTGAAAATGACCCCATAGTTCTGGAAGGAGGAGGTGCCATAAAGAAACCCGTTTGCCAGCGTAAAAGGGGCATTGGCTACCGACCCTTGGTAGGAGTTATAAAGAACGCTGAAACCGCCTCCATTCGTGTTGATTTGGAACAGGGTCCCCCAGCCATGGGCACCGCCGCTCCATGCGTTTCCATACAGCGTCGCGCCGGACAAGGTCAGTGGCCCAAACGGGACACTACCCTCCGGCCCGGTGAAGGCCTTGAGCACGGAAAAGTTCAGCCCGTTGGTGCCCAGCTTGTAAACCGTGCCGGAGCTGGGCGGGCCGTTAGGGGCCGTGCCGTAAAGCATGTTGCCGGCCAGCACCAGGCCGGCGCGTGGGTTGCCGCCGGTCGTATTGTCCATGCTCCTCAGGACCGCGAAGGCCCCGCCGTTGGTATTCAATTTGAAGACCGTGCCGAGGCTCGAACTGCCCCCGGTGGAAGCCGTCCCGTAGAGGGTATCGCCCCCGGCGACCAGTCCCGCAAACGGCGCCGTCCCGTCGCCGGCGGCCAGGCTCCTGAGCACGGCGTAGTTCGAACCGCTCGTATCAATTTTGAATACCGTGCCCGCGTTTGAGCTGCCGCCCGAGTAGGTGGTCCCATAGAGTGTGCCTCCCAGGAGCAGCAGCTGGCCGTAAGGCGTTCCGGCGTCCCGACAGCCGCTCATCGGCTTGAGCACCGTGTAGCCCGTCCCATCCGTCCCCAGCGTGTATATCAACCCGGCGTCCGCGTCCCCGCCGTTACAGGTCGCTCCATAAAGCATATTGCCCGACAACAACAACCCCGCCTGGGGAGCCCGCCCGTCCCCGGAAAAGCTCTTCAGCGTATTAAACACCGAACCGTTGGTGCTCACGGCGAAGACCGTGCCGGAGCCGGACGCCAGCCCGCCCGAGTAGCTGCTGCCGCCGTACAGCGTCGTTCCGTATAGTGTGTCGCCCGCGAGCACCAGGTCGGCAAACGGCCCCTGGCCGTCGTAGCCGGAGAAGTGATACAACACTGTGTAAACCATCCCGTCGGTGCTGAGCGAGAAGACAGTGCCGTAAGAGTAGGTGCCGCCGACATAGGTCGTCCCATACAGGGTATCTCCCGCGAGCACCAAACCCGACTTCGGACTCCGCCCTTCCGGCCCGCTGAACTGATGCAGCACCTGGAAGGCGCCGCCGTCCGTGTTTACCGCGAAGACAGTGCCGTAGCCATAACTGCCGCCCAGCCTCGTTGTCCCGTATAGCGTGTTCCCCGAGAGCGTCAGCCTCCCATAAGGGCTTGCGCCGTTGGTCGTGTTGAACTGTGCCAGTAGCCCGTACCCGGAGCCATCGGTGTTCAGCTTGAAGACGGCTCCCTTGCCCCAGGTCCCGCCGCTGCACGCTGTGCCGTAGAGCACTCCGTTGGACACCACCAACGCCGCGTAAGGAGTGTTGCCGTTGGTATCCGCGCCAAAAAACGTCCTGAGCACGGAAAAGCCCGTCCCGTCGGTGCCGAGCTTGAAGATCGTGCCGCAGCTCGCGCTGCCGCCCGAGAGGCTCGTGCCATAGAGGACGTTCCCCGACAGGGCCAGGCTGCACTGCGGAGCCGCCCCTTCGAGCGAGTTCGTGAACCACTTCAAGGTGGCATAGCCGGCACCATTCTTCTGCATCTTGAAAACCGTCCCGGCGAGCGAGCCCTGGCCCGCCGAAGTGGTGCCGTAAAGTGTCCCGTCCGGCCCCTCGATCAACGCGCCCAAAGGATTCCAGCCTGTGAGGTTGGTCGTAACGCCAAAGCACTTGAGGACGGAGAATCGCTGCGCGAATGAAAGCGACGGCAAGGCCAGGCACAACACGAGGGCGAGCAATGCCGCCTGCCCAGTTCCATGACCCGAAGCCGCATTCATTGGTTGAGCTTGCGGGCTACCGGCAGGAAGTCAATCCTATTTTGAGGCATAACAACACGGGACCGGACATCTGAGTGTTTATGTCCGCCATCCGCAGAAGGAGACAGCAAATTATCCGCGGCGCGAGCTTGGCGGCTGTTCGATGTGCCCGCCGGCGCCAGTGGCGCGCGCTCCCGGGGTAGTCACCTACCTTGTCGGAATTGCTCCAAATCTGGTATACAGGCGGAGTTACAGAAATTGGCTCGCGAAGGAAAGGCGTCGGCGTGTGCAATGGGAATCGTCCGGCGAGGCGTAGCTGGGGTGCAGCAACTAAAGGAAGGACAAAAGACATATGAATAATGGTAACGGAGGCAAAGATCTGGCCGGCAAAGTGTGCCTGATCACCGGAGGCAGCCGCGGGATCGGCCGCGCCATTGTGAGGACGATGGCGGAGGCCGGAGCGGACGTGGCGTTCACCTATCAGCACTCGACGGAGCAGGCCGAAGCGCTGGCGGCCGCCGCCCGGGAGAAGGGCGTGCGCTGCCAGGCCTACCAGGCCAACGTCGCGTCCTTCGAGGACATGAAGGCCGTGGCGCAGCAGGTAAATCGGGACTTCGGGCCTATTACAGTCCTG
The DNA here is from genome assembly GCA_035541055.1 of Candidatus Acidiferrum sp. Lineage (GTDB taxonomy): Bacteria > Verrucomicrobiota > Verrucomicrobiia > Limisphaerales > UBA8199 > JAPLUA01. The sequence continues at coordinate 5,810 of DATKNZ010000190.1, read as the reverse complement.
GTGAATAATGCCGGGATCAACCGGGACAAGTCGTTCCTGAAGATGACCCGGGAGATGTGGGACGAGGTCATGCGGGTAAATCTGGACGGCGTGTTCCACACTACCCAGTTGGTGGCGCAGGACATGGTCGGCACCGGCTGGGGGAGAATCATCAACATTTCCTCGATTGTCGGTCAGACCGGCAACTTCGGGCAGTCGAATTATGCGGCCACCAAGGGGGCCATCATCTCGCTGACCGAGAGTCTGGCCCGCGAACTGGCGCGCAAAGGGATCACGGTTAACGCCGTGGCGCCGGGCTTTATCGAGACCGACATGGTTGCCGGCATGCCGGCGGAAGCTCTGGACCATGTGCGCGCTCAAACGCCGATGGGCCGGCTGGGCAAGCCGGAGGAAATTGCCGAGGCGGTGATGTTCCTCGCCAGCCCGCGCGCCAGCTACATCACCGGCCAGGTGCTGGCGGTCAACGGCGGGATGTACATGTAAAGCCCGTCCCGGGGCCACAACCGGCCTCGGGCTTCTCGCCTAGGTCAGGCCGGCTTTACCGCAATGGCCTTCCGAATGACGAACGCCAAATGACGAAGGAGGGTAGCGGTTGATGTCCTGCAACGTTGGCTTCTTGAGTCCCACCAACGGGTGCCCGCGGGTAATGACGACCGGCGCGCAGGAGACGATGGGATGAAACTCAATATCGGCGGGCACCTCCATTAGCGGGCCGACGGCAAGGTGCATGCGCCCGGTGCGCAGCCGCTCGAGGCCCTTCGAGCCCGGTCACCCTCTGCAGGCGCATCTCGATCCGGGGATGCGTGCGGCGGAAGATCTCAATGAAGCGCGGCGGGAGGTAAGGGATGGTGGACTGGCCGGCATCCACGCCCTGACGTCTGCGGCTACTTGTGAGTGAAATAAGAAGGCTAGGGCCTTTACCCTATTGTTGTCCCACTCCATATTTGATAAAAGAATGCCTTGGATTGGAGATAAGCACATTTTGTTGTAAGGTTAGAACACAAGGTTGCACTAAGAGAACGTCATGAATACAAGAAGAGATTTTTCGCGTACGAAACGCCCGGTCCGGCTGGAAAGGCGAGCAATTCCAAGCCCGCATCCGAAGTCCGTTAAGATGGTCCCGCAGTGGCACACGCTGCAAGGAGAGGAAACCCTGCTGCGGGACCAAATCCTGCGCGGCAAGGAATGCCTGGTGCAGGTGCAGCGCGAGCTGGCGGAGCGTCAGGACTTGCTCGAGGAGTGGCCCACCTATGAGACGCGCTGCGGCGTGAACTGCCTGCCCCAGCTCACGGAATCGGTCCTGCGCAACGAGCGGGTCGAGCGGTTCCTGTCCGACTGGGTCCAGCGCCGCGAAGCGCGGCTGGTTGCCGTTCAGGAGGCGCTCGGCAAGTTAGGCGGAGCGGACTGCGTTGCACGGGCGGCGTAGGGCCGCATCCTCGCGCTGCCGCTGGACCGGGAGCCGTCCCCGACTGGCGGTCCAAAAGGAAACCGCGCGCCGCTGCAGGCGACGCGCGAAGCTAAGATCGGACGCCGCCTTACCTGATGATGACCGAGAAGACGTCCTCCGCCGCCTCGTCAAAGCGAAGCGCCAGCTCGACGTCCATCAGCCCATAACGGGCACAGGCCTCGGCGGCGGCGACGACGTCAGCAAACGTCTGCGCCTGCGCCGGGTCTGCTGTCCAGGAGCCGTCCTGGAAGTACTCCTGCGAGCCTCTGCGGCGGAGCAAGCGCCTGATCGCCTGCTCCTCACCGACCTCAAGACCTCTTGCACTCATAAATTCTGCGTGATCAGCGAGCCGTCCGGAGCAGCTCGCACATGGATCCCTCGGGGGCGATGGGCTCGACCGCATTCTCCTGCGCCACGGCCTCAATCTCCGAGACGACGGCATCTAGCTGTTCCTCCAGGTGAACGAGCCAGCCCGAGAGGTACTCCTCCATGCTGTCGACGGCCACGCTGGCCTGGCGCTTCCCAGGGGAGCCGTTCAGGGCGGGCGGCCAGGCGCGCACGAGGGCGTCGCACTCGGCCAGTTCCTTGCGCAGATGTTCAAGGTGCCGGCGTCCGCGCGCGATCTCGTTCTGCAGGTGCTCCCTCCGCCGCAGCAGCGAACTCCATTTGCTCTGTGGGCCGAACAGGTTGCCTTCGTATTGAACACCAGACAAAGCCGCCCCCTTTTGACTCCGCACGCGACGTGATAACATAACTCTTATCCTTTGTGATCCTGGACGCAGAGTAGGCGCAGTGCACAGGCAAGCCAATGGGGTATTCACCCCAATTATGTTCGAATAAGCAGTCCGAGGCTGTGCGCTAATGCTGCGCCGTCGGCGCCTTCGCCCGGGTGCAAGCCGAGTCCGGCACATGCTCCTTGACTGTATCCGCGACGGGTGGACAGTGGTGCAGACCGAATCATGAAGACCCAGCATTTCAGCCGCCGGAGTTTCCTCCAGCAGAGCATGGCGTGGGCCGCCGGTGTGCCGCTCGCGTCACTCTGCGCCCGCGCCCGGCTCCTGGCCGCCGCCGCCGACCTCAGCCCAGGCGCCCGTCCCTCCCCCAAAGTCGCCATCGTCCCCTGCCATTCCTACGGCCCGGAGGTCCGCCCCGCGCTGGAGAAATGCTTCGATCTGCTCGGCGGCGTCGGCTGGCTGGTGAAGAACAAGACGGTGACGGTGAAGCTCAACCTCACCGGCAGCGACTTCAGGCGCATCCTGGGCCGGCCCGTCGGCGAAACCTACATGTCACACCCCGCGAGCGTCATGGCGCTCACCGCCGCGCTCCTGGGCGCCGGCGCGCGCCGCGTCCGCATCGTGGAATCCACCCAGCGCAGGGCCCGGCTGGAGTTCACGCTCACCGGTGCGGGTTGGGATGTGCCCGCCCTAGAGGCCCTCGGCAACGTCGAGTTCGAGAACACGCGCAACCTGGGCAGCTCCAGCACCTATGCCCGGCTGCCCGTCCCCGGCGGCGGCTATATGTTCAGCTCGTTCGACCTGAACCGCGCCTACGTGGACACCGACGTGCTGGTGTCCATGGCCAAGCTCAAGAACCATCTCAGCGCCGGCGTCACGCTGACCATGAAGAACCTCTTCGGCCTGCCCCCCAATTCCCTCTACAGCAATGCCATGGGCAACGAGAATGCCACCGGCGCCCGCTTCGTGCTGCACGACCCCACCGGCATGGACCAATACAAGCTCCCGGCGCTCAAGCCCGGGATCACGTCCACGGACCCGACGTGGCGAGTGCCGCGCGTCACCGCCGACGTGTGCGCCGCGCGGCCCATCCACCTGGGGATCATTGACGGCATCACCGCGATGAGCGGCGGCGAAGGCCCCTGGGGGGGCCTGGAAAAACTCAAATTCACCACGCCGGGCGTGCTCATTGCTGGATTCAACCCCGTGTCCACGGATGCGGTCGGCGTAGCCGTCATGGGCTACGAAAACCCGCGTGCCGCCCGGGGGACCAAGCCATTCCATTTCTGCGACAACCACCTGCTGCTGGCTGAGCAAGCCGGCCTGGGCACGGCCGACCTCGCACAGATTGACTTGCGCGGCACGCCCATCGCGAAGGTACGTTATCCTTACGCCTGAAGCAGCGTAAGCCTCCGGCTTGCGATCGTCCCAACGCGGCAACCCGGAGGCCCGCCGGGACGGGCGCAAGCCGGAGGCTTACGCTACTACGTTTTGGGGCTGCACAGCCTTGGCCGTGGCCCCGGCAGGCGCCTCACGACCCCTGACCCTGCGGTGGCCCTGAGCGCTTCCATCTCGGCCGGTTTCGGCGCCCACGTCTGCCCTTCCCCTTGAGCTCGCAGGCCAACCTCACCGCCCGCGTAGAAGTCAAGAATGTCGGCCCGCAGGTCGGGCGGTATTTCCTGCAGGCCCCGTTTAACCAGCCCGGCAAAAAGTCGCGCGTAGGCCTGGTCAGACGTTGCGTATTCTCCCTGGGCCGTGGGCAGGCCCGTATCGCAGTCCATCTCCGCGAACTCCAGTTCGCCGCGGCTGACCTGCTGGAGGAGCAAGCGGTATTGGGCCACTGCCTCGTTCACGCTTTGGATGAAGAGGGCTTCCGTCTCGGGCGTCGGCACCTTGTAGCCCATGGCATCGAGCGCTCCCACCTTGGGCAGGCAGCGGATCACCCACCCGACAACGTGCGCCAGCAGGCCCGCCCGGTGGGATTCCTTGCCCCAATACCGCGCATAATCCGTGCGCGAGAGGTTGTATAGGAACAATGCCTCGCTGTCGTCGGCCGCTTCCGGCACGCGTTCCGGGTGCCGCCCCGTTAACGCCGCCCGCGCCATCCAGGGGATATCGCGGCTGACGGCCTGCCGGAAGGTCCGCACCGCCAGGTCCACGTGCGGGACAACCTCTTGCAGCGGCACGCCGTAGGTCCGGCGAAACGCCCGTTCGAGCTGCGCCGTGCAAACCTCGAACCCGATGTAATCGTGGTAGGCCTGCGAGGCATAGCGCCTCTTGGCCAGTTGGGTGATGTCGAAGCCGAACTCAGCCTGCAGGTGCGCCCGATGGCAATCCGCGCACGTGACGATCTCCCCATACCGGGCGCGCAGCCGGGGAAAGTAGATCGCCACCGCGCGATTCACGACGGGGTGTCCGGCGATGTCCCCGGCGTAATGCGACAGCGCCCCCAGGGCGAAGGCGTATTCGTCCATGTCCTCTGCCTCCCGGATCAAGTTGGCCACGAACTCACCGCTGCGAACGCAATGCGTCAGGTCGCTGAAGAGCCGGTTGGCGAACGGGTAGTAGCCAATATCCTGGACGAGCGAGCCGCCGTAGGCGCATGCATGGGCCCGGCGCAGTTGCTCGGGTGTGGCGCCGGGGTATCGCTGCAAAAGCATGGGCTGAATGTCGTCCAGCCAGAGAATGTCCACGATCTCCTCGTGCGTGAACAGCGAGTAGCCTGAGCATGGCCAGGTTGCCGAGAGCAGGAGAACGAGCAGAAGCAGCCCGGCAGGCACGCCTCGCCGAGGCGTCCGCGCGCGCGACAAACGGACGCCTCGGCGAGGCGGCCCTACCCAGCCGCGCTGCCGAGCGGTGCGTCCGCCGCGTCGCCCGCACCGATGCGACCACACCTCCATTCGTCTGAACATGGCGCTGTAGGCCCCGGCGGTTCGCCGGGGCCAAGGCAAGCTCGCCCGCCGGCGTGACGGCAGCTATAGGGGCAAGACCGCCCGCCATTGGAGGAGCACCCCCCTAAAGGTGCATCTCACCACTGTCCCTGTTCAGGTAGGGACGCCTCGCCGAGGCGTCCGGGTGTGCCGGAAACGGACGCCTCGGCGAGGCGTCCCTACCCAGCTAAGAACAGTGGCAAGATGCACCCCGCCCCTACCGGGCAGCCTGGATGGCGCTGGACACCGCGCGCGCGGACCGCACCCACTCGGGCGCCCCCGTGTGGCTCCAGAAGTAAGCCTCCAACCCATACAACGTCCATCGGACATGGAAGCCCGACCCCAGCATCTCGGCCCACGCGTCTTCGGGTTTCCAGTCCTGGAAGTAAATGCGGTAAAGCCCGACGGTGAGAGTGCACCGGTCTTTACCCGCGAAGCAGTGCACGAATACGGGGCGCAAGGAACGGTCATTCAGCAAGAGTAGGGCCCGTTTGACCGCTTCCTCCCCAGGCTCCAGCGGCGAGGCCATGATGGGAACATTCCGGTATTCGAATCCACTGGACAGGGCGTGCCGCCGCTCGGGCCAGATATCCCAGGGCATCTGCTGCAGGCTCACAATCGTCCGCACCCCGCGCGCGCGCAGGGTATCAAAATCGGCCTGCCGCCTGGGCTTGTAGCCTTCGAAGATGCCCGGCGAGA
>DATKNZ010000189.1:0-10141 GCA_035541055.1 Candidatus Acidiferrum sp. | reverse complement strand
CGCGGCGACCAGGGCGACACCGAGTTGGAGCGCCAGATCCGCAACTGGTATCACTACATCTGGCTCTGCGGCGACCACATCTGCGAGCAGCACGTCCACAATCTCGACGTCTGCAATTGGATCATGAACGACCACCCCGTGAAAGCCTGGGGCATGGGTTCCCGGCAGCAGTTGGACGGCAAATCGGGCGAGATATGGGACAACTTTGCCATCGAATACGAATACGCGAACGGCGTGCGCATGTATGGCTACTGCGGCCAAATCAAGCGGGAATGGTCCTCGGTCAGCGAAGGCGTCATGGGCACCAAGGGCACCGCCGACCCCAGCAACCGCGTCCAGCCCAAAGGCGGCCAACTCTGGCGCTACCGCAAACAAGAGGGCGACCAAAACCCATACGTCCAGGAACACATTGACCTGATTAATGCCATCGTCAAAGGAACCGACCTGAACGAAGCCAAACAAGTCGCCGACAGCACGCTGACCGCCATCATGGGCCGCGAAGCCGCCTACAGCGGCGCCGGAGTCGAATGGGACGTCGTGTTGAACTCCAAGTTCTCCTACGGCCCCGAGCAGCTTTACAAAGACTGCGCCTCCATGCAGTGGGGCGCATTCCGCACGCTGCAGCCACCCATGCCCAGCGAGCACAACATCTTCAAAGACCCGCCCGTGCTCCCCGTGGCGAAAGCCTGAGCCGTTCCGGACCTTCAGTAGTAGAGCGAGCCTCCGGCTTGCTCCCGTCCTGCCAACCTTCCAGGTTGGCGCCGCGGGGCATTTCCCCGCGGCAAGCGAGGACGTTTACCGGGCCGGCCTTTTCATTTAGGGGCCAAGCCGGCATGATAATGCCGGTATGTTTGGCGCTCAGAATCAAGCTCGGCCCCTCCGCGACCCCGTCGGCAATAGCCAATTGCCAATAGCCGATAGCCAATCCGCACACTTCAATTGCCTATTGGCTATTGTCTATCGGCTATTCCCCATCCCCAATCGCCAATCGCCAATCGCCAATACCCAATCCACCCGCTTCCATCGGCTATTGGCTATTGTCTATCGGCTCTTGCCCGTCCCCAATCGCCAATCGCCAATCGCCGAGCGCCAATCCGCACTCTTTAATCGGCTATTGGCTATTGCCTATCGGCTATTGCCCATCTCCTTCCGCGCTCGCCCGTCGTCCCTCCTCCCTCTCCCCTCCAAATCCGCCGCACTCCTCTCCTTGGCTGCCACGCTAGCCTTGGCCTCCTGCCGCTCTCCTTCCCCCACTCCCGCTCTCCACCGCTTCGAATTCCAGCACCCTGCCATGGGCACGCTATTCACCATCACCCTCTATGCCCCGGATGCCTCCCGCGCCCAAGCCGCCGCCCAGGCCGCCTTCAAACGCGTGGACGCCCTCGAAGACATCATGAGCGATTACCAGGCGGACAGCGAACTCATGCGCCTCTGCGACCAGCCCTGGGGTAAGCCTGTGCCTGCCAGCCCCGACCTCTTCAACGTCCTGCGCCAGTCCCTCATGATTGCCCAGCGCTCCGACGGCGCGTTCGACATAACCATCGGCCCGTGCGTGCGGCTCTGGCGCTTTTCCCGCAAACGCAAATCCCTGCCCACACAAGCCGAATTAGCCGCCGCCCGGGCCGCCGTCGGCTGGCGGAACGTCCGGCTCGATGCTCGCGCCCGCACCGTCACCTTGCTCGCGCCCAACATGCGCCTCGACCTCGGCGGCATCGGCAAAGGCTATGCCGCCGACCAAGCCATGCTTGTCTTGCAGGGCAGGGGAATCACTCGCGCGGTCGTCGCCGCCAGCGGGGACATCGCCGTCGGAGATTCCCCGCCCGGCCAGCCCGGCTGGAAAATCGGCATCGCCACCCTCGGCACCCGCACAAATCAAATCGCCCGCACCGTCCTCCTCCACAACGCCGGCATCTCCACCTCCGGCGACAGCGAGCAATTCATCGAAATCGGCGGCGTCCGCTACTCCCACATCCTTGATCCCGCCACCGGCCTCGGCCTCACCAACCGCATCCAAGCCACCATCATCGGCCCCAATGCCACCACCACCGACAGCCTCGACACCACCGTCAGCATCCTCGGCGTAAAGCGCGGCCTCGCGCTGGCGGATTCCTTCCCAGGCACCGCCGCAATTATAACGATAAAGGAGGATGGCCACACGCAGACCTTCACTTCCCGCCGCTTCGAACGCCTTGGCAAAGAGGCGGATTAGATTAAGTGACTGTCCTAGAAGCGCTTACGCCTCCATCACCGAGTTACACCCGTCACCACCCCATGACCACTCCGGATCCTCGCCGTCACCTCACCGTAGTACCTCTGATAAGCTATCAGAGGTACTACGGTGAGGTCACGGCGAGGATACGGAGTGGGGACGGAGTGGTCAGCGACGGATGCCTGGGCTGCACGATGGCACGCCTTTGGCGTTCTACGTCGGGATGAATGAGCAGGGTTCGTGAGTGGTGGGATGTCCGGATAGAGGGGGGTGGATTTCCAGAGCCGTAGATCGCCGACTTTAGGCCTTTACATGCGGACGTGAAAGGCGTATGAGGCAATTCATGAATGGGAACCGGGCACCCGTGGAGGCGAGGCGTTTGTATGTAAACCTAAAACGGGGTTAGCCGCCACGCTCCACGCAGGAATCAAATGTTCAAAATCCAATACAAGCGCACCGGTCAGTTTGACATCCTGTCGCAGGCTCAGTTTGATTCATTCAATCCGTCGGTTCTTGACGTGGGAGATCTGGCGCGCGATGGGATCATTTCTCAATGTGTCGCCGCGATCTTTGATCTAGAAGGTTTTACGGACTTCTGTAACCAGATTGATCCGCACCTTGTAGTTCCAGAGTATCTGCGCGACTTCCTCGGTTGGCTATTTAGCTCCGTCGCAAAGGAGTTAACTCACTCGCGAGAAGGCGGCAGTATCCGCCTCTGGTGCCAACTTCCCTTCTTCGCGAAGTTTCTCGGGGATGGTGTGCTATTCCTTTGGGACAGCTCATCCGTTCCAAAGGGCGATTTAGGCAGCTTAGTGGTTTCTCTCTATGAAGTTTGCCGCAAATACAAGACCGACTACCTTCCGAAGTCGTCTATGATGTTTGCGAAAATCCCTGGAAGGCTCCGATGCGGGATTGCTCGGGGCCAGGTAATCGCGATAGGCGACGGTCGAGACTATGTTGGTGCTTGCATCAACGCGGCTGCAAGACTTCAGAAGTTGTCGAGTCTATCATTTGCATTCTCCAGGAGGGGCTTTGATCTGAAGTCTCAGTTCAACCACGACTGGTGGGAAGAGTTCGTACTGATAGAAGCAGGCATTCGAGGAATTGGCTCGAAGGAATTGGTCTACGTCGTGAACGACGAATATGCCACCCTCTCTCCGGAAGAGAAGAAAAGGCTGCTGGATGGATAGATCGCCGACTCAAGGATGTTGCTGATTTCCAACTATTTGGGTGCAGGCGACGCCCTGTTGCGCTCTCATTTTGCTCCCTGACCAGCGACCCGGCGCTTCTGCCCCAGCAGATTCATCGGCTGATCCCCCGCTTCGCCGACCCGGGTTTGCCACCGCATGACTTGATCTCCTCGCCCTACGCCGCCGTGGGCGCATCCTGGAAGTGATTTTTTCGAGGGTCGGTGGCGGCGATGACGACGCTGACGGACTTTTGGTTGAAGCCTTTGAAGCCGCCGTGGCGCTGGAGGTTCTCGAGATGGCTGCCGATGGCGCCTTCCCGGGTGAATTGGCTGAGTTGGTGGGGGGTGATGAGGCCGGCAGCGGAAAGGCGTTGGAGGCGTTCGGGACTGACGGGCCAGCGTTCGCCTTCGGTGAAGGCCTGGCGCAGGAAGGCGAAATCGGAGAAGGGGGGCATGGTGTTGACGCCGGAAGCCTGCAACTGGTCGCGGAGGAGGTCGAAATCGAAGCGGGCTTCGAGGTGGTGCATGCCGGCCTGGAGGAAGCTTTCGCCGTGGAGGGCGACCCAAAGGCCGACAGTGCCCAGGCGCGGGGCGGGGGTGAGTTTGTGGGTGGAGAAATCCACCTGGGTTTCTTCGGGGAGGAGGTCCACGTCGGCGAAGACGACAATGCCGGTGGCGGATTGCTCGGAGACTTGGGCGCCCCAGCCGGCCTCAGCGCCGGCGTAGTAGCGCTCTCGTTTGGTAAAGCCGAGGCGAAGGAGGAACTGGACGAGGTCCACGAAGTGTTCGCGGGAGCAGCGGAAGGTGTGGTGGTCGTGATTGCCCCAGCCGAGGCCGAGGCGGTCCTGGCGGAATTTCTGAATTCGGCCGGCGCGATTGCGGCTTTCCCAATAGGCGCGCTCAGTTTCGAAGAAGAATTGGCAGGCGAGGTCGGGGGAGACCAGGCCGAGGACGCGGTCGAGGATTTGATTGGCGGCGCGGAAGCCTGCGGCGTCGTCGGGGAAGTGGCGTGGGCGGGTGCGAAGGAGTTCGCGGGCTTTGACGATGCGGCTTAGCTCGCCGGGTTGGAGCGGGGCGGGAACGAAGCCGCGATAGGCGCGGCGCTCGACGGCTTCGAGGCGCGTGCCGTCGTCTTCGGCGACGAGGATGCGGCGGTAGCGGGAGCAGGGTTCGCCTTCGGGTTCGCCGGGGAGGTTATGGGCGGCGATGAAGTCGGCGATGAATTCGGGGCGGAGGGCGAGGAGGCCGGGGCTGTGCTTTTGGCCGCGGGCCAGGAGGACGCGGGGGAGGGTGGTGCGGGGATGTTCATAGACGGTCTCGCCGTCGGGGGTTTCGGCCTGGGCATCGCGCTGGAAGCCGAGGTCCTGGAGGGTCTTTTCCTGGGCCGGGGAAAGGACGAGGTGATCGGTCCATTCGAAGAAGTCGGTGGCGGTTTCGGCGGCCAGGCGATCCGCAAGGCGGCGGGCGGCAGGGTGCTGTTGGAGGAAGGCTTCGATTTGGCGGCGGAGGAAGGCTTCGGCGTCGTTGGCCAGGGGCCAGTCGAACGTTTTGGTAGGTTCGTCCATATAATAGGTTGAATTTTAACGCAAAGACGCAAAGACGCAAAGGGGGGTGAAGGGGGCGCGGAGCGTTGGAGCGTTAAAATGCCGGAGCACAAGGGCTTATTCGGAAGTGCGAAGTGCAGAGGGGTCGGCAGACTTTTAACGCAGAGGCGCAGAGAGCCGCAGAGGAACCCAGAGAAAGAGAACTGCTTCTTTCCTCTTTCTACGAGCTAGCGCTTGTGTAACGGCGGACGGAGGCGCGCCAGCCCCATTCGGAGATGAGGAAGCATATGACGCCCATGCCAAGGAGCAGGAGAAGGGGCTTGGGGGAGGTGAGCTTGTCCGCGAGGACGCGGGTGGGGACGTTGGAAACTAAGAGCATGGGGAGGGCGAAGGTGAACAGGGCTTTGAAAAGGCCGCGGAAGGCTTCGTCGGGCATGCGGGCGATGTTGAAGAGGTTGTAGTAGCCCCATACGATGCCCTGGGCGCGCACGGTCCAGAAGCTGATGCTGGCCAGGAGGAACATGAGCGAGTAGTGGATCGCGATGCCGACGGCGCAAAGCACGAGGAAGCCGATGACCTGGATGGGAGTGGGCACGAGGTGCAGTTGCGCGGCGGCGTAGCCCATCACGACCAGGGCGGAAGCGGCGTTGACGAAGGCGCCGAGGTCCACCTGGCGCAGGGAAACGACGAAGCGCGTGTTGACGGGCAGCAGGAGGAGGAAGTCGAGCTTGCCGGTGCGCACGAGCTCCGAGAGGTTCGTGCAGTTGACCAGGAAGAACGCCTGGAAGATTTGCTGGATGAAATGGCTGGCGCCGATGAGCAGCACGACCTGCCATTTGGTCCAGGTGCCGATGTGGTCGGTGTGCAGGTAAAGGACGGTGATGAAGCTGAGTTGCAGGCCGAACCAGAGCAGCTCCACCACGATCCAGAGCAGGAAATTGCTCTTGAAGGACATTTCCCGGCTGACGGAGTTGCGCCACAGGGCGGAATAGACGGAGAGATAACGGGAGACGTGTTGCGCGATCCGTGTCGGCGTGGAACGCGGGGCCGGCGCGGCCTGGGCGGCGGGCGAGTCAGAATTCATGCCTTCAGCCTCCAACCGCCGAGTAGTATTTGATGCCGCGCCGCCAGGCGAAGCGGGCGAGCAGATAGGCGGCAACCACCCAGGCCGCCTGGATGGCCATGCCGCGAGCGAGATCGGCGCCGGAGGTTTTGCCCATGTAGATGCTCACCGGGAAGTAGAGCTGGTAAGGAAAGGGCGTGAGATAGAGGGCCTGCTCGAGGCCGTGTGGGAGGATGTCCAGGGGGAAGAGGTGGCCGCTGGCGAGGTATTCGAAGGCGAAGAGGATGAAGATGAAGGTGGAGACTTCGAGCACCCAAAAGGCCAGCATGGCCATGGCGTAGGAGGTGAAGAATTGCAGCAGCGCCGTCAGCACCATGGAGACCAGGAAGCAGGCGAAGGCCGTCCAGTTCGCCGGCAGCACGAAATAGGCGTGCAGGTAACCGATGAACAGGCCGAGCGGGATTGCCGCGACGGCGATATAGGTAATACGGCCGGACAGGAACAGGCACAGGCGGTACCAGAGGTAATCAATCGGCTTGAGGAGGAATTGGCTGATGTTGCCGTCTTTGATGTCCGCCGCGATTTGCCAGTCGTCTTCGTTCACCGCCGTCAGGGCATCCACGAGGGTGATGAGCAAATAGTACGAGACCATCTGGGAGAGTGAATAGGTGCCGACCGTGCCGTTGCCGCCGTTGCCGGCGTAAATGGTCTTCCAAACGTAGAGGATGGCAACCAGCGGAATGAGGCCGAAAAGGGTGCGCGCGAGGAAATTGAACCGGTAGGTCAGGTTGTTTTGAATCCCGACGTTAACGACGTGCAAGTATTTTCTCATCAGCGGCGCGAGTCCCGATGGCAGAGTAGTGCGTGAGCGGGGATTTGGGAAGCGCGCCATTCAAACCGCAGACGGACACAGGTATGAACGGGCGGCATCACCTTTTTGAGGCGCGGCGGTTACTTCACCGGGCACTGGTCTGGGCCGGACGGCGGCAGGCCACGGTCTAGTGCATCTGTGTCCATGTGTGTTCATCTGTGCATCGCCACGGCTTCAGCCTTGAACGGGCCGAAGCGGCACGGAGAATCTGGTTGCCGGGGCTGGGCTGCGCCGGTACGGTTTCAGGTCAATCGGCTCGCAAAACCGAAGTTATGAGCGAGCCTATTTGCCAATTATGACCAGAAAGCCGCTATCAAGCGACGAACTACGGGAACTGACGGTTGGGCTGAACAAGCTGGCCCGCAATCTTTGGTGGACCTGGAACCAGGGCGCGCAGGAAATCTTTGCGGCCCTGTCTCCCCGCGGCTGGCAGAATTTATACCACAACGCCGTGGCGGTGCTGCACGAGGTCTCGGAATACGAGCTGCGCATGCGCCTGCAGGACCCTTACCTGGCGGAGCGGGTGCGGGCGGTGCTGCGGGATTTCGAGAGCTACATGGGCAAACAGCAGACGTGGGGCGCGCAACATGCGCCCTCGTTGCGCGCGCGTCCCGTGGCGTATTTCTCCGCCGAGTTCGGGTTCCACGAGACGCTGCCGATCGCCGCCGGGGGCCTTGGCATGCTGGCGGGAGATCATGCCAAATCTGCGAGCGACCTGGGGCTCGGCCTCGTCGGCATCAGCTTGTTTTACCGGGAAGGGTATTTTCAGCAGTCCATAGACTCGAACAACTGGCAGGCCGAATACTACACGCTGCTGAATCCGAAGAACCTGCCAATCGAGGCCGTCCTCGACGAGAGGGGCGAGCCGTTGGTCTGCCATGTGGATATAGGCATGAACCAGGTGGCTTTCCAGGCTTGGCGAGCCAATGTGGGCCGCGTGCCGGTCTATTTGCTCGATGCCAACCGCCCGGAGAACGAGCAGCACTTCCGCGACCTGACGCTGCGGGTGTACGGCGGCGACAGCACCACGCGCATCATGCAGGAGGTGCTGCTGGGGATCGGCGGCGTCCGGCTTTTGCGCGAGCTGCAGTTGATGCCCTCGGTCTTCCACATGAATGAGGGGCATGCCGCCTTTCTCACGCTGGAGCTGGTGCGCGAGAAGATGGCAGCAGGCCGGAGTTTTGCAGAGGCCCTCGCGCAGACCAAGGGCGAGTGTATTTTCACGACGCACACGCCGGTGGCGGCGGGCCACGACCGATTCAGCCCGGACCTGATGGACTACGCGCTGCACCGTTTTCGGGCTCAGACGCCGGTCCCGTTTGAGGAGATCATGAAGCTGGGGCGCGTGAACCCCAAGGACCAGCAGGAGCCATTCTGTATGACTGTCCTCGCGCTGAAGCTTTCCCGCGCCGCCAATGCGGTGAGCGAATTGCACGGCCGCGTCAGCCGCCGGATGTGGCATAGCCTTTACCCGGATCGGCCCGTCGAGCAGGTCCCTATCGGCCACATCACCAATGGCATTCACCTCCTGGGCTGGATGAAGGGCACGGTCCGCCGCGCGTGGCAACGCCGGCTGACGGACCCCTCATTCCCGTCCGCGGGCATCCCGGGCAAGACCTGGGAGGAGCAGCTCGACACGCCGGAATTCTGGCAGCGGGTGGCCGACCCTGCCTTCATCACGGACGAAGAGATCTGGGCAATGCGCTTCCGCCTGCGCCGGGAGTTGGTGGAGTTTTGCCGGCGCCGTCTGCTCATCCAACAGCAGCGCCTGACGCAGGGAGACTTCATCGCTTTCGATCAGTTGCTGGGCGTGGATCCGCTCACGATCGGCTTCGGCCGCCGGTTCGCCACTTACAAGCGGGCGCCGCTCATCTTTCAGCAACTGGAGAACGTTATCCGCCTTGCCAAAGACCAGGCCCAGCCGGTGCAGTTCGTCTTTGCCGGCAAGGCCCACCCCCGCGACGACGACGGCAAGCGCTACATCCAGCACATCATTCACCTGAGCAAATACAGCGAGCTGAAGGGGCATCTGGTCTTTATCGAGAACTACGACATGCACGTCGCCCGCCAGATGGTTTCCGGCTGCGACGTTTGGCTGAACACGCCGCGCCGCCCGTTGGAGGCCTCGGGCACCAGCGGGATGAAGGCGGGCTGCCACGGCTGCCTCAACCTCAGCATCCTGGACGGCTGGTGGAGAGAGGGCTACGACGGCACAAATGGCTTCGCCATCGGCGAGGATTCCCATGCCGAATCGGTGGAGCAGCAGGACCGCGTGGACAGCGCGAATCTCTACAAGGTGCTCACGCAGGAGGTCATCCCGCTCTTTTATCTCCGTGACGCCCAAGGCATCCCGCGGCAATGGATTCAGAGAATCCGCCGCGCCATGGTAACGCTTGTGCCGCAGTTCACGACGGATCGCATGGTGCGTGAATACACGGAGAAGTATTACCTGCCCAGATAGCGAGTGCTGCCGGACGTCAAATCCAAAACCGCCGAGGAACTCCAAGCGCAATTCAAGGCCTGGAACGAGCCAGCCTACCGCGCCAGGCAACTCCTGCAATGGCTCTATGTGCACCGCGCTACCGCCTGGGATGAGATGTCCAACTTGCCGGCGTCACTTCGGGAGCGCCTCCGCGCGCATTGCGCCCTGGGCGGCCTCGAACTGGTCCGCCTCCAGGGGGCGCGGGACACCACCCAGAAGTTCCTCTGGCGCCTGCAAGACCACTCACTGATCGAGAGCGTGCTGATCCCGGCGAACCCGGCGCTATACGGCGACCCCAGCGACCGTCACACCCTCTGTGTTTCCAGCCAGGTGGGCTGCGCCTACGGGTGCAAGTTCTGCGCGAGCGGCCTGTCGGGGTTCAAACGCAACTTGCGTCCCGAGGAGATCGTGGAGCAGGTCCTTGCGGTTGAAAGATGGGATGCCGCCCAACCGGGAGGCTCATGCGCCTCGGCAGAGGAGGCCCCGACCGAGCAGCGACTCATCAGCAACCTGGTGATCATGGGGATGGGCGAGCCGCTCGCCAACTACGACAACCTGCTCAGAGCCTTGAAGATCCTGAATGCGCCCTGGGGCGGGGGCATTGGGGCGCGCAAGATCACTATTTCCACCAGCGGCCTCGCGCCGCAAATCCGCAGGCTGGCCGAGGAGCCGCTCCAGTTTCGACTGGCCATTTCTCTGCACGGGGCCACCGATACCACGCGCAACAAGATCATGCCCGTGAATCGCAAGCACCCCCTGGCCGAACTTACGGCGGCCTGTGAA